>JAZLFB010000107.1:0-3048 GCA_045615585.1 Akkermansia sp.
CGTCCTCCCCGCTTTCCGAGCGGCTTCCGTCCTCGCTGTCCTCCCCGTCCTCGTCCTCGTCATCCGTGGGCTCCGGCTTGCCGTAGGTCAGCTTCACGGATGCAATGCCCGCCGTTCCGGGAGTCGTGGTCGTCTTGATAAGTACCACCCCGGCCAGCAGGTCGGTGCGGCTCCCCATCTCCGGCTGCGAGGAGAGCGCATCCTCCTCCGGCACCTCGTAGGTGATCTCCACCACGTTCCCGGTCGCCGCATCCCGGTTGCGCTCAATCGTGATGCCCGTGACCGTGTGCTGGTAGTTCCCGTAGCAGATGCGCCGGATGCCGTCTCCGCGCCATATCTTCGCCGTTTCCATACACCCACGGCGCGGGTGTCAAAAAGAAGCTCCGTCTTTCTCCTCGACCCTTCGTGTATTCTCGGCATCCTTGCGCTGTGCTATGCAATTCGCCTGTGCCTTCCCCACGACAAAAATCACGCTGCATTTTCGGCGAAACTACGCGGAAATCAAGCTTCGCTCCCGTATTTCTTGAAACAATTAACTTGACAACAGGATTGCGACTGCCTACCATATACAAAGATGCGCGGGCAAGCTCGCGCAACAGTTTAACAACACAAGCAATCGTTATGAAGCGAACGACGACAATAATGATGGCAGCCGCTTTTCTCGGCGGGCAGGTCTTGGCTCAAGATGTCACCCTTACCCAGATTGAGGGGGCGACGTACTATACAACCGATGATCTCGGCAATAAGACCGATCCTTACGGTTATGTGGGGAGCTACGGCAACGGGACAGAAGCGACAGATGCAGCGGTTTCTCTCCTGCCCGGGGGTGATTCTGCGAATGCCTTGGACTTGACGGGGATGACCGTGTTCGGCGGGTACGCAACGGAAACCTCGGGACAGCCCGTCTACAACAACAAGGTCACCATGAGCGGAGGTGCGGTCGGCACCGTTGTCGGCGCGTGTGCCGTGGCCCTGCCCGGCAGCACGGCCCGCAACAACACCGTCATCATCAGCGGCGGATCGGTCAACACCGTCTACGGTGCCATGTCGGACACCGCAGATGTCACTGGCAACGTGGTCATCGTGTCCGGCGGGACAGTTGCCTGCAAGCTGACGGGGGGTGATTCGGGAAGCGGCGCGGTGAGTAACAATAGGGTGTACCTGCTGGGCCAGGGGGGCTCAGCCACAATAGAGGATGCCCAGGGCAACAAAGCCACCTATACGGGATCTTCCGACCTTGTGTTGGGTACCGTGGCAGCGGGCAGCAGCTACACAGGCGAGACGAGCAACAACTCCATCGACCTCTACGGATACGGCGTTACGGCCACAAACGTCAAGAAAACGCAAAACCTGAACTTCCACCTTGTAGACGCACAGGCAGGTGATAGCGCAAGCCCGGCGTTGACTCTCACAGGCACCTCCAAATCTCAGGTGTTCGATTTGACGGGGATGGACTTTGCCATTGACGCGACTGATGTGAGTAACTGGGGCCAGTTTGAGGGAAAAAACATCATCTTGGCGCAGGCGCAACAGGTCATCACTGGATTTGGAGATATTTCCACCAGGAAGGTCAACGTCACCATAGGCGGGGAGACGTATGATTCCAAGGCCGTCCTTACCTTGGGTAACGGGGGCAAGGAGCTCTGCCTGAAGGTCCTGTCCAGCGACACGAAAGTCCTGAAAAACGAGGATTCCACACAGGCGGGCAGCGCCAAAGTCTCCTCTCTCAACAAAGAAGATGGTCTCGGCTTGCTGCAGAAGCTCGAACTGGCAGAAAACACAATTACGGGTCAGGGGCAGGATGCCAGCATGGCAGACGGGCTCAAGATTGAATCGGAGGCTGACCTCCTCATCGAGAAGATGACTATCACCTCCAACAACTCCATCTCTGTGGGCAGCAACACCATCACGCTCAAGGATGTCACCATCGACCTTTCTTCTGCCACCTACGAGCTGGTTGAAAACGTATGCTGGTATGACCTCTCCGGGCTTTTCCATTGCGAAGTGGACATGGACAAGGTGACTTTCGATGCCTCCGACCTGGTACTGCCGGAAGGACTCGATTCCGCCATCGTCGGTGTGGGATTCAAGTTCGAGGATTCGGCCACAGGCGCGCCCGGTGTCACCCCTGTGGGCTCGAACCTCCAGGTGAACCTCGGCGAGCTTACTTTGAGCGCTGCTGAGATTCAAGGAAACACGGTGCTTTTCACGGGCTTGGTTTCCGGCAACGTGCCGGAGCCCGCCACAGGCACGCTCTCCCTCCTCGCATTGGCTGGCATTGCCGTGCGCCGCAGAAGGAAGTAATCACCACTCTCTCTGACGACTTACTCAGCCCCATCCGCTCCGGCGGGTGGGGCTTTGCGTACGACCGATGCGATACGCGAACTGTGGTGAAAGTCCACAAAGTGCCGTGATGGTGCGGAAACACAGACCTGAAGAATAGTTGCGGGGAGGCAGGAAGGCAAGATTGGCCAGAAGCGCAGCCTCTCTGCCCTGAAGGGGTGAGACGCGTGGGGCGGGTGTGAAGCATGGGCGCGGAACGCGTCACGGGGAGACTTTGTAAATCTCGCTCACCTCCCAATCACGGCATCCACGTTCCCGCTGACCTGAACCGTGGGAGTTTTCCCTGTCGCCACCTTGATGGCCTCCAGCAGCTTCGTGTGCTTCTTGGTTTCCGTCACCAGCGGGCCACCAATCAGGATAGACCGCCCGCCGCCGCCAACGGAAGCGAGCGAAGATGAAATGCGGGTGCCGGAATCTCGTCCGCGCCCGGTGTTAGAATTGTCGCGGCGGGAGCGGCGGTCCTCGGCTTGCATCTCCAAGGCCACCATGCGCTTGGCTGCGGCCTCGGCATCGGCCAGCCCCTCGCGCTGGTACTGGAGCGTCAGCTCGGTAATGCGCTGCTGGGCCTTGAGTATTTGGAGCTTCTGCTCGTTGCCGGAAATCTCGGCGCGGAGTATCTTGATTTTCATGTCGTACTCCTGCTGGTTGATTGCGACCTCCTGCCGCCGCTTGGCGGCTTCCTCCCCGCGCTTGCGCTCCTCCTCC
>JAZLFB010000108.1:0-13263 GCA_045615585.1 Akkermansia sp.
CGCAAAAGTGCCATGGTGTTCCTCATCAGCGATTTTCTCGGCACGCCCGATAAACAGGCCGTCGGCAAGCTGAATTTCCGCCACGAGCTGATTCCTGTGCGCGTGGCCGACCCTGCGGAGCTGACGCTGCCCGAAGCGGGCATCATTCGCTTCCGCGACCCCGAATCGGGCGAGATGTACGAAGCCGATTTGAGCGACACCGAACTGCGTCAAGCCCATGCCCGCGCCGTCCACGCCCACCGCGAGGAGTGGCAGCGCGTGTTCACCCAGCTGGGCATTGACATGCTCGACCTGCGCACCACCGATTCCTTTATCCCCGCATTGAGAAACCTCTTCAACCGCCGCAGCCGCCTTTTCACGCATTAAGCCATGCCCCCCCTGCCGCAACAGACCAGCATCCCCGACCTGATACCGACGTTGGAAGCGGATATTCCCGCCGACAGCTTCTCGGTCGTCAATCTGTGGATTCCGGCGGGCATGGCCGCCGCGCTCGCGGTCGTTCTCGCCTTGGTGCTGTGGCTCATTTTCCGCAAAAAGCAGCGCCCGCTGCCCGCGCCGCCCACCCCGCAGGAAACAGCCTTGGCCGCCATGACCGTGCTGGAGGAGGAACTGCCCGCCCTGCGCCCCTGTTCGCTGCGGCTCTCGCTGATTCTGCGTACGTTCCTGGAGGGGCAGGCGCACGATTCCTCGCTCTTTGAAACGCACGAGGAGTTTTCCCAGCGTCTTGACTCGCTGGCAGAGGTTCCCGCCGCCTGCCGAGCCGCCACAGGGCAGCTGCTGGAGGAACTGGCAAGCCTGAAATACGCCCCCTTGCAGGAAACCGACAACCTGCGCGTGCGCCGTCTCATTAACGAAGCGCGTGTCTTGGTGGGGCAGATTACCGAGGAACAGGCGCGCGAAGCCGCCGCACGAAAGGAGGACGAAGCATGACACACTTCCTTTTGGCAGAAGCGGGAAGCCGCGTCTTTACCATGGCGGCACCGCTGTGGCTGTGGGCGCTGCTCCCCCTGTTGCCGCTGTTGCTGCTGCGCCGCCGCAAGGGCGCACAGGCGGCGGTCATGCACCCGACCATCCGTCTGATTGGGGCGCACCTCAAAAAGCCCTCCACCTTGGCGGGTCGCATCGGACCTGTCATGCTGGTGCTCTCCGCTGCGTTTTTGGTGCTGGCACTCGCCCGCCCGCAGTGGGAGAACGAGCACGAGGAGCAGAAGGTGAGCGGCATCGACATCATGATTGCCTGTGACCTCTCCGGCTCCATGGCGAGCCGCGACATGGTGTTCCTGACCAAAGACGACTACGGACGCACGCGCAAAGTTGCCATCGACCGCTTGGAGGCCGCCAAATACGTCATTAACGAGTTCGTGAGCGGGCGCCCCAACGACCGCATCGGCTTGGTGGCCTTTGCGGGCAAGGCTAAGCTGTGCAGTCCCCTCACGCTCGACCACGGCATCATCACCTACATCATCAAAGAGTTCTACCTCGGCTCGCGCGACCCCTTCCGCGGCGATATTCCCGGTTATGTGGAGGAGGACGGCACCGCCATCGGCACCGCCATTGCCTCCGCCGCCACCCGACTGCACGAACGCACGGAAACCAAGAGCAAGGTCATTATTCTGGTGACGGACGGCATGAGCAACCGCGGCAGCATCTCCCCCACCGAGGCCGCCCAACAGGCCGCCGAGCTGGGCATCAAGATTTTCCCCATCGCCATCGGGCAGGATGAGCGTATCTCCGGCTACACCTCCGACATCGACACCTTCGATGAAAAGACCCTGCGCGAAATTGCCAAGATTACAGGCGGGCAGTACTACCGCGCCAGCAGCGGCGAAAAGCTGCAAAAAGCCTTCGATTCCATCGACCGCTTGGAAAAGACCGATGCCAAGCGCCGCACGCTCATCAGCTACGATGAGCTGTTCCCCTACCCCCTGACCGCCGCCGTGCTGTTGCTGGTGCTGGGGTGTTTCTTCCAATTCGTTCTGCCGCGTCCCGCGCCGTAAACCATGAGTTTTCTCTACCCCTACGTTCTCTGCGCCCTGCTTCTGCCGCTGCTGCTGGCGGCGGCTCTCGTTCTGCTGTCGCGCCGCAACAGCCGCGGGTGGCGGCGTTTGGTCTCCGCCGCGCATGAGAACGAGTTGGTGACGCGCCGCCCCGCGTGGCGCACCGTCCTGCCCGCCGCGCTCTGCCTGTCTGCCCTTGTCTGCGGCATTTTAGCATTGGCACGCCCCATCAACGGCTACCGCGAATCGGGCGGCACGGCATCGGGGCGCAATCTGCTGTTGGCCTTGGATATTTCCCGCTCGATGGAGACGCAGGATGTGCAGCCCAACCGCCTGCAAGAGGCGCGAGCCGCCGCCTACGAGCTGATTGAATCGCTGCCGAATGACAAAATCGGTCTCATCGTCTTTTCGGGCACGGCGGATTTGGTGGTTCCCCTCACCTACGACCACACCGCCCTGCGCGATGCCTTGGAGCAGGTCAACCGCGGTTGGGCGGGCAGCGGCGGCACCAATTTCAGCCTTGTGCTCAAAAAAGCCATGCAGGATTTCAAGCGCAGCGCCCCCGACGGCACCAACGCGCTGGTGATTCTCAGCGACGGCGAGGACACCACCGACAAAAAGGGCGACATCGAAGCCGAAGCCAAGGAAAACCACCTGATGGTCATCACCGTGGGTATCGGCACGGCGGCGGGCGGGCCTATCCCCGATGCACAGGGCGAGAACGGTCTGTGGCAGGATGCCGAGGGCAAGCACGTCATCAGCAAGCTGGATGCCGCCTCTCTGCAAGCCTTTGCCCAAGCCACGGGCGGCAGCTACTTCCACATGGGGCAGCACGCCGACCTCACCGAGTTCGCCCGACAGGCCGTCCGCAAGCTCGACCGACATGAGGAGGAGTTTTCCCTCAACAAGGTTCCCAACGATTTGTTTGCCTACTTTGCCGCCGCCGCGCTGCTGCTGGTGGTAGCCGCCGTGCTGTTGGCTACGAACTGGCGCCGCCCCCAGCTGCCGCTTGCCTCGCTGCTTCTGCTGCCCCTGCTGACACCCGCATGGGGCGCGCAGGCGGAATCCGTTGCCGCCTACCGCGCGGGGCTTGCCGCTATGGGCCAAGATGCCGCCAAGGCCAAAGAAGCGTTTTCACAGGCTCTGCTGGATGAGGACACGCATCTCCAAGCCGCCTGCCAATACGAGCTGGGCAATATCGCCGCCGCCGCTACCTTCAACGAACTGCGCGCCCTGTACGAGGGGGAGGAAAACGGCACCCCCAAGCAGCCCACGGCAGACGATTTGCAGAAGATTGTCGATAAGCTGAAAACCAACGAACAACCCTACAAAGATGCCCTTGCCGCTGATGCCGCGCTGCACGCGGCACAACGCAACATCGACAAGATTGAGGAGCTGATTAAGAAGCTGGAGGAGGAGATTGAACGCCTGAAACAGCAGCAGCAAAACGAACAGCAGCAGAATCAGGATAATCAGCAAAATCAGGAGAACCAAGACCAACAGGACGACCAACAGCAGAATCAGGGTCAGAATGACGGTCAGGGCGACAAAAAAGGCGACAAGCCGAACAATGACCAACAGCAGCAGGACGGCGACAGGAACCAAGACAACGACCGACAGGATGAGTCCGGCAACGACAAGCAGGACGAGCAGCAGAACGATAAGCAAGACGGTCAGGACAAGCAGGATGAGCAGCAAGGCGACCGCCCGAACGAGCAACAGAACGAACAGCAGGGCGAGCAGGAACAGAACAAAGGACAGCAGCCCCAAGAACAGGAGCGGAATCAGCAAGCCGAGCAGGAACAACCCGCGGGGTTGAGCGACAAGGAGAAGGCTGAACAGAAAGCCGCTTCCATCCTGCAAATGCATGTGGAAGAGGAGCACGGCTCGCCCATCCCGCACTTCAACGACAACCCGACGCCGCCCAAGAAAGATTACTAAACGCTATTTTCATTATGTTACAAGGGATTAACCGTACTTTTTACGCACTTCTGCTTCTGCCGATTCTGACAGCGGCGCAACTCTTGGCCGACATCACGCCCGTGTGGTCGGCGGGGGTGGCGGTGCCGGGGGAAAAGGTGGTGCTGTACCTGATTGACACCGAAATCGGGGACGACGTGTTCATGATTAAAACCCGCCCCGCCGTCAAGGGGGCGAAGGTGGAGCTGCAACAGCCGCAGGCAGGTGCCAACCCGCTGGACCCCAACCGCAACATGGCGGAGGTCTACCCCATCATCATCACCCCCGACCGCGCTGGGACGCTGGAAATCCCCGAGATTCAGGCAGACTATAAGTCGGGGCGCAAAAAAGGCGTGAAGGTGCCGCCGCTGTCCGTTGTTCCGACCTCCGAAATCAAGTGGATGAGCAAGCCTATCAATTACGGCGTGCTGTGGCACACGGACATTAAGGACGGCTATGTGGCACAACCTGTCCGCACCGCCGTCAAATTCTTCGTACCCTCCGACTGCAACATCGGCGTACCCGTCATTCAGTCCGCAGGTGTCAAGGCGGGGCAGTTTCAAGCGGCGCTGCAAGGCATTGCCGCCATGGTCCACGGGGGCGTGATCGGGCAGTCCTCGGCCTACGCCAAGGGGCAGCAATGGCACACGGTCGATTTGAACGGCACGCTCACCCCCTTCCGTGAGGGCAATTCCGATGTGGGCGGCAAGTTTACGATTGTGCAGCAACAGGGCTTTTTCGGTCACGCCCAGGCCGATGCCGACCTGCCCGTGCTGACGATGGGCGCCCTGCCCCTGCCCCCCGGCAAGCCGCGCGACTTTGCCGACATGGTGGGCTGCTATGTGATGGAGGCCAAGACCGATGTCCGCGTGCTGGGCATGAATGAATCGGTGGATGTGGAAATCACCGTGCGCGGCACCGGCAATCTGGAGCAACTGGAATGTCCCAAGCCCATGAATGAGGCGGGGTGGAAACTCGTACCCGCCACGCGCCGCCCGCTGGTGGATGCCAACGGCAACACGGTGGGCATGGTGTTCAACCAGCTGATGCGCCCCACGGCAGAGGTGGCGGGCATTCCCGGCTTTTCGTTCAGCTTCTTCAACCCCGGCACCATGCAGTATGAACAGGCGCAGACCAAACCCATTGCTCTGGAGTGGCGTGAGTCGGACACAGGCACCGCGGGCGGCTTTGTGAGTGCCGCCGAGCCGCCCCCTGCGGGTACCGTTCCCGTAGCGGAAATGACGGACATTTACGGCTGGCTGCCCGATGAAGCCATGAACGGCTGCATCACCCTGCCGCGTTGGCTTTGGTACCTGCTCTATCTGCCCGCCGCCTCCATTCTGCTGTGGGTGGCGGGGCAGCTGTTGTGCCGCAAACTGGCGGCGGGTGCCGCCGACCGCGCCCGCGAGCGCGAGTTGAGCGCCTTGGAAACCGAAAAGGACAATCTCTCGTTCCTGAAACACATCGGCGCGTACATCGAGAGCCGACTCCCCGCCGACCAAGTGACGCCGCCGCTGCAAGCCATTCTTGACCGCCGCGATGCCGAAGCCTTCCGCCCCGATGCGCAGACCGACCTGACACCCGCCCAGCGGCAGGAGATGATGAAGCTGGTGCGCCAAGCCGCCGCCAAGGCAGCCACCGCCGTGCTGTTGCTGTTGGCTGTGTTGATGCCCGCCGCCCACGGTGCCGACGCATGGGATACCGCCATGCAGAACGCCCGCAGCGATTACGAAAAGGGGCAGTACAGCCACGCCCTGCAATGGCTGGACCAACTGTCCGCCGACAGCTTGCCCACCCACCCGCACCACGCCGCTGCGGAATACCACCGCGGCAACTGCCAATACCGCCTCGGTCATGCGGGCAAAGCCGCCCTGCACTACGCCCGCGCCCTGCAACTTGACCCCGGCTTGAAAGAAGCCCGCGCCAATCTCGATTTCATCCAACGCAAAGAGGGGGCTGTGCTGCCGATGGGCGAGACGGTTGACCAAATCTTCACCTTTCTGACGGCAAGCCAGCTGTGGGTTGCCACGGTGTGCAGCACGGCGCTGCTCGCCCTGTGCATCGCCCTGCTGATTCTGCGCCGCGGGCAGGAGAAACCTTGGCTGCAAACCGCCACGGCGTTCGCCGCTCTGCTCACCCTGCTCTGCGCTGCCGACCGCGCGTACTACGAGACGCGACAAACGCCCGACCTGTCCTCCCTGCCCCCTGCCGACATTGCCTATGTGCTGGAGAAATCCTTACTCCGCAACGCGGCGGACGATACAGCGGCGGAGCAGATGACGCTCACGCCCTCCACCCCTGTGCATCTGCTCTCCAAACGCGGCAGTTACACCTACATCGAAACCTTCAACGGCACGCGCGGCTGGGTCAAAACAGCCGATATCGAAGCCCTGACGCCCCACACCGCGCCCCGCACCCCCGTGCTGCTGCGTTTTGAGTAATAGCACCGATTGATAGGATTGTATGGGGTTCAGTACTATGTATCACAGCAATGGCTGCATGGATAGGGGGAGTAAAGTATCGGTGTATTATAAAAGAAACAATCCCGCAGATGCCTACGTGGTGACCTGTCAAGAATCTCTTTTCAACACCGTTATCGGTCTGATACACGGTATTTGCCGGGTGCTGTTGTCAATCGTTGCTTTCGCTGTCATCCTGCTCAATAGAAAAAAGTTCGTACTCCCCTGATTTCATAAGGATAAAAAACGCCTTATGAGAAATGCAGCAAGGTAACGAAATGACGATGAAAGCTACCCGCTCTGCCGAAACAGCGGAGCGGGTTGCTTTTTCCTAAAAAAGGGGGGGAGATGCGGCGTCAACGCTTCAAGTTGGCAGCGCGGCGGGTGGAGGGCACGGTGATGAGAGTCCACGCCTTCTGCATGCCCGAAGAAACAAACCAAGGCTGCTTCTTCATCTTCTCCATCTTGAGATTGATGCGGTTCTGTGCGCGGGCGTACTCCTCAAGCTGGGCGTTGCTGCCGCCCATGGGAGCGGGCAGGTATGAGAATGTATGCTGCAACTTTTTAGCCACCTCGGCAGCACTCTTTTCATCGGTGGCATTATCGAGCAAAGGCAGGGCTTCGGTCAGGGCTTCAAACTCTTTGGTAAACTCACCCAGTCCGGCTGCGGGCTTTGCTTTATCCTGCCCCTGACGTCGCGCTTCACGAGCCGCTTTGGCTTTATTGCGCCCTTTGCCGCCGTCTTCCTCGGTTTTATCATCGGTCTTGGCATAAGAAGGGACGGGAGCCGCAACCAACAGGGCCAAAGCCAACACAAAAAGTTTCAACGCAGGTTTCATGGCGGGAAAGATAACGAATCTTATTTCCCTGTCAGGGTACCACAACTGCACCTACCCTGTCAAACGGAATGTGTAGACTTTTGCCCGCAGGATAGAGAGAAATATTTTTACAAAAAACCTTTTATCTTGACTTATATCACTCCATCACCGATACTGGATACCAGTTAGAACTATTACCATGTCTCTCTACCATATTGCCAAACCGGACGGCACCCGCATCGGGCCGTATGATGTAAACACCATTAACGCTATGCTGGCCTCCGGTCAGATCTCTCCCGCCTGTCTGGTGTGGACAAACGGCTGGGCGGAATGGCGTCCTATTTCCACCATTGCCGCCGTTGCACCCGCCGTGCCCGGTTTTCCCCCGCCTATTGCCCCGGTTTCCGGTGCCTCTTGGGGTCCGATTGTAGCATTCAAGACTGTGGTATTCGGTCGCTATGCCACCTTTACAGGGCGTGCTTCCCGCTCGGAATACTGGTGGTTTGCCCTGGCTAATTTCCTGATTAGTATTGTTCTTCTGGCTGTTGCAGGCATTTTGGCGCTTCTTTTGGGCGGGGTTACGGGTGACCCGGGCGTGGGTTTGGCCGTATTCGGTCTTTTCTACATTCTTTTGCTGCTGGCGTCGTTGGCCATTTTGGTTCCCGGCATTGCCGTTGCCGTGCGGCGTCTGCACGATGGCGGTTTCAGCGGCTGGTTCCTCCTGCTGAGCCTGATTCCCTATGTGGGCGGCATCGTTATGCTGGTGTTCATGCTGCTGCCCTCTGCTCCGCCCAACCAGTGGGGTGCTGCCTCAGAAAAACCGCTCGCCTAATACACGACAACTGTTTCGGGTGCAACCGCCGACATCTTCAAAATGCTGTAGGCTGCACCTATCGCAACATAAAAAGGAATGCCCTGACATCTGTCAGGGCATTCCTTTTTGCTTTGCTGAGGCAAGGCAGAGCCTTACCGTACTCGAAAGTATTACTTGTAGCTGTCCACCAGAGCGTGGGTGCGCTTGTGCACCTTAGCCACGCGGGCTTTCAGCTCGGCCACATACTGCTCCTTATCAGGCAGGGGGCGGCGAGCCACGCCGGAGATGACCGCAGCCTCGGCAATGGCGGGGCAGAGATACTCAATCATACGCGGGTCGAACGGCTTCGGGATGACATAGTCACGTCCGAACTCCAGCGGCGTGCCGCCGTTGGCTTCCACCACTTCCTGCGGCACAGGCTGGCGGGCAAGGTCGGCAAGGGCGCGGGCGGCGGCAATCTTCATCGCCTCGCTGATGGAGGTGGCACCCATGTCCAACGCAGCGCGGAACATGTAGGGAAAGCAGCTCACGTTGTTCACCTGATTCGGCCAGTCGCTGCGACCCGAACCCATGATGCAGTCGGGGCGGGCGGCCTTGGCGTCATCGTAGGTGATTTCGGGGTCGGGGTTGGCACAGGCAAAGATGATGGGGTTGGGTGCCATGCTCTTCACCATTTCGGGCTTAAGCAGCCCCTTCTTGGACAGACCGAGGAAGATGTCCGCCCCCTGCAGGGCAACCTCCAGCGTGCATTCCTCGCTCTGGGCAAACATGGCCTTGGTGGGGTGCAAATCCAGACGGTTGGTGTGGATAAGCCCCTTGGAGTCAAACATGTAAATGTTCTCACGGCGCACACCGAGAGCCATGTAGAACTTGGCACAGGCAATACCCGCAGCCCCCGCACCGCTCACCACGCACTTCATATCCTGCAACAGGCGCCCCGTCAGGTGGGCGGCATTCAGCAGGGCGGCACCCGAAATAACGGCGGTGCCGTGCTGGTCATCGTGGAAGACAGGGATGTTCATCTCTTCGCGCAAACGCTGCTCCACCAAGAAGCATTCGGGGGCTTTGATATCCTCCAGATTGATGGCGCCGAAGGTCGGTTCCATCGTCTTAATCACCTCAATCAGCTTTTCAGGCTGCTTGATGTCCAGCTCGATATCGAACACATCGACATCGGCATAAATCTTGAACAGCAGACCTTTACCCTCCATCACGGGCTTGGAGGCGGGGGCACCGATGTTGCCCAGCCCCAGCACGGCGGTGCCGTTGCTGATCACGCCGACAAGGTTGCCGCGGTTGGTGTAGCGGGTAGAAAGGGTTTCGTCTTTTTCAATCTCCAGACAGGGGACGGCCACACCGGGGGAGTAGGCGACCGTCAAATCATCGATAGAGAAACAGGATTTGCACGGCAGCACTTCCAGCTTGCCGGGGCGGGGATTCTCGTGATATTGAAGGGCTTTCTCTGCTAAATCGCTCATAGTCTTGCGTTGTGTGAGCCGATATTATAGACGTTTTGCGCAAAAACGCAAGGTAATTATGAGGAAAATCGAAGTTTGAAATTATCAATTTCACACAACATAGATCCCCTTTCAGAAGGCAGAAATCGCCCCGGCGGAGGATACCGACGGGGCGACCGTGATATTTGCAGATTTCTGAATCCTGCGCGATTTATCGACGGGGAGATTCCGGACCTTCACCCCACTTGTTGGCAGGACCGGAGGGCAGGAGCATGAACACGAAAATGATGATAAAGCCCACCAGAGGAATCAGCGAGAAGAAGATGTACTTGCCGCTGCGACCGGTATCGTGCAGGCGGCGCACCGTAAGGGCAACCCCCGGAACCATCAGTACGGCCGTGACAATGTCGCCCACATAGGGAAGCCAACCGATTGTGATACCGATAAGGAAATTTGCCAAGAAGAACCACCAGTATTCCGCGCGGGAAGCACGGCCCTTAAAGAAGGGCATGTAGCGGGCAGTCACCGCGCTGCGGAAAGAGGAGAACAGCCCCCACTTTTCGGCATCTGCCGCCGCGGCGTCGGGAGCGGTTGCCGTGGGAACCGCGGGCATAGGTACAGCAGGGGTCGCGGATGCAGGGGGTTCGGGAGTCTCAGGCGGCGCACCGGCTTCCCCCGTAGTAACGGTGGTGATGGGCGCCCACTCCGCCATTCCCTTTGCCCAGACAAGGCAAGTCGTATCCAGCTCACCTTTGGCAAGCATGGCATTCAGCGTTTCAACATCAAAGGGCCCGATGCGGGTTCCGTCAGCTTTAGCAACATGATAGAGAGACATAATAAGGTATATGTTAACTGTTAATCAATATTCCCGATTCAGCGGGGGATGTCAAGAAAACTTTTCGCAAGCCACCAAAATTGGTGTTAACCCAAGATTTCTCATTTATCAAGAACGCAATATGCGATGCGTTTCTACCGTTTTTACCTATTTTTTCCGCAACCATCAACAATTGGTGTTGGCACACAACACGCCCGACGGCGGTATGGGCGGGTGGACAAATGCGACAGCATTTGCCCCGCGCAGCGGGGTGAGGGCGCGGGAGGCGTGCCCGAAGCAACATCAACGTTGAAGCGTGATTCTCCGATTTCGAATCCTCATCAGGTAACAAAAAAAAGAGACCCGTGAAAGGGTCTCTTTTTTTGTTAAGCGGATGATGGGATTCCCCCTCCGGGGCCGCCCCCAAGTCGCTGCCGTCGCAGCGATTCCCCGCAGAAAGTGTCCTGCGGGCTTGGGCGGGCAGACTGCCACCGGCAGTCTGCCCCCACAACACGCCCGACGGCCCCGTTTAGGGCGCACTGCGCAGCAGGGCGGTAAGGGCGGGTGGACAAATGCGACAGCATTTGCCCCGTGCAGCGGGGTGAGGGCGCGTGAGGCGCGCCCGAAACAACATCAGCGGGTAGTACCCGTGATTCTCCGAGTTCGAATCCTCATCAGGTAACAAAAAAAGAGACCCATGAAAGGGTCTCTTTTTTTGTTAAGCGGATGATGGGATTCGAACCCACGACATCAACCTTGGCAAGGTTGCGCTCTACCACTGAGCTACATCCGCGGTTGCGATGTTTGCTGTGCAACGTGGTTGCGGGGCTGATTATACTCATTTTCGGAGACGATGCAAGACTTTTTTTGAAAAAACTGATTTTTTATTTCAGAAAAACGGGCGGAGAGAGGTTGAAAGATTTCTCTCTCCGTTGTTGATAAGATTGCCGTTAGAACTACAGATGCGGGGTATCGGTGCAACACACCGCATGCGCTCAAAAAATTTCGGATGAGGGTGACAAGTGGGTATTTTGGGTCTTCCGCACCCCTGCAAGGCATAAAAAGGGGCGACATGAAAAAGAATTTGCTCGCCTAAATGCAGAAAATGCGCTATACTGCGGGCACGAGGAAGAGTCCCGCCGCCTGTTCACAGGGTGGGGGTATTCCCAAACACGCCAACATTCTCATACTATGCAGTACACAACAGAAGTTGAACACATGTGTTGCGTCGCCAAGGGCTGCAATCACGGCCCCGCCCCCATCCCTCAGGAGGGCGCTTGGACGGCATCTACCAAGATTGAGGATATCTCCGGCCTGACCCACGGTGTGGGTTGGTGCGCTCCTCAGCAGGGTGCCTGCAAGCTGACGCTCAACGTGAAGCAGGGTGTCATCCAAGAGGCTCTGGTCGAGACCATCGGCTGCTCCGGCATGACCCACTCCGCCGCTATGGCTTCCGAGATTCTTCCCGGCAAGACCATCCTTGAGGCTCTGAACACCGACCTGGTGTGCGATGCCATCAACACCGCCATGCGCGAACTCTTCCTGCAGATTGTTTACGGTCGCACGCAGAGCGCTTACTCCGAAGGCGGTCTGCCCATCGGCGCCGGGCTGGAAGACCTTGGTAAGGGTCTGCGCTCTCAGACGGGTACGCTGTACGGCACGCTTGCTAAGGGCCCCCGCTACCTCGAGCTGGCTGAAGGCTACATCACCAAGATTGCTCTGGACGCCAACGGTGAAATCTGCGGCTACCAGTACGTGAAGATGGGCCCGATGATGGAAGACATCAAGAAGGGCGTTGACGCTAACGACGCCGTGAAGAAGTACACGGGCACCTACGGCCGTTTCGACGGTGCTGCCAAGTACATCGACCCCCGCCACGAGTAAAGAACCTTTAACCCAATAGAATAAGATTATGCCTCTTTTTGAATCTTACTCCCGCCGCATCGACCAGATTCTTCCGGTGCTTGCCAAGTACGGCATCAACTCCTGCGAAGAAGCCGAGCAGGTCTGCCTTGAAAAGGGTGTGGACGTGCGTGCCATCGTTCGCGGTATCCAGAACATCGCCTTCGAAAACGCCGGTTGGGCCTACACCGTAGGCGCCGCCATCGCCATTAAGAAGGGCTGCACCAAGGCTGCCGACGCTGCCGAGGCTATCGGTGAAGGTCTGCAGAGCTTCTGCATCCCCGGTTCCGTGGCTGACGACCGCAAGGTGGGTCTGGGTCACGGCAATCTGGCCGCCATGCTGCTGCGCGAAGAGACGGAATGCTTCTGCTTCCTCGCCGGCCACGAATCCTTTGCCGCCGCTGAAGGCGCCATCGGTATCGCCCGCTCCGCCAACAAGGTGCGTCAGAAGCCGCTCCGCGTTATCCTGAACGGTCTCGGTAAGGATGCCGCCTACATCATCTCCCGCATCAACGGTTTCACCTACTGCCAGACCAAGTTCGACTACAGCACGGGCAAGGTTGAGGTGGTGAAGAAGACCGCCTTCTCCGACGGCGAGCGCTCCAAGGTGAACTGCTACGGCGCTGATGACGTGCGCGAAGGCGTGGCCATCATGTGGCTCGAAGGCGTGGACGTGTCCATCACGGGCAACTCCACCAACCCCACCCGCTTCCAGCATCCCGTTGCCGGTACGTACAAGAAGGAGTGCGTGCTCGCCGGTAAGAAGTACTTCTCCGTTGCCTCCGGCGGCGGTACCGGTCGTACCCTGCACCCCGATAACATGGCTGCGGGTCCCGCTTCCTACGGCTTCACCGACACGCTGGGCCGCATGCACAGCGATGCTCAGTTCGCCGGTTCCTCCTCCGTACCCGCCCACGTGGAAATGATGGGTCTTATCGGCATGGGCAACAACCCCATGGTGGGTGCTACGGTTTCCGTGGCCGTCGCCGTGGAGGAAGCCATGAAGAAGTAATCACTTCTCTCTAGCTAAGTCGGAGGCCAAG
>JAZLFB010000109.1:0-2659 GCA_045615585.1 Akkermansia sp.
TCAGCGTGCCGCCCGTAGCGGTCACGGCATTGGCAACGGCTTGGCTGCCCATCGCCAGCGTACCGCCCTGCACCGTCACCGCCCCTGTGCCGAACGCGGCGGCGTTGCCCGCGGTCAGCGTACCCGCCGTCAGCACGGTACCGCCCGTGTAGCTGTTGGCGGTGTTGATGGTGAGCGCCCCCGCCCCGCTCTTGGTGAGGGTACCCTTGCCCACAACCGAGGCGGCGGCATCCTTGGCGTTCCACACCACCGTGCCGCTTGCATTCTGCACCTTGACGGCGGCGGGATTCACCGCGCCCAGGATATTCACCGTGGCGGCGGCGTTAAAGATAACCGTATCGCCGTTGTAGAAATTGTTATTCTTGGAGCCTGTCCATGTTCCCTCGGCATGTCCGCTCTCCACCGTCCACTCACCCGATGCGGGCGCCCATGTCAGCGTGGCGGCATCGTTGCGCGGCAGCGTGCCGCGGGCGTTGTCCACATCCAGCACCAGCGTGTAGACCTTCTTGCCGCCCACCGTGGCGGTGGTGAAATAGACATCGGAGTTATCCTTGGTGCCGATGCTCGTGGTCAGGCAGTCACCCGAAATCGTGACGCCTTGCAGCTCGCCGCCGAAATCGGCATTGTACTGCAAGAGCTTGTAGGTGCCGTTCACCATCGTGTCGGCGTTGTAGCTGATATTCAGCTTACTAAGCGAAAGCCCCGCACTGCCGTTGAGCGAGCCAAGGGTCAGCACCGCCTTGTCGGCGTTATCCAACGTCACCGTGAACGACCAGCCCGCGCTGTCCGACACGGAATCCGCCAACAGGGTATTGTTGCCGCTGAACGAAGCCCCCGCCGAGGTCACCAGCTTACCCGCCTGCAACGTGCCGCCGCTCATCGTCAGCTTGCCGCTCATCGTCAGCGCGTTCGCAAACGCCAGCGTGCCGTTCTTCACGGTAAGGGTACCCTTCCACGCGCTCATATCGCCCGTGAAGCGCTGCGTGCCGCTGCCGTCCTTCACCAGATGCAGCGTACCCAGCACCTTGCCCGCAAAGCTGTGCGTACCCGCCGTGTTAAGCGTCAGCGTGTGAGCCGCCGCCTTAATTTGGGATTCCATGCTCACTGCGGGCATATCGGCACCCAAGTCGCTGAGGGTACCGCTGTAAACATAGGCAGAGCCGCGACCGTCGCTGTCCAGCCCGCCCACGGCGGCATCCGCCGTGATACCCAGCGAAACACGGCAATAGCCGCTGTCGTATGTGTTCGCAAGGGCAATCGCCCCCGGCAGGGTGCAGGCACCCAGCTCCAGACTCACCTGATTCCCGCTCTGCGTGTACGAGACACCGTTGCGGAGCGTGATGTTGCCGCTGTACCCCGCCTTGTCCACGGAATTCAGCCTGAAGTAGGACAGCCCCATGAAATTGGTACCCGCCAGCGTCAAATCACCGCTGCCCGACAGGTTGTTGATATTCGCGCGGAAATACTGACCTTGAAAGGCGCTGCCCTGATGCGTTGCGCTGAAGGTGCCGCCCTTGGCACCCACGGTGAGCGCACCGATGTTCTGAATAATATTCCCCCAATCGCTGCTGATAAAGGGCAGACAGACATCATAGCGACCGCCGTTAAGGGTCACGCTGCTGTAGTCGGAGGTACCCGAATGTGTGTTGACGGTCAAATCGCCGCTCACGGTCAGTGCCCGCGCTACGGCGGATTTAGCCGCGGTGTTCGATGTTGCGCTGCCGATGGTCAGGCTGCCCGCCACATCCAACGCCAGCGTAGTAGCATAGGACGGATTGTTCTGAGACAGTTCAAACACACTCTGCACGCCCTCGCCGATGCGCAGGGTACCCGTCCCCGCCACCTTGGCAGAGAACTTGGCGCTGTCATTCAGCTCCAACGTGCCGCTCGACAGCACCGTGTAGGTACCTTTATCGGGCGTAAAATCAATGGCGAGCGTCGTGCCCTGCTTATCGGTGTCGGAACCCACCGTCACCTTGCCCGCGAAGTCCGCAAGAGCCTTACCTGTGCGGTAGGTGACGGGCGCGGAGTCCGATGCGTTCGTGAAGCGGAGAGCGGAGGTGCTGTCGGCGGCGGAAATCGTGCCGCCGATGCTGCCGGACACGGCGCTGTTGAACGCCAGCGTTGTTCCGCTGCCCACGGTGATGGTGCCGCCGAGCGCCCCCATACCGTTCACGGTGTAGGTGCGCCCGCTGCCGCGAAGGGTAAGCCCGGTTTTCTCTGCCATCGCAAGGTAATTCAGCGCCTGATTCGCCCCCGTGTTCAGGGTGAGGGCGGCGCTGTCCTGCAACACAAAGCGCGAAGCCGTGAGCGGCACATTCGAGGTAAGAGCCGCGCTGCCGCTCAGCTTCACCTCCTTATCCACCGCCACGGAAGCACCGCTGCCGCTCAGGGTGTAGCTGCCGCCGCTCATCGTCAGGCTGTGCGGGTTCACCGCGCCGCTCACCGTCACCGTACCGCTGCCGCTTGCAAAAGACACATCGGCATGGTCGGTATCTCCAGCAACACCCTGCCATTGCGTGCTGCTCCATGTGCCGCTGCCGCTTGTCCATGCCAGCGAGGGCAGCGCCTTGTAGGTCAGATACAGCACCTTGTTGCTGAACGACAGGTCGCCGTAGGCAGAGGAGAGTTTCGAGACATCGACGCTGCCGCTGCTGAC
>JAZLFB010000110.1:0-7947 GCA_045615585.1 Akkermansia sp.
CTTTTGACATCCTGTCAAAAGTTGGCCTACAATTCGGCGCGGCAGAGCCGGGCTTCCATGAACAAACATCCCTACAAATCCCCCTTTTATCGATTTGTTCTATGAGATGGCAATGACTTTCAACTTTCCCCCTTTAACCCTTGCCACTGTCCCCTGCATTTTGTACAATGCCGCTATGCAGCCCACCCCTGCCAACTATAACGATTTTCTGAACGCCCTGCAACAGGCGGCAGAACCAAGCTATGCCGCCTTTGCGGGGCGGCTGATACCGCAATGCAGCCGCCCTCTGCTGGGGGTGCGCCTGCCGCTGTTGCGTAAGCTCGCCAAGCAGATAGCCAAGGCACAGGGGCTCTCCTTTTTTGACACCGCCCCCGCGCCGGTGTTTTTTGAGGATGCGATGGTGCGCGGCATGCTGCTGGGCTATGTTCCCCATGCCACGCCCGCAGAACGCTGCACCGCCATCGACAGGGTGCTGCCGCTGCTGGATAATTGGAGCCTTGTGGATTCCTGCTGCGCCACTTATCATTTTGCCGCCGAACACCGCAGGCAACTTTGGCCGTGGCTGCGGCGGCACGCATTGTCGCGGGATGAGTTCCGCGCGCGCTTCGGCATGGTGATGCTGCTCGACCACTACCTTGCGGATGCCGCGTGGGCCGCCCGCACGGCAGAACTGCTGCCGCGCCTGAAAGCGGGGCGTTTTTACACCGATATGGCGGCGGCGTGGTGCGCCTGTGAAATCATCCTGCAACACCCCGCTCTTGCCCCGCAGCTGTCGGCGGAGGGATTTCTCTCTGCCCCCGTTCGGCAACTGACGCTGAGAAAACTGCGCGAATCTCGCCGCAAACCGCACGGCGGCGCGGATTCTCTCACTCCCAACGCACAGGACGATAAAAAAGGTAACGCCCGCCCATAAAAAAGGGTTGCATTTTGAGCGCCTATACGCTAGAATCCGCCGCACGCATTATGGCCAGACAAGCATTAGGTAAAGGACTCAGCGCATTGATTTCCAAGAAACAAGCCGCCACATCTCCCGTGGATGCCGCGCTTGATAAGGAGCGGATTATTCTGGCTCGCGTCAGCGAAATCTCGCCCTCTCCTTTCCAGCCCCGCCGCCATTTTGCCGAGGAGCAGATTGAGGAGCTGGCCGCCTCCATCCGCGAGCGCGGCTTGGTGCAGCCCCTCGTGGTGCGCCGTGTGGATGACAAGTTTGAGCTGATTGCGGGTGAACGCCGTCTGCGCGCCGTAACCAGTCTGGGTCACACCGAGGTGAAAGTGGTGGTGCATGAAGCCACCGACCAAGAGGTGGCCGAAATCGCCCTCATCGAAAACCTGCAGCGCGAAGACCTGACCCCCTTGGAAGAGGCAGAGCAGTACCGCCTGTTGCAGACCCGCTTCAACATGAAGCAGGAGGTGATTGCCCAGCACGTCGGCAAATCGCGCGTGGCGATTGCCAACATGGTGCGTCTGCTGGAGCTGTCCGCCGAAGCCCGCCAGCTGTTGGAAAACAACAAGATTACGGTGGGGCACGCCAAGGTGCTGTTGCAGCTGAAAGATGACTTGAAACAGGCCGCCGCCGCCCAGCGCGTGGCGCGTCAGGGCATGACGGTGCGCCAGACGGAAGCCCTTGTGCGCGACATCCTGAACCCTGTCATTAAGCCCGAACCCGCAGGGCACACGCTGCCCGAACCCTATGTGCGCGTGTGCAACCAGTTGTCGCACGATTTCGGCACCCGCGTCAATATCTCCCTGAAAGGCAAGAGCAACGGCGTGATTGAAATCCCCTACGCCGGGCGCGAGGAGCTGGTACGCATCCTGCAAATTTTCGGCGTGAGCGAGGACATCTGAATGTACAAAGTACGATGTACAATGTACAAATCCGAGTGCTGACCGCGCTGCTGGTCCTTGCCGCGCTGGCGGGGTGTAAGGAAGAGAAGCCCGCCGCCCCGATAGTGCCGCCGACCGCTCTCCCCACCGAGCTGACGGAAACACCCGATTTCAGCGGTGATAACGCCTATGTGCATTGTGCGCGGCTCTGCGCCTTCGGTGCCCGCCCCAGCGGCAGCCCCGGTTATGCCGCCCAGTTGGATTACTTGGAAAAGCATTTACGCGCCTGCGGTTGGCAGGTGCAGCGCGACCCTTTCTCCACCCGCGGGGTGCCGATGTGCAATTTGCGCGCGGTGAAGGGAGATGCTGCGGAGACGCGCCCCATCCTCGTCTCCTGCCACATTGACACCAAGCGCGGGATTCCGCACTTTGTGGGGGCGGATGACGGTGCTTCCGCCGCTGCGCTGATGCTGGAGCTGGCACGCACCCTGCCCGATGAACAGGCGGCACAGACGGAACTGATTTTTCTGGACGGAGAAGAGGCCTTTGCCCCGCGTATGAGCGATACGGACGGCATGTACGGCTCGAAATACGATGTCCGCCGCCGCGGCACCGCGCTGCCGCGTTACCAAATCAATCTCGACATGGTGGGCGGGCGCAACAAGACGATTGCAATCCCCGCGCTGGACACGTCGGATGCCATGTACGCCCGCTACGCCGCCGCCGTGCGTGAGCTGAACCTCAACCCCGAACGCTGGACGGTGTGGCCGGGTTCTTACTTGGATGACCACCGCCCCTATGTGGAAGCGGGTGTGGATTCCCTGAACCTGATTGCCTATTTCAGCGGCGACCATTGGTGGCACACCGACAAGGACGACATGAGCCGCATCTGCCCGCAATCGTTGCAGGAAAGCGGGAGAGTGGTGAAGAGGATATTGGAAAAGTTGAAAGTTGAAGGTTGATTCGGGCGCACCCCACGCGCCCTCACCCCCTGCGGGGGCAACCGCTGCGCGGTTGTCCAAGCCGCCTTACCGCACCGCTGAGCGGTGCGCCCTTAACGGGGTTGCCTTAGTGCCGCCCCACGGCACTTCGCCCTTCGGGCAACCGCTTTGCGGTTGGCTACCCGCCCTTACAGCCGTCGGGCGTGTTGTCGGCGGCTTTGAAAGTCGAAATTATTAAGTTCGGCATGCTTCCGTCTTCGCCTACGGCTATGCCGTGACAAGCTGCGTGCGAGATTTCGCCTAACGCGGAGCGGATGCCGCCCACGCACCTGACGCCACACGGAAAAGCGCAGGCGTCACTGACCTAACAAACAGGAACCATGTTGCATATCCGAGAAAGTACTGCGGCATGCTACCCGCTGTTTATTTTTCTCTGACTATGCGAGTAATCGGCACAAAGTCAAACACCGATTTTTAACCTGTCAGCATCCTCAATGAATCGTCAACGCTTAAAAATTGAAGATTTTTTTGTTTTTTATAAAAAATTATTAAGAAAAAACAAGAAAAATTACGTTCTACATATTGCAAAGGCTTGCCTAACGCCTATCGAGTGTGCTAGTCTATGCACAGACAGCAATTTAAAACCAAAAGCTAACACTGTTATGAAAATGAAACTTTCTGCTGCCGTTGCCGTAGCGCTCTGCCCCGTGCTGTTCCTGACGTCGTGTGTGTACGAGTATCCCGCCTACAGCGGCGGTGCTTATTACGGCGGTGCCGCCTATTACGGTGCCGATGCTTACGGCTACTCCTCAAACCCCTACATTTACAGCGCCGGTGTTTCGGCGGCATGGACGCCCGCCAGCTATGATGCCGATGGTTTCCCGATTTACGGTTACAGCTACGGTCGCCCCGTGTACGGTTATACGGAGGCAGGTGTGGCTATCTTCACGCTGGCCGCCATTACGGCCGCCTGTCTGGTACCCCGCTGGGAACCCGCCCCGTGGTACCACGGTCACTGGCACTACCCGCACGGCTGCCACCGCGTAGATGCCCCCCACCACTTCCCCCACGGTCATTGCCCGGGCATGCGCCCCCACGGCGGGCTTGATGCCCCCATTCACCGCCAAATGATGCACAACATGATGGCTGCCAACAAGCAGGTGATTAAAGCCGAGCAAAAGGTCATCATGAATCAGGCCAAGGCTGTGCAGAACGTAGCCAAAGCCCAGCAGAAAATGGCGGGTGCGCAGTTCCAAGCCGCGCAGAACGTGGCCAAAGCCCAACAAAAGATGATCGCGAATCAGGCCAAGGCTAACGTACAAATGCAGCAGAGACTGATGGGTATTCAGCCCAAGAGCGAACGTGCCGCAAGCGAAACGCAGGCGTCGGCACAGCCCGCCGTGATGCAGCAGAACAGTGCTGAGCGACATGCTCAATCGGCAGGGCAGTTCCGCCCCGTACACCAACGCGCAGAAGCCTCCGGCAGCAGTAATGCCTTCTCCTTCGGCAATCGTCACAGCGGCAATTCCGTCTCTGCCCCGTTATTCAGCGGCGGTCATTCGTCCGCTAAGCCCACCCCGTCGTTCAGCGCACCCCGCGCTTCGGTCCCTTCCCTCGGCGGCGGTAACCGCAGTGGTTTCGGCGGCGGTCACGGCGGCTTCGGCGGTGGTCACCACAAACGTTAAGACTAAAAGCCATTTAATCAGATTCAAAAAAATCACCGTCCGAGCATGTCGGACGGTGATTTTTCCGTAAGAGGGAACAACAATTCCTATCACATAACCTTATTCCAGCGGCGGGTCATAATGTAGACGGCGACCACCGCGCTGGTGAGGGCAAGGATGCCGCATTGAGCCTGCGGGGTAAGCCCCGCGAGTTTCATGCCGCCTTGCAGCACCACGGCCATGATGCCTAAGAAGCAGTCCACCAGATTACCCGCGGCAATCACGTCGCCGCGCTTGTCGTCATCCGCGCGGTCCTGCAACAGGGCGTTGAGAGGCACCAGATAGCCCGATGCCACAAAACCTGTCAGACCGAGGGCGGCAAAGAAGAGGGGCGTGCCGTAGGGGATAAAGGCCATGGCGGCGCAACCGAGGGTCATGCCGATGCCGCCGACGGCGGCAATCCATGTGCGGATGCGCTTGGCACAGAGCACGGAGGCCACCAGACCGCCCGAAATGGCACCGCCGCTGAGCCATGCAAAGAGGATGGCGGAGTCTTTTTGCTGCCCCAGCACGGCCATGAAATCTTCGGAGCTTGCCACGGGGTTGGCATCCGCCGCCATTTGCAGCACCACCAGCATCATGGTGCCGGCGATAAACCAGAAGTAGCCGATGCCGATTTCGCTGTTACGCAGCACCTTGCTGTCCCACAGCATACGCAGCTGGGTGAAGTGCTGCCACAGCAGGTTCCAACGGAAGGGACGCACGCTCTGCGGGGCGTAGCGCGGGATGGTAAGGCTGAGCAGGAACACGATAACCGACCCCACGGTGCAACAGGCGGCAGGCAAGGCGGCGGCATGCCAGCCCGACTCCGGACCCCATGCTTTCAGCAGGCTGTACACGGCGTACAACGCCCCGATTTGCCCCAACAACAACGCCAGCATCGTAGAGATTTCCAGAATGCCGCTGGCAAAGCCGATGTTGCGGGTGCCGACCATGTCCTTTACCAGCCCCTTCTTGGCGGGGCTGAAAAACATGGCCTGAATGCTGAAAATGGTGAAGGATACCAAGGCCAGCGGCAGGCTGTGCAGCCACAGCCCTGCGGTCAGCCCCACCAGCACCACCACCTGCAACAGCACCATGGACTGCAACAGGCGGGTCTTGCACCAGCGGTCGGCCAGCCAACCCGCCAAGGGGGAAAAGAGCACAAAGGGCAGCACCACCAGCACCGAAAGGGAGTACTGTAATGCCTGCATCATCCAGATGCCCAGTGCTATCAAAAGAAACTGAACTCCTTTTTCATTCAGGGCGTTCATCGCCTGAATAACAACAAGGCTCCAAAAAGCACCCCAAGGCGTGCGTTCAACGGTCGGTTGGTCGGACATGCGGCTATTATACCGCAAGGAAGCTGTTAGGGGAAGCCGAATCTTTATTCCCCTATTTCCGCCCAGTTGATTTGCGCGGGCAACAAGTCGGCCAACAGATTGAGGATGCGGGTGTCCGCTTCCTCTTCGGACAGCCCCATGGCATCACCCCAATAGGTGCCGACCTGAATGTAGGCCCAGCGCTCTACAGAGCCTTTGACCACGCGGTCGTACATATCGCGGGCGGTGCGTTGCAAGTGGCCGTGGCACATGGTGCCGTGACCGATAAAGGTGTAATAGTGGGTGAAGCGCAGCAGCCCGCCCGGTACCTCTTTGTTGGGGATGTACGAGGTGAGGCGGGTGAAGGTTATCTCTTTGCCGTTATTCAATTTCACCGTGCGGACGGACGCTCGCAAGTTTTGGTGCCCCTGCGCGGGCAGACATCGTTCCGGGCGGTGGATGGAGTTGTTCATGTCGCTGCCCGAATAGACGATGGAGACGTTGATTTCGGGGCGGCGGTTGCCCCAAGAAGAAGTATCCTCACGGTAGTTGGCCTTGCTGAACTTGGTGTCGGCGGCAAGGGTGCTGCGCTCTACCTCGCTCTCCTGCGTTTTCACGCCGTACCACCCCATCAGCTTGAAGCCTGTGGGCAGGTCGGGGGAGATGGAGGATTCCAGCAGGCGATCGTGCTGCGGCAGCAGGTAGACGCAGGAGAAAAGAGCGGCCATCACCGCAGCGGGGATGAGGGATTTCAACAGCGTTTTCATTGGGCATCCTCCTTTCCGCTGTGCATGTCCACGGTTTCTACCTCTGCCGCGCGGCGCACAACCACTTTGCGGCGGTGCAGGAAGGGGATGTCGCCCGCCAGCAAGCCGTGCAGAGCCACCAGACAGAGCAGACTGGCGGGGAAGAAGAAGAGCAGCCCCGACCAGTCATGCCATGTCTTGCCGGCAAAGGCGGGGTTCACGTACTCTGCACACACAAAGATGCTCGCCACGCGGAAACCGTTGGCAAGGATGGAGAGCGGGATGGCGCTCAACGCCAGCATCACGCGTTTCCAAAGGGAAAGTTTATCCGCCAAGTAGCCCCATGCGGTGGAAAGCATGATGAGCGCCATGAGCGAGCGCATGCCGGAGCAGCCGCCCGCGATATTATAAGTATCCCAGCTGCCGTTGGCGGAGGTGATGTTGGTGCCCTCCATAATGGTTTGCACACCGCACAGCCCTGCCCCCCAGTGCGCCCCCTTGGTGGCCAGCAGCTGCATGCCCACGGTGGCTTGCTGGAATCCCGGCAGGGGAATGCTCAACCACAGAAAGAAGAACGGAAAAGCACATTTTAACGCGGCGCGCCGCCCCCAATAGCACCACACAATGCCCGTGAGCAGAAAGGGTATGGCGGCAATGGCCACGCGCCCCTGTTGCGTACGCACGGCGAGCAGCCCCAGCAGGGCACCGCCCAGCAGCACCCACAGACCGTGCAGACTGCCCGCCAACGTCTCACCTTTCAGCTTTTGGCAGGCGTGGAAGAGCATGTAGAGGCACAGCAGCGGCACCATCCACCCGTGTTCGTAGTCGGTTTCGGGGTTCCACGCGCTCACCAGCCATTGCACAGCACTCATCGTTTTCTCCCAATAACCGGGGTAGAAGCCGAAAAACCACACCATCATCCCCATGCAAAGCAGTACACCCGGCCATGCCGACAGGGGTAGACCGAACAGGTTTCGGCGGGGGGCGGAGGTGGTCATGGCAGAAAAAATGCGTGTTAACGTGCTTTTAGTATTGCATTTTTGCTGAAAATGTCAAGAATAGACGGCGCACACTCCTAAGCACCATGAAAATTATCAGCGGTACAGCACATCCGGAGTTGGCCAAGAATATTGCCAAGGAGATGGGGCTCCATCTCTGCGAGGCGCAGGTCAACACATTCCCCGACGGCGAGAGTTTTGTCCAGATTCAGGAATCCATCCGCGGTGAGGATGTGTTCATTGTCCAGCCGACTTGCCCCCCCACCAACCATAACCTGATGGAGCTGTTGGTGATGGTGGATGCCGTGCGCCGCGGCAGACCCGAGCGTATCACCGCTGTGATGCCGTTCTACGGCTACGCCCGTCAGGACCGCAAGGACAAGCCCAGAGTGCCCATCACCTCTAAGCTGGTG
>JAZLFB010000111.1:0-7651 GCA_045615585.1 Akkermansia sp.
CCTGGAGCTGGACATGAAGGCCACGGAAGCGCGTATGGTGGAATGGCGCAAAGCCGGCGCGGGTGACCTGACCATTACCGGCGAGGGCAACACCAACGCCTTGCTCAACGTGGGCGGCAGCGGCACCGTTTCCCTGAAGCGGACCGGCGGCTATGCCGCCTACAATGTGCTGGCCAGCAGCGGCAGCACCGTGGTTATCGACAATCTGCAGCAGGTGTACCGTGATGTCACCCTGGGTGCCAACGGTGCCACGCTGGACCTCAACGGGAACAATTTTGAATGGAACAACTCCGCTGCGGTGGATGGCAGCGGCTTCAAGTCCCTCCACCTGCTCATGGAGAAGGATGTGGTGACCAACAATTCCGACACGGACATAACCATCACCATCAAGGAGCCCGGAACAGAGGCCTTTGTGGGCGCATTCAAGGACGTGGAGGGGCGCGGCACCATCAATGTGGTGTACGATGTTTCTTTCGGAGAAGACGAAGCTCATCCCAGGACTTGGGTGATGAATACCGTGTTCACCAAGTTGCAGAACGAGGGCAGCTCATTCACCGTGAATCAGGGCGGCGTGATTTTGCAGGGCATCAACACCGTGCACGGCAAACAGGTCCTGGGCAAGCGGCCCGTCAATGAATTCGACTGGCACTATGCGGATGCCCAAATGGATGTGGTAATCAGCTCCGGCGCAGAGTTCACCCTGGGCAGCCACGCCCGCTTGAAAGGCGATGTCACCGTCAAAGGCGGCGGTGCGTTCACCATGACGGAGTACACCACCCACCAATACGAGTATGTGGAGGGTGGCGTGAAAATGGATGACACGTACAAACTCCGCGATTACTACGGCCTGCACGGCAACGTCAACCTTGAGGGTGAGAACTCCATGTTCCGTGTGGCGTTCTCAACGGAGAACCATTTTGAGAACACAGATTCTGAAAGCGTATACGGCGGGCTCATATATGGTAACGGAGGTATGACGGTTGATACGGCCGGTGGAAGCCTGCGGCTCACCAACACCGGCAACAGTTTTAAAGGCACCAAGAGTTTGGAGGGCGGCACCCTGGTGGCCGAGGGACTGGGCGCGCTGGGTGATACAACCAATAATCGCTGGTTTATCAAGGACCGCGGCGTGTTGATTGTGGAAAATGCCGGTCTCAACGATATTTTGCCCAAGATTCTCGGGAAGTATCAAGAAAACACACCTGACGGGATAAAAACATACTATTCAAACGGCGTGCTCGCCCTAACTCAGGACTTTGAGGGTGAATCCGCCCCAGACTTGAGCGGCTTCCAGCAGCTTATCATTGGCGCTGTGGAGGAGGTTCAATTCGGCAAACAGGGAACATCAAGTGCTTTGGCTGCCAATAACAACAACGAATGGCACTTGGGCGGCGGCGGCGGCAACTTGGTTGTCAACTACTCGCTGAACAATGAGAACGGCGTGCTGGTGCTGGGCAACCAGTACACCACCGGCACGGTGACCCTCACCAATACTGAAAACCATTTCAAACGCATTGACTTGGTGGGCGGTGTCACGTTCGTGTGCAAGGATGACCGTGCCTTGGGCGGGGCGGATGTGGACTTGAAATATGCCAACCGTCTGATGGGGTCCAGTACAATAATCGATTCCGTGACAGGTGATTCTGAAGGCGCCATTCTGCTCGATGACATGGGCGGCGATGCTTCTGTCAATCTGAGTGAGCACGGCAAATTGAGCCTGGCCACGAGCAAGAAAATGGTGTTCTCCGGTAACATTAATCTGGGAGATAACGACACCTACCACTTCGGCGGTGGCGGTGGCCACTTGGTGTTGGAAACAGTCCTGATGGATGGAGAGAAGGGTGCTCGCAATGTTGTTGTGGACGGACAGTTTTGCAAGTCCAACTACACCGGAGATGAAGAAGAAAATGCCGTGGGTGAGGTCATTGAGCTGAAACATGCCTTGGGGATAACAGGCGACCTGACTCTGCAGGGGTACGATGAAAACCGCATCCCCGGGGGTGATCCCTTGTACGTTTTGCATAATGCCAGCATCGTCACTCTCCAGCTCAGCGTGGACAACGCCCTAGAGAATGTTGGTACCGTGTACATGAACGATTGCGCCTTTATCGATATCAACGGCACCAAACAAACCTTGAACAGCCTGGTAACTCCGGTAAGTTACGAAACGTACATGGGAACGATGGGTGTGGTTGACAACTCTGACGAGCAGAAGGGCGAGCTGGTGCTCAATGTGGTGGAAGACGAAGAATACGACCGCTGGGGTGGTGCCGTGTGGGCCTATCTGGGAGCACCAACGATTACCAAGATCGGCACGGGCACGCTGATGTTGATGAACGCCGTTGAGAGCAATCTTTTCGATATTCGGCAAGGCGTGGTCATGGTAGCCACTAATAAGGCTTTGAGCTCCGGCGGTATCACGCGTGTGGCTGGTGGAGCCGTTTTGGATGTCTCAGAAGTATCGGATGGCGCATTGGAAAACAAGCACATTGAGCTTAACGGCGGTACCATGATTGTGGGCTCAGATGCCATTACCGGCAGGATTACAGCCACCGAGGACACGGGCAGCATTGTAGCGGCTGATGGCGCGGCCAACCTTTACGCCACCATTGGAGCCCGGGAAAACGCCACTTTGGCGCTGCAAGGCGACCCTTTCATACTGCGAGCCGATCAAAACAACACAGAGGGCGGCATCATCGATTTGCAAGGCGTCACGCTCTCCCTGAACAATGCCAGCGGTATTTCTATCGGTGGCACCTTGAAGGTGAGTCAGGATGCCACCATGGCCAATGCCAGCGCCGCCGGGGCTTCCCATACGATTGACCGTGTAGATGTAAACGGGCAAACCCTGACCATTTCCAACAACAACCAAGCGGTCCGGTGGGATATCAATGCTCTGAACGGCAGCGGCACCGTCGTCATGCAGCCGGGAAATGGAGCATCCACCCTGCATTTGAACGGCCCCGGCTCGTTCAGTGGAGAACTGCAGGTGGAGGGCGGTGTTGACGGCACCCCAGGTCTGGTGCTCGCGCATGATAATGCGGCGCAGCATGCCACCATCAACTTGGTGAACAACGGCGCCATGGCGCTGAATACGGCCAATGCGCATATCGGCGGGTTGGATGGAGATGCCACGGGCAAGGTGTTTGCCTACAAACCTGCAGGAGAGGACAGCACCCCGGTTCAGGGGGCCACGCTTACAACCACCGGGAGCGGTCAGTATGTTTATGGCGGTGCCGTCACTGCTGTAGATGGTACGCGCATTAATCTGGCTATGGCTGGCGAGGGAAGCCAGACATACAGCGGGCAGGTGGATGTGCAGGATGTTTCTGCCCTGAAAGGCACGCTTAATCTACAGGGAAGCGGCATCCACATTGCGGGAAACGTGACGGTGGCCCGCGGGGCCACGCTCTCCGTGGGGAACGGTCTTACCCTGGGTTCCGGCCAGTATCTCTGCTCCGCCGGTGTCTCCGGGAAAGCCGGCATAGTAGACAGCGCTGTCACCTTCAATGGCGGCGGCATGCGTTTTGATGCCGGGGAGCTGCTCGACAACAGCAATACCCCCGCTTTGCACTTCGGCAATGGGGTGACGGTGGGACAGGATCAACAAGTTGTTGTGGATTTCATCAACACAAGTACCCTTTCCGCAGGCTCGGTGCTTACATTGACAAGTGGCCACGCATGGAACACAAATCTGTTGACTGCAGAGGGCGTGGACTATTTGGAGGCTGCGTTCTCGGTGCAAGACAACATCCTGAAGGTTTCTTTCTCCCAGAAGGCCGGCAACCGCATTTGGGATGGCACAACGACTCAGCACGCTTGGAGCTTATCGGAATTCGGGCAGGGAGGTAGCTTTACTTCAACAGACAAGGCTGTCTTCAACGATTCTGCCGCGAGCACGGATGTGCAGGTGACCAACGAAGTCTCCGCCGCAGCCCTGCTGTTCGACAACAGCAAGGAGTATACCGTGAATACCACCGAGAACGGTATGCTTTCCACCGAGGAGGTGATCTTGAATGGTGCCGGCGTTGTCACCTTGGATGCCGGAGTGCTCATTACCCAAAAGGCGGATATCGCCGCCGGCAGCACCCTGGTCCTGAAGGATACGGCCTCTCTGTGGGAGGAGGACGCCACGGTGGTTGGAGACGGCACCCTGGCCGTTGACTCCGACTCCGTCGCTTCACTGGATGGGATGGTGACGCATATCGGCAGTGTGGAATTGCGCGGCGGCACGCTGGTACTCTCTCAATCCCTGTCTGCGGGTGACCTGGTTGTAAATGAGGGTACAACGCTGGCTGCCACAACGGGCAGTATCCTTGCCGGCAATGCCACCGTGCATTCCGCCGGCACCGTAATGATTGAGATTGTCAGCAAGGAGGAAACTCTTTCCAATGCGATTGCTGCCGGTCAGGGCGGTGCCGGCACCTTTGTGAAGGTAGGCGGAGGCACACTGTACATAGCGAAGTCTCTGGTCGCAGACACTGTCCGCGTGGAGCATGGCTCCCTGCGGACGAGCAGCACCTCCATTGTGCCGGATTTCCTGGCGACCACAAAACTGCTGGAGGTGGACAGTGGCGCCACGGCCTATATCGGCGGCAACGCCTACACGATACCCGACCAGCCGGTTGCCACCAACATGGTTGTGGATGGCGGCAGACTGGAGCTTGCCATAGCGCAGAACACCACCAGAACCATCACCGGTGATTTGATTGTGAAAAACGATGGCACGCTGTACAAGGTGGACGGCGGCCTTATCTTCAAAGGCACCACCACACTGGGAGATTCCATTGCAAACCAGGTCACTCTCCTCGGCAGTTGGGGCAAGGCCGGCACCATCTTCGATGGCAAGGTGCAGGGATCGGGAAACGTGATACTGCGCAGGGAAAGGAAGGACAATTCAGTAGAGAAGTTCACCTTCAACAACGGCGACAACACCTTTGATGGCACGATTGAAGCCACCGGGAGCACCCAGCTCGTGGCGGGCCACAAGACCGCACTGGCGACAGCCTCCGGCATCAACCTGCAAGAGAACAGCACGCTGGTGCTGGCGACAGGAGAGGTGGATATCAAAACCCTGAGCGGCTCCGGCGCCGTTGAATTCAATCCGGCGGACGCTTCATCCGCCTCCACGCTCTACATTACGGACAGCGGCAGCTTTGCGGGTTCCGTGGGGGGCAACATCTCTATCTCCAAATCCGGCAGCGGCTCTCTCTCCCTCACGGGGGAATCCTCCCAATTCAACGGTGACCTGTATGTTCAAGCGGGTACAATGGAACTGGGGGGCAAAGCCTTGGGTATGCTCGGCAGCGCGTCCTCCGTTACGGTGAAAGACGGTGCCGCGTTCCAGCTGGGTGGGGATGCCAGCGTTGTCGGTCCCATGGATATCCAAGGCACCCTGTCCATGGGCGGGAATATCACCAGCCGTGATTCCGTGCAGCTTGCTGCAACCGGCCATCTGGTGGGCGGCTCCCATACTTTGGAGGCCAACAGCCTGGTGATAGATGGGCAATATGGCACCAATGTTGTGGCCGGCAGCTCTCAAACATTCGAAAGCGACAGAGTCTTGACGGCGTTTGGTGACTCCTCCAAGACCATCACGTTGCAAGCGGGAACTGAGACCTCTATTTATGTCATCAACAATGTGCAGGATGTTACCCTGACCGGCGATAGCCTGACCATCAATCTCTCCGGCCTGGGCCAGACTCCCCAGCCCGGCCAGTGGATGGGAATCACCCTGGGCGACACCGCCTCCATGGACACCGGTTTGCTGGTGGAATGCGTCATTGGCGACGGCCAGAAGATGCAGGGATACTATCTGAGCTCCTCCTCCGGCAGCTCCGACTATGTATACTTCCAAATGGAGGGAGTAGTCATCCAAGACCTGATATGGGATCATTCGTCCAACACAAACTGGTCCACAAGCACAGACAGTGCGAACTGGCATACCGCCGAGGCCACGGCCACTCACGTTCCTTTCACCCAGGAAGCCAACGTGACATTTGAGAGCAATGCCGGAACGGCCGTGCTTCAGGAGAATATCACCACGGGGGAAATGGTGCTGCAAGACGGCGCCAATCTCACAGTGGACACGGCTGGACACAATCTTACCGTGAGCGATCTGGACAGCTCCGGCAGCAACTTCGTCAAGTCCGGTGCCGGCAAAGTTTTGTTCGGTAACTCCGATGGCGAAGAGGTGACGCAGGGTATGCTCACGGTCAATGAAGGAATTGTTGCCTTCAACGATGACGTCAAGATTGACCGCATTACCGGGGCCGGAACCACTGGAGATGCTGTGGTGGAGGGCAAGGGGGCCATTACCGTGACGGATACAACTCAGGATCACGGCGTGGAGATTGGCAGCGGCAAGCGCTTGACCCTTCTCACAGAGAATCTGAGCACCAAGACAATATACAACAACGGCAACCTGACTGTGGGTGACGGAACCACCCCCGTGCTGGTCAAGACGGAGTATTTTGTCAACGGCAACATTAAAGATAGGACCAATCCCACCGGGTTTGATATCAAGGCAGGCGCCACAGTGGCTGTCAGCGGTGGAGACAATGAAAACAACACCCACCAGACGGGGCTTGTGCTCAGTGAGTGGCAGAATGTCACCACCGGCAATGTATCCGGCAAGCTCCTTGCCAAGAATGCAACCCTCCTTGGCGGAAAGGACGATGCCTTTACCCTGAACATTGAGAATGGCGGTATCGTTGCCGTGAAGGGTATCAAGAGCCGCGGCAGCAAGGCGTATTCGGTCAACCTGAAAGACGGCGGCTCGCTCATTCTGGGCGGCACCACCAGTGCCAACGCCAATGGCACGCACAACGCCGCCGCCGGCAGCACCATCGGCATTTCTGCCGAAACGGCTTCCTACAACGGTACCGTTGCCACTACTGCCGCAGGCTCCAAGACCGTGACTATCGACACCGCGCGTTACGCGTTCAACGGTGACGGCACGGATATCAGCAAGGGAACGGAAGGAGGAACGCTCATCCTCAGCGGTACTATTTCCGGAGATGGTAACATCACCAAGGTTGGTGCCGGCACGCTTGCCCTGAACGCCGCCAACACATACTCCGGCGGCACCACGGTGGATGCCGGCACGCTTGTGGCCTCCAACGCCACAGCCCTGGGCAGCGGCGCTGTCACCCTGAACGGCGGCACGCTGGACCTGGCCACAGCCGTGACTACGGGCGCCTTTACCATGAACAGCGGCACTCTCGCCCTGGACGGGGAAAACTGGCTCCGCTCCACCGGTGCCCTTGCCCTGAATTCTGGCACGCTGGACCTCACCGGCATGTCCATTACCTCCGGCCAGGACTACACCCTGGCCACCGGCACCAGTGTGACCTTGAACCCTGGGGTAACACTTACCCTGGCGCAGGGCCTGCAGGACCACTACAAGCTCACTGCGAACGGAACCACCTTGATGCTGACTTTCATTCAGCCAGCACCGACAGGGGCCTTGATATGGGATGGTACCACCAATTCCAGATGGTCCAATGACACAAAGGATTGCAACTGGCACACCGAAGGCGGCCAGGCGGGAAGCAACTCATTCACGAAGGGGGCCGATGTCTTCTTTGCTTCCGGTTCCGCTTCTGTAACCTTGACCGATGACATCGTAGCTGGCGGTGCAACATTTGCC
>JAZLFB010000112.1:0-4674 GCA_045615585.1 Akkermansia sp.
CCCGTGCAAATCTACCCCTTCGAGATGACTCCCCGGCGCATGCAGCAGGAACAAGATTCCCCGCACATTGAATTCTGGCGCTACCTCCAACCAGGCTGGCACTTCACCCACACCCACCGCGCACCCTATCCCGCTCCCGCATCAAGCGGCGAGGAATGACTCTGAGCACGCCCAGAGATAGGTGGATGACGTCTCCCTTCGGGAGAGTTATGGGATGGCAATGGATAAAAATCAAAGAAAATTACTGGGGGTGTTTCACATCTTATTGGTGTTTATTGCTTCTGGCGTACAGCGTTGGTAACGGCGCATCGGCCATCTGGGCTTGCCTACAGTATTTCAAATACTGATGCAAGCCAAAAGTTGGATTTTTTTGATTTTTTTTGGATTTCAGGGCAAATCTTGTTCGGACGCGTGCCGTTGCCATAAAACACAAACCGAATGCAACGCATTGTTGGTGAGTAGTATAGGTTGTTATGGACGCCTACAGTATTTGAAAACCTGTATGCTTGCGCTTGGAGTTTGGGAGCATTGTGCCCCGACCTCAACCTTTCGTCCAATACACGAACTCAGAAACAACAACAAACAATCACCAACAAAAATGAAACTACATCTCAACAAGGTACTCAGGGCGGCCCTCATCGCCGCCATCACCACCGTGGGATTCACACACACACAGGCTCAGGCTGCGGATGTGCAACTCTCAGGTGTCACGCCCACGGCGCTAAACAATACAACGGCTGGTAACTCCGGACTCGATTGGACTAACGAAACGGGGCCCCTCACTTCATGGAGGCTTACCTTCACCCTGACGGAAACAAGAGATCCCATGGACGAAAACGTACTCTTGGGCACGAATGGAACCCTTTCTTCTGCGGGTGGTGACCAGCTTAAGATTCTTGCCGACGGCTCGTTCAAGTTGATAGCGGGTAGCAATAGCATCACTTCTTCTGCTGGCGAGATAGCAAGCGGGGGGTCTGCTACTGTTGTTCTGGAGTACATCGCGGACTATAACCAGTTCGGAACCAGCCTAAATCAGGGTACCTATTCGCTCACTGTTAACGATGGAGAGACCAAGACTCTCACCGTGAGCAACGATAACAACACGAATTTCCAGAAAGGCACGGGCAGCAACACCCGGCTTTGGACCAATTCTAAGAAAGAGTGGTATTCAGACATTACTCTATGGCAGCTTGAGAACAGAACCATCACGATTACTATATCCCAGTGGAAAGGCACGCCTGACAACAATGTATGGAAAGCGGACAACTTCGATCCCGTTTTCGAAACTGGCGGCGATGTCATCTTCGACTCAGAAGGCCACACCACTGTGGTGGTGAACGATACGGTGCAAGCTGGAGCGGTGACCGTGACTGGTGCCGACTACACCTTCGAAATAGGTGCAGACGTCTACCTCTCCGCCAACGAGCTTACCGTGACTGGCAATAAGTTGACAATCCAGGGTGAAGGTGTCGCAGAGGTGGACAGTCTGGAACTCAAAAACGGGGGATCGCTTGCAATCACCGCCAATGTCATGGTAGCTACTGCAGAACTCAGCTCATCCGAGACGGCAGCGGTACAAGTGCAGGATGGAGGATTGCTCATGCTGAGCACCACCACCAAGATTGATGGTGTGCAATTCTCGAACGGGGGTGACGGTGAGACATCTTCCGGGGCATACCACAAGATGTACGAAGGCAAGGCTGTTGCCTCCACAGGAACGGGTAAGGTTGAGTGGATGGGTAGCATTAACGCTTTCGACAACGCCTCAACTGGCAATCACACGTATAATCTGGGCTATGCCAACATGCAGGTGACCGGCAACGTGAAGATTAACGCCAACCAGCGAGATATCACGTGGGCTGTGGCGAGCGGTCAGTCTCTGGAAATCGGCGGCTACTACTGGCTTTCCAACAAGCAGTACGCCTCTGTGAACGGCGGCGAGATTATAGTGGGCGGTAATCTGAAACTGGCCCATGAGAGCAACAATGGTAGCGGCAATCTCATGGCGCGTTTCTCGGCTACCAACGATGCAAACGTGAGCCTCGGCGGCATCGAGTTCGTGGGCGGCGGCAACAGCGTCTCCATCGATGGTTCCACCTTGACCTTCACCACTGCGGAGGGTAACGTGCTCTCCCGCTCCGGTGCCAATGTCACCACCGCCAACACTGTGGCAATCAACAATGCCACGCTGAACGCAGTGAAAAACAGCTGGACCATGACTGCGATGACTGGTAACGATGCAGCCACAGTGTCTGTTACCGGCACCACCACACTGAATGTGGGCGAAGGTATGACGCTTTCTCTCGCGGCTTCCAGCATCAACGCCAGCTTCACCAAGACTGGTGTGGGCGACGCAATCATCAGCGGTGGCGGTGCACTCACCGGCACCACCACTGTAGGCGCGGGCACGCTGACGCTCAATGGCACCTATGGCATCGATGAGATTGCCATGGATCCAGGAGGCACCGTCACGTACTATGATAGCACCGGAAAGGAAAGCACAAGCGGTTTCCGATGCGAGTCCGGCACCAAGACGGTCTACACCCTGACTGATGGCATCATAGATGTCAGCGGCGCAAAGTTCCAACAGAACGGCATCGATGTGGTGGTGGATGGGCAGGGTAAGTATGTGGGGGAAGGAACCCTGGACTACACAGCACTGTGGGTGAACGACACCACCCCCGTGGCCTTTGCCGCCCACCAGACATACGCTGAAGGCAAGGGTTCCTCCATCGGCACTGTGCACATGAATGCGGATGGTTCCACCATCACCATGGACAAGGAGGGTGCCTCTATCGCTCTCGTGCTGAAATCCGATGCCAGCGCCACGGTGAACGCCACGGCAGCCACTACAATCAGTACTCTCACCGGCACGGGTGCCACGCTCAACCTCATCGGCAACAATGTAGTGACGCTCGCTGCCGCCAGCGAGATGACTTCCGCCATCAACATCGGTGTTCAGGACGGCAGCAGCAGCGTTACGGTGAAGCTGAACAACGGCCAGGCCCTGGGAGCCGCATCCAACGCCATCACCGTGTTCAAGGGTGCCACTCTGGATGTCAACGGCAAGGATGCGCCCGGCGCCGGCTTGCTCTACACCGTCACCCTCGCTGGCGGCACGCTGTCCAACAGCGGCAGCATAGTTAGCTACGGCTCCCGCCAGCTGATCAAGCACCTGATTGTCTCGGAGGATTCCAAGGTGAATGCCGCCAACAACGACTTCGGTGTCGTCAATGCCAATTACGACGCGACCACGATTGTGCTGAACGCCAATCTGGAGAAGGTAGGCAGCCATGACTTCCATATCTGCAACGCCACTTTCTCGGGTGAAGGCAAGCTCATCATCTCGGATGGCGCGCTCTCCATCGACAAGGCTACCTCGAAGAACTACACTTCCACCTTCGCCAACGACATCGACATGAACGGCGGCACGCTGGACGGTGCCGTCAAACTGGCGGGGGCCATCACCATCACCGCCACAGGCGAGGGCAGCACCATTACTGCCAACATCAAAAACGAGGGCAACAACATTACCTTTGCCGGCGACAACGACCTGACCGTGCGCGGTGCCATCAGCGGCACTGGCGGCCTCACCAAGAATGGTGAGGGCACGCTCGCGCTTTCCGGCACAAACACCTACACCGGCGACACTGTGGTGAACGGCGGCACGCTTGACATCCAGGGCTCCATTAGCGCTGACAGCAAGGTGAAGGTGGCGCAAGATGCCACCCTTGCCGGCAACACGAGCAATATCGCCATGAGCATTGCGGCAGAGACGACAGCCACAATCAAGGGTGAGGACGGCTTCACCCCGAGGGGGTCCGGAGTGACCTTCGCTTCTGATTCCGGCGAGGTTGAGGTTCAGAACACCAGCAACGAGGAAATCATATATGGTATCGGCGAGGCGAAAGCCCAGGTGACAGCCGATACTCTTACCGCCACTGCAGAAGAAGCTGTCACGGTGAACAACGAAGTGGTGGTCGAGGAAATCCTGAACTACGGTTCAGGCCCCCTGACGCTTACTTGCGTTGATACCGAGGCCCTGCAGAGCATTGGTGCCTACATGGAAGGTGTAACCCTGCAGAATGTCGGCACTGACCCCATCGAGCTGAAGGACATCACCCTCCTCGGCACCACGGTAGCCGTCTACACGGAAGGTGCCGCCTCTGCCGAAGGCACGGTGACCATCACGGACACCCTGTTTGCCGGCGGCAGCACTCTGCTTGCCAACCTGGAAATGGCGGACGGCGCCACGCTGAACGTGAATGGCGGCGGCAATCTCATGGCGCTCACGCTGGGCAGCGAGTTCACCATTGCTGATGACGCGATTGTGAAGCTGGATGACGCCACCCTGGCCGCCATTGCCGACTTGGAGGACATCGGCGACAAGGTGATTCTGATTAAGCAGTACGAGGACCATGTGCTGACCACCAACCTGAAGGATGGTGACTGGGCGCGCACGCACTTCGACTTGAGCAGCATCACGGGTGCCGACTACAAGCTGTATGTGGGTGATACCGAGATTGGCTTGGTGAAGAGCAGCAACGTTCCCGAGCCGACCACCGGAACGCTGAGCCTGCTGGCACTGGCCGCGCTCGCCGCCCGCCGCCGCAGGAAGTGAGGCGAAGAAAATTCCCAACTCAAAAAAAGAAGTCGTAATCTCAATTGAGTTCG
>JAZLFB010000113.1:0-4342 GCA_045615585.1 Akkermansia sp.
CGATGCGCCGCCCGATAATGTTCGGTTGCTGCGTATTGAGCACGGGTATCAGATTGCCGTCCCGGGTATCGATGCTGACATGTTCCCCGCTGAGTGAAGCGAGATTGACCGGGCCATCGGTCTTGAGCAAAACATTGCCCCCTGCCCCCAGGGAGTAGGTGGCGCTGCCGCTGATGCCGAAGGAGCCGCTCTCCGAGCCAATGCCGCCCTCCGCGAAAAGGCTGACGATGCCGCCGTCGCTATGCACGGTGCCGCTGATGGCGCCGGTGGTGGAGAGGTAGAGGTTCTTGGCGGTGATGTTGCCTGCGCCGAGGTTGAGGTCGCCCGTGGAAGACACCAGGACGTTTCCGCCCGTGATGCTGAGCTCCGGAGCATCCACACCAATGTAATTGCGGGTGTAGACGCGGTAGATGCCGCCGACATCATGGATATCCGTGGGCACAGCCTGCTGTAGGAGGCGCTTCTCCAGCTCATTGATGGTGCTTTCCCTGGCCTCGAAGTAGGACATGGCATAGAATAGCTCGCCCGTTGCCTTGTCCTCCGATACCAGCTCCGCGCCTGCGCGCCGCCCTGCCCTGATTTCAGCAATGAACGCATTTGCCCAATCAGAGTACACGGGGGTGCCGTCCTCCATCCAGTCCACGGGTTTGATGGAGAAACGGAACGCACTGCCGCCAATATCGCGGTCTTCCTTGGTGGTGAGGGTAATACCCTTGTTGGCGCGGATGGTGGTTTGCAGGTTGCCGGCGGTACCTCTATTGGCCACGGCCGCCGGGCTGCCCTTGAGTTGGCTGAGCATGATGGAGGCGGTGTTGAACCCGCTAGCCGCCCGGGAAAGATTGCCCAACAGCGCGCTCTGCTTGAAATCATACGCGCCGTCCGCGCGCTGGTCCTTGAATTGCGCAGTGACAGCCTTGCATGCCGCATCACTGTACACCTTGCCGATGACCCGGCCGAATCCGTCCACCTGGTCCGGGCTGATGAAGTTGCCTCCGGCGTCCTGGTTCACGTATTTGCCCGTGTGGTCCTTCATCCAGTAGAGGTGGTAGACAGCCTCGTTGAACTGCCCGTAGTCTATGGCGGTTTCCTTGCCGTGCAGCTTGCGCACCTCTGCGGTGATGCCCGCAACGAGCTTGTCGTAGTACGCTTGCGCAAACTCGGTTTCCAGCTTGTCGGCATGCAGCGCCAGGTAGGCCAGGGCATCCGCTTCGTTCGCCAAGGTGGTATAGTCCACGGCGGCCGTTTCGCTGAGGGTAAGGATGAACTGGCCCAAGTAGTCGCCCCGGCCGCTTTCATAGAGATTCTTGAAGCTGCCGCGCAGCTCGGCCAGGGTCTCTTTTTCCTCCGGCAGGATAAAGTTGCCGTTCGCGTCCCGGTGCACGTAGTTGCCGACCTCGTCTTGTTCGTAGTAGAGACGTTCATAGTGCGCGAGCTTGGCGTAGTATTCATCGGAAAGCTCCTCGCGGCTCTTCTCCGCCTGCTGCTGCAGGTTGGTGGTGGTGGAACCGGGAACAGCGGTGAGCGTGTCCAGATCGCTGCCCCTGACGGAGGTAATACCCTTGTCCGCGCTGAGTGCCACGCTGCCTTGGCGGCTTTCCACGTAGTCCAGCTCAAGAGCGCCCGTGGTGGAGAGGGAGATGTCCTGCTCCGCGCGGGCCGTGAGGATGCCCGGGGAGAAGGCAGCGCCTGCGGCGCGGATGCTTTCCGTTTCAGAGATGAGCGAGGTGCGCGCCGCTATGCCGCTGCGCACGTTGATTTGCCCCTGCGCCACGATGGAGGCTGCGTCTCCGGCGTGGTATTCAAGATGGTTGAGGGCTGCATCCGAGTGCAGGTTGATTGCCTTGCCGGCCCGGAGTGCCAGTTTGCCGATATCCTGCTGCGTGGCGAGATACAGGTGCTGCCCGGCGGAGAAGGATGCCTCCCCCGCGTTGAAGGTGAGGGACTGCCCCTCTGAACCGATGCTGCCCTTGGCGGCGCTCATGGAAACGGTGGCAGCGTTGATGCGGGCAGCCTCTGCGGCCGTTATGGCGTTTCCGGCGTCCACCGTGCAGGTGGTTGCGGCAACCACGCCGGAGAAGTTGACGTCTCCGCTTGCCACATGGAATGCCGAGCCGCCGTTCCCGCTGCCGCCAAAGTGGATGCCCACACTGTTGGCTGCGTTGATGTAGAGCGTGTTGGTGCACACGTCCGCGTACTCCAGCGTGTACTCATAGCGGTAGAAGATGGTGCCCGGGTCATAGAGCCTGGTGAGCTCCTTGCCGGTGAGCGTGTGCGTGGAGCCCGCGTATCCGTTGGCGTGCTTGGAATCCCAGGCAACATAGGTGCCGGTGAGCTCACTGACGGTTTGCGTGCCATCGGTGTTCACCGTCATTTCATCGATGATGGTTTCCTTGGTGCCCACCTTGCCGTCATTGTAGAAATGGTGCAGAACGACACCATCCACGTTGCCGGAGAACGTGAGGCGTCCCTTTTCCGTAATGGGCGTTTGCGTCTTCTTTTCCAGCTTGACCTGGTAGTTTGCCGTGCCGTTGTAACTGGTGCTGTCGATATCGCCCAGCTCGGTGGTTGTAACGGAGCCCCCCTTGTCCACTCTCTGAATCCAGGCGCCGTGCTCATCCTGCGTATAGGTGGTGGTTTCTCCCGTGCCGGTGTTCTGCAGGCGGATGCCGGAGCAGGGTGCCGCAGAGAGCGCCATGGCGCCGATGTTCAGGGTATAGGCGGATTCGTTGTCGATGCTGATATCAGGACCGCCACTTGCCACATAGAGACCGGATTTGCCCGTGGGATCGGAGTTGACGATGATGCCGGTGATGTCGATTCCGGAGGGCAATGCTATCATGTTGCTCAGGGAAATCCGGTTGTTCTCCGCATCGTACACGAGCGGGATTCCCTCGTACCCGTACAGCCTGAAGGTACTGTTGGAATGGTCCTGCAGGTAAAGCTCGCGGGCCTGCTCCGGGGTGACAATCTTGCCGTTGGCAAGCTGCACCTTGAAATCAGGGGCTATCACAATGTCCGTATCTTGGAGCCCGCTGTATATCCGGCCGTTGAGGTCAACAACCCTGGCGTTGATGGTGACCGTGCCGGAACTGCGGATGACACCGCCATCCTTGTCCATGGCTCCTTCCGCCGCCTTCCTGATTTCTTCTGCCGTGAAAGTCTTTTTGTAATCCTCTGCCTTGTAGCACCCTTCCTGGGTGGAATCCCCTCCCTTGCCGCTGTTGGCAACAACGCTCGCAGCATGGTCCTTGACGTTCTGCTGCGCGGTGGTCTCCCAGGTATTGAACAGGCTCTCATACAGCTGGAGCGCGCTGCGCAGGCTTTGGTCCTTGTCCGGGGTGTCGATGACAAAGTTGTCGCCGGCGTTGAGGGTGACGTTACCGCAGCGCAGGTTACCCGTGATGATGAGACTGTGGTCGCAGCTGGCCAGGAGCGTGCTGTACGGGAAGTCGTACAGGCCGGAGACGTACAGGTCTCCCTGCGCCTGGTTGCGGATGGAGACACCCTCGCTGCGGTACAGGCTGGGCGCACTGCAGGCGGAAACGGCGCCTTCCACGGACCGGCGGTTGTAGAAGAGCCCGCTTTCATAGCCCAGAAGTGTGGCGCCCGTGGTTTCCACATGCCCCTTCCAGGAGGATGCGACAAAGATGTCGAGCCCGTGCTTGGCGGGGCTGTAGAGCTTGCCGGCAAACGCGTCTGCGCCGGCCTTCGTTTCAATGCGGAACGCCATGCCCGGAAGCGTGAGCGCGGCAATGCCCAGGCGGTCCGCCGTATCGCCCTGCAGGCGGTACGTGCGGACAAGCGCATCCATCACAGACCCCGGTGCCAACCAAGTGCCGTCTGCCTGCTGCTCACTGCCATCGAAAATCCTTTGGGCGGAGAGGAACTGCAGGCTCAGGCTATCACCGCTGCCCTGCAAAACCATCTGGATGGCGGAGCCCAGGCCGGCATAGAGCCTGGCACCGCCTGCCAGGCTCACGGTGGAGGTCACGGTGGCTGCAGTATCGGTGGAAGCCTTGCGGTAATCGTCGCTTCCGTAGGTCTGGCGGAAATCGCGTTTCGCGGTGTTGGCGGAGCTGTCGTTGTAGATGGCCAGCTCACCGCCCGCGCGCACATCTGCATTGATGATGAGGCTTTCGCTGCGCTTGTTGTGGATGACGGCATCATCCTTGCCCCAGAAGAAGTTGGTGGTGTTGGTATCATCGTCTCCTGCCAGCACGATCGTGCCGTCCACCAGCTGATAGCGGCCGGTGGCGCTGCCGGATTGGATGGTGATGTTGCCGATGGACTCGACCGCGCCGTTGATGTTCACGGCATCGGTGGTGTCAATGGTGTTGACAAC
>JAZLFB010000114.1:0-17934 GCA_045615585.1 Akkermansia sp.
CACGCTGCGCGTGCTTAACGACAAAAGCCCGTCTGACGGCATGTCAGACGGGCTTTTTGATTGGGCGTTGCGGGCGGTCGTTAAAAGTGCGCGCGCAGACGTTTCACCGGCTGTTCAACGGGCGGCATCTCTTTTCCTCGCGCAGCCCATTCGCCGTTGCGGTCGCGATACCACTGCCACAGAGAGCCGGCAGAGGGGGATATCATAGCGGGAGCGGGTTCAGCAGCGCAGAGACACTTCACCTGATTCAGAATTTGTTTAATGGTGTTCATAGGGATGAAATAGGGTGGTTACGGCTTTGTTCTAACACAGAATTTTCGGGGCGGCAAGAGAAAAATTCAGGTCTTTTTTTGCTCTTTCAAGCCCTTGGGGACAGATTTTCCGGAACCACTACATTTTGTATACCGACTTCAAAAAATATTTTTACCCACTTTGCATAGGGCGGTTCTCAAAAAAAAAACGTTTCGTTCAGCGCGGCATCCGCCTTGACGAAAGGCTACCTGATATGTTACCTTGTGTGCATGAGATTTTACCATGCAGCTCTGATTGCTGTGTGCCTGTTGTTGAGCTCCTGTAGTCTGTTTGAGCAGAAAAGTGAAGAGGCACAGAAAGAGGCGGAGAAGAAGATGGCAGTGGTGCCTCCGCCGCTGCATCTGGGTGCGGTGCATCAGGTATTCCCCGACCAGCACTTCGCCCTGCTGCGCATTATCGGACCCATGCCCGCAGAGGGGGCCACGCTCATCACCCACCCGCCCGACGGTGCCACCGACCGCGTGGGCAACCTGTGCGTTTCCTCCGGTCAGCATGTGCGCGGCAGCATGATTGCCGCCGATATCCGCTCCGGCACCGTGGTGAAGGGTGACCGCGTGTTCCTGTATCAACGCATTGCACCGCCGGAAGGCAAGGAGCAGGACGATGCCCCCGAAACGGCCGATGAAGAGACAGGGAACGATGATACCATCATCGAAACGTCCGCCGCTGCGGCAACCGGGGCAGCAACGGATTCTGCCACGTCCGAAACAGACGCAGCAGCCGATGATGCCGCCGATGAGGAAGCCCCCTCACCGAACCCCGCTGCGGTAGCCCCCGGACCCGCAATAGAGACCACCATTCTGCCCAAGGACAACGATGTACCGTCGGCACCGACCGCACCATCCCCGCGTTTGGAGGGTATCCCCGACGATATCAGCGGCTGGGATTAAGCCTTTTTCAGATTTTTTACCATTTTACCGACATGCGACTGCAATATTATGTAGATGAGGACGGCGAGAGTGTCATCGGTCTCTGGGTACCCAAGCGCAAGTGCTTTATCGACGTGACCGCGCGGGATGAAGAGCTGTGGGCGGCCATGCTGCCCGGCGGCAAGAAACTGCGTAAGGAGATTGAAACATGGATTGCCAAGGGTGCCGCCGACGGCGTGCCCGTGGATATGGAGGGGCTGTGCATCTCCAGCGCCCTGCATGTGCAGCCCTGCATCATTGCCTGTCTCGGCAAGTGCTACGCCGCCCATGCCAAGGAATTCAGCGGTGACGCCCCCACCGAACCCTCCCTCTTCCTGAAATCGCCGTCCGCCATCAGCTCCGACCTCTCCTATGTGCTGAATCCCGAAGGAGCCGAAAAGCTGGATTACGAGGTGGAGCTGGCCGTCATTATCGGTGATACCCTGCACCGCGCCACGGCAGAGGAAGCCAAGCGCGCCATCGTGGGCTACACGCTGATGTGCGACTACTCCGAACGCGCCTACCAGCTGGAACACGGCGGGCAATGGACCAAGGGCAAGAGCTGCGACACCTTCGCCCCCTTCGGTCCCGTGCTGGTCACCAAGGATGAAATTCACAACCCCGACGACGTGGTGTTGGAGCTGCGCGTGAACGGCGAGCTGCGCCAACAGGCAAGCACGGCAGACCTCATTATGCCTGTGGCGGAGCTGGTGGCGTACGTCTCCCGCTTCATGACGCTGAACCCCGGCGATGTCGTCTCCACGGGCACTCCCGGCGGTGTCGGCATGGGCATGAACCCGCCCTGTTACCTGAAAGCGGGGGATGAAGTGTGCTTCAGCAGCCCCGCCATCGGCAGCGTGACGCAAATCGTTGAAAAAGAGGAAGATTTTTGAAGATAAATGTTGCCAAAATACCTCTTTTTTACTAGAATATCATCAACGTAACCTTTTCTCTTTTTTCCTATGAAAGCTCTCGTCACAGGCTCCGCCGGTTTCATCGGCTTCCACCTCATCAACGCCCTGCTCTCGCGCGGCGATACCGTTGTCGGCATTGACAGCCTTTACGACAACGGCGACCAGAACATGAAGCTCGCGCGCCTTTCTCTGCAAGGTGTTGATACCGCTTCCATTGCACCCGGCAAGGAACTGTCGGGTTCGCTGGGCTACCGCTTCATTCAGATGGATATCTGCGACCGCGCGGGCATGCTGGCGCTGGCCGAGCAGGAGAAGTTTGACATCATCTTCCACCTCGCCGCCGTCACGGGCAATTACTTTGCCAAGAAAGCCCCCGACCTGTTCGCCGATGTGAACATCTACGGCACCACCTCGGTGCTGGAAGCCGCCCGCAAAACAGGTGTTCAGCACTTCGTGTTCACCTCCTCTGCCGCCGTGTACGGTCGCAAGGCCGTCTCCCCGCTGACGGAGCACTCCGACACCACGCACCCGCTGAGCATGTACGGCGCCTCCAAGCGCTCTGCCGAGCTGATGTGCTACACCTACGCCCTGTCCTACAACCTGCCTGTTACGGTGTTCCGCCTGTTCAACGCCTACGGCAAGTGGGGTCGCCCCGATTCCATCTTCATGCACGCCGCGCAGGATATTATTGAGGGTAACACCATTACGCTGCTCAACGACGGCTACATCGTTCGTGACTTCACCTATGTGGACGACATGGTGGACGGCCTGCTGACCGCCGCCGCCAACCCGCCCTACGGCGCGAACGGCGTACCCTACGAAGCCTTTAACATTGCGCGTTCCAAGCCTGTGCAGATTGCCGCCATTATCGAAGCCATGGAGAACGTGCTGGGCAAGAAGGCCAATGTGGTCACCAAGCCGGAATCAACGCTCACCATCGGCGAGAATCCCGAAATCTACGCCTCGTGCGAAAAGATGGAGAGCGTGCTGGCCTACTCCCCCGTGTGGGATTACGAAAAGGCGCTGGAGGACTTCTTGGATTGGTTCGTCAAAAACTACAAAGTTTCCTTTATCATGTAACATATCGGAAAGGCGGGTCAACATCCCCCGCCTTTCCCCATTTTCACTGTGAATCCGCAACTGTACCGACTTGCCAAAAGCTGCCTGTTCTGTTTTGAACCGGAAACAGCACACCGTCTCACCCTTGCAGGGCTTCGCATGGCGGAGCATCTGCGTCTCACCTCTCTGATTGCGGGCAGCCGCATTGACGACCCTGTCACGGTCATGGGGCTTAAGTTCCCCAACCGCGTGGGTCTGGCCGCCGGCATGGACAAGGAAGCCAACACCATTGCCGCATTCGGGCATCTGGGATTTGGCTTTGTAGAGGTAGGCACGCTGACCCCGCGTCCGCAACCGGGCAACCCCAAGCCCCGCTGCTTCCGCTGCATCCCGCAGCAAGCCATCATCAACCACATGGGCATCAACAACCCCGGTGTGGATGAGGGCGTAGCCAACATTCGCCGCACCCGCCGTTTCAACGGTGTGCTGGGCGTGAATATCAGCAAGAACAAAGTGACCCCCAACGCCGAGGCTCACCAGGACTATCTGGCCTGTCTGCGTGCCGTGTGGGATGTGGCGGATTACGTGACCATCAACTTCTCCTGCCCCAACGTGCCCAACCTGCAGGAGCTGGCCAAGGCCGATTCCGCCGCCGACCTGCTCTCGCTGCTCAAGAGCGAGCAGTCCAACCTTGCCAACGACACGGGGCGCTATGTGCCGCTGGTCATGAAGGTGTCGCCCGATATGGGCGAAAAGCAGATTGCCGAGCTTGCCAACGTGTTTATGGATTGCCAGCTGGACGGTCTTATCTGCACCAACACCACGACCACCCGCATCGGCGTAGAGGAGCACCCCGCCGCCAAGGAAAGCGGCGGCATGTCCGGCAAACCGCTGTATAACCGCGCCAATGAAACGCTGGAGGCATTTGCCAAGGCGCTCAACGGCAGCATTCCCATCATCGGTGTGGGCGGTATCACCACGGCAGAAGACGCGGTGCAGAAAATCAAGCTCGGCGCGTCGCTGGTGCAGCTCTACAGCGGCTTCATTTTCAACGGTCCCCCGCTGGTGCACGATGCCGCCAAGGCCATTCGCGACCACATGGCGAAGTAAGGCGAAAAATCCGCTCTGTCCGTCATTTGGTGTTTGCAAGACAACGGCTCATCTGTTACTATCTAACCTGAAGAAACCCTTTCACCATCATCACAATATGAAACGTTCCCTCCTGATGCTCTGCCTGCTGGCCGGTTCCGCCCTGTCCGTTCAGGCCAAACAGCTTTATAACATCCACCTCACCAACTCCGAGGTGTACACCAACTGCACCATCATTGCCGATGGTTCCACCACGCAGTTCCGCGGCACGGATAAGTCCGGCAAAGTGGTGACCAAGACGGTGGATGCCTCTAACGTGCTGCTCAAGAAGCCCGTTGCCGCCCCCGCCAAGACCAAGAAGGACAAGGCAGCAGACACGCCCGCCGAGACCACGGAACCCGCCGCTGAAACAACGACGGAAGCCACCGACGCCCCCGCCGCCGAGGGTGCTGCCGAGGGCACCGACGGCGAAGCCGCCGCCCCCGCCGAGAACTCCGTTGACCGCATTGAAGCCGAGAGCGTGGAGCACGCCAAGGATGCCACCCTGCGCCTGCGCCAACAGCTGGAGAGCATCGACCAGCAGCTCGCCGCCCTCACCAAGCCCAGCCGCTCCCTCACCACCTCTGCCAACAGCACCAAGAGCCGCGTGGAACGCCAGCTGGCCGACATGGACCGCTTGGCGCTGGAAGTGGCTTCCCTGCAACAGAAGTTCCATGAGGCGGGTTCGGGTGCCTACAACTTTACGGAAGTGACCGCCGACCAGCGCGATGCCTACATGCGCGACGGCACCGCCGCCTACAAGGCTATGGTGGTGGACATGAAGGAAAAGAAGGGTCGCCGCAAGGTAGGCGGTCTGGATAAGTTTGAGGTGATGCGCGACCGCTATCAGGGCGTGACCGAATACAAGCAGGCTTACGACTGGTATCTCAAAACCCTGCGCGACCTGAGCACCAAGTGGAAGAAGATGCTGGCCACAGAACAGGGCAAGCGCAAGAATCTGCCCCCCGCCAAGAAGCAGGCCATGGCCGATGCCGATGAGCAGGAGCTGGAGAAGCTGGGCGACCTTTTCCGCAAGGACGGCGAGGATATCGCTACCGTGTGGTACACCCCCTCCGCCCGCAACGAGGCCATGCTCCGCAACTGCGTGAACAAGGTCGAGGATGCCCTTCGCCGCAACAAGGACCGCGGTCTTGACCCCGCCGTGGGCACCGTACCCAATCTGATTTCCCAGTACTGGACCGCCATGGACAAGGCCCGCCACAGCATGATGACGGGTGACTTGGACGGCGCGGAAGCCACGCTGCAAAACGACGGCAGCTACAAAGTGATTATCCGTCTGAAGCCCGCTCTGCTGCCCAACGAGTATGTGGAGCCGCTGAAGCAGGAGCGCAGCAAGATGCTCAACGAAATCAAGAAGCGCCAGCGTGATTACCAGACCACCAAGCGCAGCCTTGAAACCAAGAGCGGTCAGCTGGAGCGCATGATTGGTGCCGCTCAGGCGCAGATTGACAACACGCTGTCTCAGATTGAGCGCGAACGCGACCTTGACGCCGGCGAAAAGACGGCGGAACGCACCAAGACCGTAGAGGAGGAGGAAGAGGAAGAGCTGGAAGCCGCCGCCAAGGCTGCGGATGCCAAGCCCGCTGACGCCCCCGACGAGGGTGAGACGCCCGCCGAGGGTGCCGACAAAGCTGCCGAAGCCGAAGAATAATGCGCGCGTTGCTTACCATTTCTGCGCTGTGCGCCCTGCTCTGCTCCGCCCCGCTTTGTGCGGCGGAGCAGAATGTGCTTCCTGCCGAGGTAGCGGCGGTGTTTGATGCCTACACCGCTTTCCCCGACACGCTGCTGCCCGCGCTGCAAGCGGCCAAGAACAAGGAGACGGCGGATGCCGCCGCCCCGAAACTGCGAGCCGCGCTGGAACAGCTGTACGATGTGCGCGTGCAGTTAAAGGGTATCACCGAACTGTCGGATGCCCAAAAGGCGGAGGTTGAACAACGTTACGCCCGCCGCATGCGCGAGCAATGGGGCAAGGTGTACGGCGAAATCAATCGTCTGCAACACGCCAAGTGCTTCTATTCGGGTGAATACGCCGAGCTGTTCCGCGCCCTGCAACTGATGCTGAACAAATGAAACCTTACCTCACATTGTTGCTGCTGACCTGTCTGCCCGGCGTGTTGCACGCACAGGAGACGGAAGGTCTGTTGACGGCACCGTTGACCCCCGCTGCCACGGAAACGGTACCCGCCGCAGCGGAAAGCATTGTTGCCGCCCCCTCTGCCGCCCCCGTGCAGAACATGCAACCCGCCGCTGCGCCCGAACTGCCGCAGGCGGAACAACTGGTGCGTTCGGGCGTGCTGATGCTGAATCAGGTACAGGAGATTCTTTCCAACGTGCGCGACCAAGACAGCGCCGAAGCCGCCGTGGCCCCGCTCATGCGTCTGCATGCCAAATTGCAGGATTGGGCGCGCGCCTTTGCCGCCCTGCCCCCGCTGACGGAGGAAGAGCAACGCGTCTACGAAGAGCGCTATCTGCCCATCATCGAAAAGTTGAACAACCGCATCCGCACGCAGGGCGAACGCCTTGGCTCCGCCGAATACTACGGCTCCCGCAACCTGCCCGCCGTGCTCATTCGCTTGGCGTTGCTCAATCAGTAAAAAGGGGTAACACACCATCAGCCGATTCACCAACGCCCGGTTCAACAACACCGGGCGCTTTTCTTTTGCCCCCTGTTATTGAATGACTACCGGCAACGGCGTGTCTTTGCTGCACAGCCCATGAAAAATATCACACGATACACTTACGAGAGCACGGATTTCCAAGGTTGGCGCGTCAGCATTCAACGCTGCGGGCGCATCATCACCCGCTATTTCTCTGACATGCAGTACGGGTCAGAAGAACAGTCGCTGCGAGAAGCAATGGAATACCGCGATTACGTTTTCTCAGAACTGGCCGCAAACCGCGACGATTTGCCGCGATTCATGGACGAAGAACTGGAACGTCTGCAGCAAATGCTGCGTGAGAAAGAAATGGCGGGGCTTACGGCGCCTCTCCGTCCTTTGCTTCCTCCATATCCGTCAGGATTTGATCATAGAGAAGCGCCCGAAGCTCGTCGCAGTTGAAGAAGTTCACCTCCTCCATGCGCGTGAACTGACAGGAAAGCCGCTGCAACAGCTCCACCAACGGCTGTTTCACGCCGTCGGTGTTATCGATATACTCCCAGAGTTCTTGGTCATCGGCAGAGAAAAGCTCGGTCTGCGCCTCCATGCTCTTGCGCAGGGGAGACACGGCGTCTTTGGCGGTAGCCTCATCCTTCACCCCTTCCAACAATTCAACTTCCTGCTGCAAAGCTGCGCAGAGTTTAGCGCAGATTTCAGCAGGCTCGGCAGCCTGAACCACAGCGGCGGAGGCAACAAAGGCAGCAAGAGGAACAAGAGTATTCTGCATAATCAGCATGTTATGCTTTTTTCAGAGACATGTCAAGAAACTCCTTCTTTCTTCTGCGATTTAACGTATTTTTCCGAACAAAGCCGTTCTGACAATTCACCTGATGCTCATACCCACGCTCCTAAACTCTACCGATAAGAGAGTATTTTTTCTATCACCAAGTTTTGAGATTGCAGGGCTATGGCGAATGTGTTATGTTACGCGGCGGTCAAAGACCTGTTTCATCTGATGAAAGCCTATCTTCCTTTTGTTTTGGCGGGTGCCGTGTTGTGGGTGCCTGCGGTGCCGCCCGCTGTGGCGGCGCCCCTTGCCGCCAAGGTGGCAAGCTCTTCCTCTTTCCCCCAACTGTCGGCCAAGGATTGGGCAGATACCGCCGCCGTGCAGAAAAAGCTGGGGGCGGCGCTGCTGCCGCAGGCCGAGAAACTGAGCAAGGCAACGGGGGCGGAAGCCCGCGCTGCCGAACTGCCCTTGCTGCAATGGCAGCTGGCGCATGCCAATGGAACCGCTGCGGCGGATTACGCCAAGTTTAAGGAAGACAAAGAGCGCGAGCTGGCGGACAAGGAACGGCAGAAACAGGAGCTTTCCGCCAAATTGGCAGAGCAAAGCGGTGCCGATGCCGAAAGCACGCGCGCCCGCATTACAAAACTCGACAAAGCCATCACCGAGCTGCAACACGACCTTGCCCGCCCGCTGACCTTTGCGGGAGTGTTGGAACAGGAGGGCGGTGCGGAGTTGATTTCCAAGCTCACCAACAATGCCGCATGGTTGAAACAGATTCTCTTTTCGGGCGAATGCGGCATGCCCGCCCGTGTGCTTGACCTCATGCTCGGCATGGGGGTGTTGCAGGCGGAAACGCCGTTGGAGCGCGACACCATCACCGCTACGGCGTTGGAGTACGGTCGCTACGGCTGGAGCTACGACCGCGCTTTGGCGCGTGCCGCCTACCTGTGCCGCCACGCCAAGGCGGGCGAGCTGAATGCGGAGTTCGCCACGCTGCCTTTCTTCCACCGCCGCGTGGTCTGCGGGTGGAAAGGCAACCACAGTTCGGGCTTTGATGAGAGTTTTGAATGGTGCCTGAAAAACGTGCATCTGCCCGCCCAACGCTACACGGGTGCCTGTTGGCGTTGCGGCTATGTGCTGGATAACGTGTACGGCGACAGCGTGCACGGCGAGGACTACTACACCGCCTTTGCGGGCATGTACGATGAAAACCACCACCGCTTCACCAAGGAAGTGGGCGGCGTTTGCGGCAGTCTGTCGCATTTCGGTGCCTCTGCCGCCTGTGCCAACGGTGTTCCCGCCCTCACGGCGGGTGAACCCGCGCACTGCTCGTACATCGTGCTGGTGAACGGCAAATGGACCCCCGCTTACTCGCTGGATTGGGATCGCGGTCTGCACTGGCAACCCTTCCGTGAGAACTATAAATTCTCCTCTCTGCATTTGGCGGATGCGCTTTACATTAAGAACACCAAACGCATGGCAGCCGCCGACCGAAGCCGCATGCTGGCAGCTCTGTGGGAAAGCAACGGAAAGACCAAGCAAGCCGCCAAGGAAATCCGTTCCGCCACCAAGGCATGCCCGCTGCACTACATCGCGTGGCGCGAGCGTGCCGCCCTGCTGGAACGCACCGCCGCCCCCGCCGCCGACTGGAAGGCGCTGGAGCAGGAGCTGTGCGACAAGCTGGTCACCGACTGGCCGGAGCTGGGTGCCGAGCTGCTGCTGAAACATGTGTACCCTGCCATGCGCAAGGCGGTACCCGACCACGACCCCGCTGCCGTTTTCTGGGCTAAGGTTAAATTCATGGGTCCCGACCGCTGGAAGATGGAGGATTTGCTCAACGCGCAGGTGGACTACATGACACCCCGACTGGGTGCCGACAAAGCCGCTGCGAGCGTCTACCGAACGGCACTGAAGCACACCATGAACAACGCACGTGTTCATCAACGCGTGGGCTCGGCACCCACCTCTCCCCTCAGAACCATACGGATGGATGAGAGGTATGCCCCCGTCATCCTCGGTTGGGGCAACAGCCGCAGCGAGGGGATGTCCCCCGAAGGGCAGCGCGCCATGCTGGCGGTCATGACTGAGGTATTGAGCAAAACCGACGGCGGCGGAGAGGAAGCCAAGGCAAAACTCATCGGCACGGCGTTGAATGCCGCCGCCAAGATGCACGATGCCGCCACCTACACCAAGCTCGCCGCCATGATCGGCGACCGCCCCGACCCCGATGTGGACATGGTGACCGAGGTGCCGAAGCTGCCCGATAAGCTGCTGTCCGAGGGCGGCATGGTGACAACCTCTTCCACCTGCGGCTACGACAAACCCGCCGCCCACCCCGCGCTGCTCACCCCTGCGGGCGGCAGTTTCCACACGGGCAATGAAAAGCGCCCGTGGGTCTGTGTCGAGCTGCCCAAGCTGGGCTATGTCACGGGCGTGGTGATTGTCGCCACCCCGCAGAATGTCAACTTCCCCCGCGTGTTCGGCATGCAGGTGCAGTACTCCGAAACAGGGCGCGATGATGATTGGCACAACGTGGGCGCCAACCTCGGCGAACCCGGCGACCGCATCATCAAGGTCGATGTGAGTGACGTCTCCCCCAAGGCCAAGTTCATCCGCCTTATCCGCGATACGGATGTCTCCGAGTTCTTCCACCTCAACGGCATCTACGTCTACGGAAAACAAGCATCCTAACTCTTACCCTTTTTCTCACTCATGAAAAAAATCCTTTTTCTCACCGCCGCGCTGACTCTTTCCTTCGCTCTTTGCGGCAGCCGCGCTTCCGCCGCTACGGTGGTGGAAAACTACGCTCAAATCTCACAACCGCTTTCGGCGGACGGCGTGATACTCTTTGTCTACGGCAAGGGGTGGGATGCCAAGGGCGAACAGCTGTGCCGCTCGCTGATGGCCGATGCCGCCGTGCAACAGGCGGCGGGCAGTGCCGCCCTTATGCTTGCCCCCACGCTGCAATACCCCACAGAAGAACAGACGGCAGCGGTGAAAGCACAGCTCGGCTCCCTCTCTCTGCCCGATGACGGGGCGGATGATTCCTACCCCGCGCTCATCTTTTTTGACAACGAGAACCGCCGCTATTCTCTGCTGTGCGGGGCGGAGCTAATGGATAACCCCGCGCCCGAAGCCGTGGCGGCCGCCGTCACCGCGCGTCTGAAGGCCCTGCATCAGCGCGCCGCCCTGCTGGCAGCCGCCGAATCGCTGTCGGGCGAAGCGAAAGCCCTGAAACTGCTGGAGGCCGCGCGCGTGGAAGGCATCACGGTGTCCCTCGATTCTCTGCGTGAGCAAATCAAAGCCGCCGACCCTGAAGACAAATCCCGCGCCCTGTGGGCGCTCAATTTTGATAACGGCTCCCTCACCGATGAAGAGAAGAAAACCCTCTCTCTCGAAGATGTCTGCGCCCGTGTGGACACCTACCTGAACGACCCGCTGCTCACCGTCAATCAGAAGCAGCGCGCCTGTGCCTACGCCATCGGCCATATTCACCGCAGTTCGGGCAACAGCCGTTCCGACTTGCTGGTGCGTTACGCCCGCCGCATGCACGAGCTGGCTCCCGACACCGTTCTCGGTCGCTCTGCCCTCATCGTCATTCGTGACTGGGCTACGGGAGAGAGATGAAATTGATCATTTTAATTTATCATTGATAACGTTACAAATTCGGCGCGGCTACTTGTCTCGATGTAGCTTTTGCTGAGACGGCGACCACGCAGAGAAGACGGTTGACAGAACACGGCGGTTACCGCTATAATCCCCCCCGATGGTATGTAAAATACTGTCAGGGTACTGTTATCGCTTTTCATGCTGTTCACGAGTCCAGAGTTTCTGTTCTTTCTCCTCCTTGTCTTCTGCCTGTACTACGGCGGGGCGGCAAGGGGCGGCAAGGCGTATCAGGTCACGTTGCTGCTGGTAGCGAGTGCCGTCTTTTACGGTTGGGAGGACGCGCGGCTGTTGGTGCTGCTGCTCGTCTCCTGTCTCGGCAACACTCTGTGCTGCCTGGCGGTGTTGAAACGCCGTCAGGCGGGGGCGGCGGTGCGTCCGTGGGTGACGACTGCCGTGGTGCTGAACCTGCTGCTGTTGGCCGCGTTCAAGTATGCCGCCTTTCTCGGCGGGCTGATACCCGCCTTGCCCGACACATGGCGGGCGTGGCTGGCGAACATTCCGCTGCCCGTGGGTATTTCGTTCTACACCTTCCACGGCATCAGTATGATTCTCGATGTCGCCCACGGCACCGTGAAACAGGCCGATGCACAGGAGCTACACGCCGAGCGCGGCACGCGCGGTTTCGTGAAAGCGGCGCGTGATGTGGGCTTCTACATGCTGTTTTTCCCGCAGCTGACGGCGGGACCCATTGTGCGGGCGCGCCAATTCTGGCCGCAGATTGAGGCCAAACGCTTTGCCGATATCCGCTGGGGAACGGCCGTCCGTTTCCTGATTTTGGGCTATTTCCTGAAAATGGTGTGTGCCGATAATCTGGCGGAATACACCCCTTACCTGAAAGAAACGGCCTATGTGGCGCAGATGGGTACCGTGCAGCTGCTCTCGCTGCTCATTGCCTACTCCATCCAAATCTTTGCGGATTTCGGCGGGTACTCCTTCATTGCCATCGGGCTGGGCATCCTGTTCGGCTACCGTTTGCCCGACAATTTCAATCTGCCCTACCTCAGCACCAGCATCACGGAGTTCTGGCGGCGGTGGAACATGACGCTTTCCGCGTGGCTGCGCGACTACCTTTACATTCCGCTGGGCGGCAACCGCAAGGGGGCATGGCGCACCTATGCCAACCTGTTTATCGTGATGCTGCTGGGCGGTCTGTGGCACGGTGCGGAGTGGAAATTCGCCCTGTGGGGTATCTGCCACGGCCTTTTTCTGGCGGCGGAACGCCTGCTGTGGCAGAAACGGCAGGCACAGCGCGCTTGGGTCAAGGTGCTGGGCGGCGTGTATTGTTTCGTGACTGTCAGTCTGCTGTGGATGACTTTTCTGATGCCCGATGTCACCACGCTGGGTACCTTCTTCCGCGGGCTGACCGTCACCCACGTTGCCCCCATGTGGCATATTCCCTTCGCCACGCTGGTGTACGGTGCACCCGTAGTGCTGTTCCACCTGTTCGGCTGGCTGCGGGAACACCGCCCCGCCCTGCATGCCCGCCTGTGCCGCCCCGTGGCAGAGGGCGTGTTGTACGGCATCATGCTCTTCCTCATCTTCAACAACGCGGGAGCCCCGTCGGGCTTCATCTATTTCCAATTCTGACATGGCCGCCACCCCCGACAAACAGACAATTGAGCACAAGCCCGCCACAAGGGGCTTCTGCGCCGCCCTGTTGCTGGCGGCGGCGGGCATGCTCGCCCTCAATGCGGGGTGGAAAGCCACACAGGAAGCGCGGCAGCTGGTGTGGAAATCCGAATCCAACTATTTTTCCACCCTCGCCCGCGTGGAAGCCGCGCAACAGGCGGGGCGCAAGCCGCTGCTCTTCCTCGGTTCCTCGCGCACAGGGCGCATCGCCGGGGCAGAAAGTGCCGCCCTGCCGTGGAATGCCGTGGGTATCGACTCCTCTTCTGCCGCCGAGGGCTTATCCCTGTTGCTGAACGGCACCCTGCCCGCCGCCGATGTTGCGGCGGTGGAAATGAACAACTTTTTTGAGGATATCCCCCCTGTACTGACGGATGGCGTCCAAGCCTCACCGCTGCGCCCTGCGTTTACCCGCGCTTCGCACCGCAGTGCCGCCCTGTTCTACTCGGAACTGCGCGGGCAACACGCCGACGCAACCCCACCGACACAGCGATTTGAACTCACCCCCACCCCGCAGGGTGACAAGCCGCAGGGGTGGTCAGAGCACGATGAAGCGCGGCTGCAACTGCTGTGCCGCGTACAACGCGAATGTGGGGTACGGATTCTGCCCCTCTTGCTCCCCTGCCCCAACGGGCAGGTTGACAGCGGCACCGCCGCCAAAGCCGCCTACGCCGCCGCCGTGCTGCAAGCACCGCTGTTGGATTTGAACAGCCTGCAACAGACCGCCCACATCACCTTCACCGACAACACCCACATGAGCAATGACTCCGCCCTGCGCGCGGCATGGGCGGTGTATCAATGGGTGCAGCAGCATTGAGCCGACAGGCGAACAACCGCCCTTATCTGTTCGCCCTCGGTTTAAACGACAGCAGATGGCGGAGGTGGAACAGGTTTTCCACCAGCGGGTGCAACATCAGCTTGTCATAGAGCGTCAGCGGTGCGGGTGTGTTCGGCACACACACCTTCAGACGCTTGGGCATGCGCTCAATGCGGGCACTTTCACCCGGTTGCAGCGTGCCCGCATAATCACCGTCCAACTGGTACGCTAACTTGCGATCCGCCGTAATGGTGCAGCCGGAGAAGCGGCACAAATCCGTGGCGGCACTCGTGTTCTCCTGCGTGGCACCGTACTGCAACATGTACAGCACAATTTCCACCAAAATCGCCACGCTGTTGCGGTTCACCACGGCGGCATCCAACAAGCCGTCATTGTTCACTGCATCGGCAAACAGGTGGGCTTCACCGCCGTAGCGCTTGCCGTTACCCATGATGATTTGAGCACCCGTGTACACCTTCCCCTCATCGGTTGTAAGCGTGATTTCAGGCAGGTGCTCAGGAATCACACGCAGAGCCGTCACCACATGGGAGAGCGCCCCCAAATTACGTTTCAGGCGCGGGGTGATGAGCTTGATGATACGGGCATCGGGTCCGAAACCCGCCATTTGCAGGAAAGGCGTGCCGTTCACCGTGAAAATATCCACCTTCTCGCGCAGATCGCCCTGAATGGCCTCCAACGCCTTGTCAAAATTGCGGGAGCCGATGCCCTGTTCGCGGGCAAAGACATTCATGGTGCCGCAGGGCAAAATGCCGAGTGCAGTATCTGTACCCACCAGCCCGCGCGCCACATTCATGAGCGTACCGTCACCGCCCGCAGCCACCACCACAGGCTCGCCGAACGCGGCCAGCTGTGCGGCTTTCTCCACGGCATCCTCCGCCGATTCGGTGGGGATGAGACGGAACACGCCCTCGTGCTCCTCCAGCCACTTATTGAGCCCCGAACGGAACAGACTGCCCGCCTTGGGATTCAACAACAGGGGATATGTCTTCACTTCACTCACAGGCTGAACAATGCGCGTACCAATTCACCCAACGCGGGGCAAACAACGATGACGAAAGACACCGTAAACGCGGGGGAATCAATCAAATCGAAGATGCCGCCGATACCGGGCAGCAGCGAGCCGCTGTCCTTCACCGCAAGACCGCGCTTGATGAGCGACCCCGCCAAATCACCCGCTACGGCGAGCACAAAGAGAATGGGTGCAAAGATGAGATAGAAGATGAGAATACCGCCGTCTCTCATTCCTTCTTCGGTGAGCCAAATCAACAGGAACCAGCCCGCCGTGAGCGTCAGGATGAACGAGCCGATGATGCCCTCCCACGTCTTCTTGGGCGAGACCGTGGGGCTGAACTTGCGCGTGAAGAAACGACCGCCCAGCAGCACCCCGCTCACATAGGCCCAGATATCGCTCATCTTGGTGAAGAGAATGAGCCAGAGCAGCATCCACACCATACCGCTGTGGGGTACGTGAGAATCGACGATAACCCAGTTCAGAGCAAAGGCAAACAGCCACACGGGGTACACGAAGGCCAACAACGTGAGCCCCATGGAATCCAGCGCCTCACGCCCCGTGCGCCCCTTGTAATCCATGCAGAAGAGGTTCACAAAGAACGCCAGCAGTGCAACGAGAGTCAAATAACCCAAGGCAAGGGTGGCGGAACCGACAATGATGTCCGGATCCTCTGCCTGCAACACGCCGAACAGAGTCCACGGATAGACCAAGCCCATCACCAGCCCCAGCTTGCGGCAGGCGGGTGTCTCCTTCAGCATCACAAACCACTCCCATGTGGTAAGATTGCAGAACAGGCACAGCAGCACGCCGTAGCCGATGACGTTATTCCACGCCACCGCCCCGCCCAGCAACGAAAGCAGAATCACCGTGCTGAACAGGCGCTTGAAAAAAGTCTTGGTCTTGTCGCTCATAAAAAAGCCTTTCGTTAAAAGAAGCGGCTCGCTCCCCCTTCGGGAAAAATCCCCGCGAGCGAAAGCGAGCCTATCTTCAACTTTATAAATTATAAATCATAAATTATAAATTGTGTGCGCACTTTAGTGCGCACATGCCCCGCAGCTCCACCCCGCGCGGATGTCGGCAAAGAAGTCGTTGCCCTTGTCATCCACCAGAATGTAGGCGGGGAAATCCTTCACCGTAATCTTCCAGATGGCTTCCATACCCAGTTCGGGGTATTCCACACATTCGATGGAGGTGATGCAGTTCTTGGCAAGGTCGGCAGCCACACCGCCGATGGAACCGAGGTAGAAACCGCCGAACTTCTGGCAGGCATCCGTCACGCACTGGGCGCGGTTGCCCTTGGCAATCATAATCATGCTGCCGCCGTGGCTCTGGAACAGGTCCACATAGGGGTCCATACGACCTGCCGTCGTGGGGCCGAAGGAACCGGAGGCGTAGCCCTCAGGCGTCTTGGCGGGGCCGGCGTAGTAAATGGGGTGATCCTTAATGTACTGGGGCAGGTCCTTGCCCGCATCCAGCAGCTCCTTGAGCTTAGCGTGGGCAATATCGCGACCCACGATGATGGTGCCGCTCAGGGAAAGGCGAGTCTTCACGGGGTACTTTGTCAGCTCGGCCAGCACCTCCTTCATCGGGCGGTCAAGGTCGATGGGTACGCCCGCGCTCTTCGTCTCGCGCAGCTCGGCGGGAATGTACTTGCCGGGGTCGTACTCCAGCTCCTCAATGAAGATACCTTCGGGCGTAATCTTAGCCTTGGCGTTGCGGTCGGCGGAGCAGGACACACCGAGAGCGACGGGGCAGGAAGCACCGTGGCGGGGCAGACGAACCACGCGCACATCCAGCGCGAACCACTTGCCGCCGAACTGAGCACCCAGACCCAGCTTCTCGGCTTCCTTCTTCAGCTCGGCCTCCAGCTCCACATCGCGGAACGCGCGGCCGTGCTCATTGCCCGTGGTGGGCAGGCTGTCGTAGTACTTGGTGGAAGCCAGCTTCACCGTCTTGAGGCAAAGCTCGGCGCTCGTGCCACCCACCACAAAAGCCACATGGTAGGGCGGGCAGGCAGCCGTGCCGAGGGTGCTCATCTTCTGCACCATGAACTTCTTCAGAGAATCGGGATTCAGCAGCGCCTTCGTCTCCTGATACAGGTACGTCTTGTTGGCGGAGCCGCCGCCCTTGGCGATGAACAGGAAGGAGTACTCCATGCCGTGATCGGTGGCAAACAGGTCAATCTGCGCGGGCAGGTTGGTACGGGTGTTCACCTCCTTGTACATATCGAGGGCGACATTCTGCGAGTAGCGCAGGTTGTTCTTGGTGTAGCAATCGTAAGCACCGCGGGAGATGTACTCCGCATCGTTGAAGCCCGTCCACACCTGCTGACCCTTCTTACCCACACAGATGGCGGTACCCGTGTCCTGGCACAGGGGCAGCACGCCGAGAGAAGCCACCTCCGCATTGCGGAGCATGGTGAGCGCCACGCTCTTGTCGTTTTCGGAAGCTTCGGGGTCGGAAAGAATACCCTTCACCATCTCCAGATGTTCGGGGCGCAGGTAGAAAGCCACATCATGCCAAGCCGTTTCGGCGAGAAGGCGCAGACCTTCGGGCTCAACCTTCAGCATGGGCTTGCCTTCAAACTCACTCACGCTCACATAATCCTTAGTGAGCAGGCGGTACTTCGTCGTATCTTCCCCCATGGGGAACATTTCCTGATAAACAAAAGGAGGAGTTGCCATAACGCGGATATTAGTACCACAAAAAGCACCGATTGGCGAGCAAAAACATCGCTTTTACCGCCATTTACAAAACATTTTTCTCCAACCGCAAACCCGGTAGCAAAGCCCCGATTTTCACAAAAAAGCTAAAAAACGTAAAAAAAGTCTTGCATCGTCTCCGAAAACGAGTATAATCTGTCCCGCAACCCCGTTGCACAGCGAACATCGCAACCGCGGATGTAGCTCAGTGGTAGAGCGCAACCTTGCCAAGGTTGATGTCGTGGGTTCGAATCCCATCATCCGCTTAACAAAAAAAGAGACCCTTTCACGGGTCTCTTTTTTTGTTACTCGATGAGGATTCGAACTCGGAGAATCACGCGTTAGCGTTGATTTCGTGGGG
>JAZLFB010000115.1:0-15721 GCA_045615585.1 Akkermansia sp.
GCTGTTTAATCCCCGCGGACGATGATGTATTTCTGCTGGCGCTTGCTCTTGGGTTTCGCGGGCTTGTGCAGGCGGCAGATGATGCCGGCGGACAGAAGCCCCAGCAGCAGGGCAGTGAGGGGCAGCCAAGCGGCTTCTTCCGTCAGCTGTTGATAGGCGTGGTGCAGCAGCCACGCGGCGGCACCCGCTGCCGACAGTAGGTTGAGGGTGAAGGGGAAACGGCGGAACACGCGCAGCCCGACAAAGAGGACGACAAAGGCAGCGGTGTACCCTTTCCACCCCCATGTGGGCAAGGCGGATTGCAGGGCGGCACCGCCCACGGGGCGGCACTCGGTGCGCAGGGTAATTTTTTCCTTACCCGCCATTTGGGAGAGCGTGCGGGCAAGGCGCTCCAAACGCAGCGTTGTGTCGGCACCCTGCGCTTCATCGGGCTGCTCTACCACGGCGGCGGTGATACCGCCGTCCGCCACCTGACCACCCATCACATCTGCCAAGGGGATGGAAACCACGCGGGCTTCCTGCAAGCGGGTGCGTCCGTACTCATCCAAAGGCAGAGTAAACCCGCCGTAAATGATATTCTTGCCGATGTTCACCTTGACATCCGCAGGGTTCAGCCCAAGGTGAGCCAATGCCAAACGGAAAGGCAGCGTGGGAATCGTCTCGCCGTTCCAACGCACCAGCAGGGGGAAAGACATGTCCTCCACCGCAGAGGGCTTTTGAGTCATCGGCTCGCCCTGCAACCAGTCGGGTGCCCATGTGATTTCCAGCGAGTCGGGCGCGTCCGTCAGCCCGTTCGGCAGCGGGCAGTTCGCCATCGGCAGCTTGGCGGGGTCGCCTGTCACGTTGTCGGCGGGGATAGCCGCATCGCGCAGCATGAGCGGCGTAAACTGTGCCTGTGCCGCCGTACGACCTCTCAGCCCCACAGCAGAGTGTTCAAAGCGCGTCAGCGTGTGGCAGAGCATCAGCTTACCCATTTCTCCCACGCCGTCAGGCCAGACAAAGGAAGCCGACACACCCACGGTTTTCACCCCGCCCTTGGCCAGGCAGTTCAGCAATACAGACATGTCCTGCGGGCTGAGATTCGTCTCGGCGAAAGCGGCGTTCACTTCGCGTTGGTTCAGCTCCACCATGCCCACCACAGGGCATTCGCGCGTGCGCTCGCGCAGCGTCACATCTTCCATCTGCGTGCTTTCACCCTGCGGCACCAGCTGGGGGGTAACAGTCGCATCCCACCCCATGCAACGCTGCCCCGCAGAGGCGTACAGCGCCGTATCCGCCGTCGTGAACAACTGCGTGCACAGCCACAGCAGGGCAGCCAGCACCGCCGTCCACAGCAGTGTCGCGTAGTACGGCTTTATTCGGGAAGGACGTGCAGCAGGCATACGGCAACGCGGAAAAGGGGTGAAGAGGCGGGAACGGCAGCCGCCACCGCACGCAGCGCGGCAACGCCGGGGCGAATCATATCAAGATACCAACGGCGGCCCATGTTGTGACCGATGTTGGCGTAGGCACCCAGCGCCTGCATGAGACGCTGCATAGCACAGGCGGCAAAAATGTCGGGGGCGAGCGGCGCGCCGCCCAGCGACTCGCGCACGCGCAGCAGCTCCGCCACTTCATCGGCGGGCAGCTCCATGTAGGGGTCGTAGAGCAGCGAGGCAAGGTCGTACTCCTCGCGTCCGTAGCGCATGCCTTGGAAATCAATCAGCCACGCCCGACCGCCCGAAAGCATGATATTCTGGCTCTGGCAATCGCGGTGCACAGGCACGCGCGGCAGCTCTGCCAGCCACGCCGCCATGTCGCGCAGGGCGGGCTGTGCCGCAAAGGCAGCGGCATCACCACCCAAGTGGCGACCCACAAAATGCTCCGCAAAATAACCCTGCTCCCACAGGTAGAGGTCGGTATCGAACGCGGGTTGCAGCTCCCATTGCGGTTGCAGGGCGTAGAGGGGGCGTAAGGTTTTCAATGCCTCGGTGTAGGCACGGATGCGCTCGGCACGCGGGGCATTTTTCAGACTCAACAGGTCCGCATTGCCCAAATCCGTCACCAAGCAGGCCCCCATGCCCTGCCCCCATGTGCGTTCCGCCAAAACCTGCGGCACGCAGATACCCGCCGCCGCCAAGCCGTGCGCGGCGGGCAGAAAGGAATTATTGTCGGCGCGTGCGGCATTCCAGCAGATACCCAGCACACCGCCCGCGCGCATGATGCAGCGCCCCGATGCCCCCGAAGCCACAGGCTCCAAGCCCTCACAGGGTTTTCCCGTGTGGGCTTGCACCATCTCCCGCAGCACCTGCTGCGCCTGTTCCTGCCACTCCATCGTACGCTGCGTATCGGGGGTTCAATCTACCTTGAAAAAGCGTAAGCCCCTATCGCCCGCAGGTTCTTCTTTTGGTTGAGCGGCGGGTTTCGGTTCTTTCCGTACAGGTTCAGGGGTCGGTTGAAGAGCGGATGCGGGTGTTTCGGCGGGCTTTTCACGGACAGGGAAATAGACATTCTCCCCCTCTTCCGCCTTAGGCTGCGGTTTTTCTTTGGCGGGTGCCGCGGCGGCGTTTTCCGCTGCCTTGGGTTCCTGCTCGCGGCTCTCATTCAGCGTCTCCAACTGCATGAGAATTTGCAGCAAAATTTCGATAACCACCGCTACCGCCAAGGGCCAAGCCGCCGCTGCCAACACAGGGAAAAAGCCCGCATTGCCCGCCGCGCGGTCGGCCGCGCCGATGCACAGGGCGCAGTTAATCAGCCCCAGACAGGCAAAGCAAGCCGCCATAAAATGCCCGATGATAACGGTGTAAAACATGGTAGGTTCATTCTACTGTCTGCCCCCCACCCTGTCAAGCGGAGAATGCCGATGAAGCACCCCGAAAAAAAAGGGATTGACACATAGGGAGAGCACATGATATATCTAGCATGTTCACTCTGCGGGAGACGGTTTGCGGTTATCCGCATGCCCCCACCCGATGAGAGCTGCGAACACCTATATTTCCATTTGTATACCTATTACCGACATGAAAAAGATTCTTTCCCTTGTTGCCGTGGCAGCTGCGCTGAGCATGGTTTCCTGCGAAGAAATGAAGTCCATCGGCGGCGACTTTATGGACACGATGTTTGAGCCCTCTCTGACCATCGAAAACGCCACTGTCACCTCTGCCACCTCCATCCAGACCCGCACAGGTCTCGGTGACATGGGCATCGGCGGCGGTAAGAGCAAGAGGGTTGCCAAGTTCGACTCCATGTCCGGCGCCGGCGAACGCTATCAAACCATCACCGTTCAGGGCGGCGGCTACAATGTCAAGGGCGACGTGACCTACAATGGTCAGACATACTACACCGGCATGCGCGGCACACTGCGCGTCGGTCAGAAGACCGGTTCGTTCGTCAGCTTTACCCCCACCTACTAATACCTTCCGGTCAGCCGACCGTGTCCTGACCTACACTGCCACAGAAAAACATTTCGCACACCGCGTCTCAGGGCGCGGTGTGTTTTTTGATTCAATGTATTGCTCTGATATGCGATGCGTCTGCCTGTCACAGCGCAGACTCAGAAGAAACAGATGCCCCCGCCGGGTCGGGGGCAAATCAAGTTTGCACACTTTTCGTGCGCCACTATTCCATAACTTCTCCTCAGTTCTGCGCGCGGCGCAGGAGGGCGTGGCCGATGCTTTCTTCCTCTATCAGCTGCTCGACGCTCTTGCCTGTGGCGGCGGCGGTGTGGGCGGCTAGGATGAGTTGCCCCATGGAGTGCGCCCATGATTTCAGGCTCGCCTCGGCCTGCCCGCTGCGGGTGAAGGCGGTGCCGTTGATGAAGCGGCCCTTTTTGCGGTTGCTGTCTTTGAAAGCCATGAGCAGCTGCCCTGTCTTCACATCGCGCACGGTGCCTTCTATCACGATGTCACCGCCCGCAAGGGCTTCCGTGGCATCGCCGACAAAGGGAACGGGGCTGAAGAGGCTGCCGATTTTGCCCGCGATATTCAGCGCGGGGCGTTGCGGCTTGAAGTGTACCACCGCCATATCAATGCGGAGGGTGGCGGCGGGGTTGTCGGTCACCGTCCAGCGGGAATGCTGTTGCGTCAGGGCTTCCGTCACGGCTTCGCGCAGGTAGGTGTCCATCTGCTGTTGCAGCACGGGGGCCAGCTCCGGCTCTTTTTGGCTGACGGCCTGAACATTCAGCGGGGCAAGGTAGAGCGAGCCGTTTTGCACACGGTTAAACAGCTCCGGCTTGTTGGCAAACCAACTGCCGTCCACATCAAGTTTAAGATGTTTCTCCAAAGGCACATTGTACAGCCCGCTTTTGGAGCGCAAATCGGTGCATTGGCACAGCAGCAGCGGCAGGAGGAGAAGCAACAGGAAACGCAGGGTTTTCATGGTGTGGGAGTATAGCGGAGGCCGCAGGGCACGGCAAGGGAAAAGAAGGTTTAATGGGCAACATCAGGCGCGGCTTTTAACCCGAAAAACCCGACAAATCCGATGATATCATCTCTTTTCTCTTGACTTCCCCCTGTCTATCCGTTATGGTGATGGCATGGCTACAACTGAACGCCGAATTGTAATCACTGGTTTGGGTGCCTTGTCTCCGCTGGGTAATTCCGTGGCAGAGACTTGGGAAGGCATGAAGAACGGTCGCTCCGGCATCGGCACGATTGAGGGTGTCGATTTGCTGGGTAACGCTGTGACGATTGCCGGTCAGGTGCGTGATTTTGACCCGACCCCCTATTTTAAGAGTGACCCCAAGGCTGTGCGCCGTTGCGACCGCTTTGAACAGCTGGCGATGGCTGCCGCTACGCAGGCTATTGAGGATGCCGGTCTGGACAAGGCCGAGGGTCTGGACAAGACGCGCGTGGGCGTGATGATTGGTTCCGGCATCGGCGGTCTGGCCATTCACGGTGACAACGTCAAGACGATGCTCGAAAAGGGCGTGCGCCGCGTTTCCCCCTTCTGCATCCCCTACATGATTACCAACATGGCGGCGGGTATGGTGAGCATTGAGTACGGCTTCGGCGGCCCCAACATGAGCATCTCTACCGCTTGCGCTACCTCCAACCATTCCATCGGTGAGGCTTGGCGCATCATGAAGTACGACGATGCCGACGTGATGATTTGCGGCGGTGCCGAGGCTTCCATTCAGCCCGTGGGTATTGCCGGTTTCGCCAACATGAAGGCTCTCTCCACCCGCATGGATGACCCGCAGACGGCTTCCCGACCCTACGACATGGATCGCGACGGCTTTGTGATGGGCGAAGGTGCCGGTGTGATTGTGCTGGAAGAGCTGGAGCACGCCAAGGCCCGCGGTGCCCGCATCTACGCCGAGCTGGTGGGCTATGGTCTGAGTGCGGATGCCTATCACCTCACTTCCCCCGACCCCGAAGGCACGGGTGCCAGCCGTTGCATGGAGATGGCTCTTAAGCACGCGGGTATGCAGCCCACCGATGTGGACTACATCAACACGCACGGCACGTCCACCCATCTGGGTGACATCTGCGAGACGAAGGCCATCAAGCGCACGTTCGGTGACTACGCTAAGAACGGTCTGGTGGTGTCCTCCACCAAGTCCATGACGGGTCACTTGCTGGGTGCTGCCGGCGGTATCGAGCTGCTGGCCTGCATCAAGGCCATCGAGGAGAACTTTGTGCCCCCCACCATCAACGTGTTCAATCAGGACCCCGAATGCGATTTGGATGTCTGCCCCAACAAGGGTCGCGCCATGAAGGTGGATGTCGCCCTCAGCAACTCCTTCGGTTTCGGCGGTCACAACGCCTCGCTCATCGTGAAGCGCTATGCGGAATAAAACCTGCTGCGCGACACGGTAAGTTCAACATTTCGGCGGCGGCAGGTGGGGTTCCACTTGTCGCCGCGTTCTTTTTCCCGCTGTTCCCCGATTTCACTTTTTATCCGTTCCCCCTGTGAAAAGACGCATTAAAGAGGCGATGCGCCGCGTGCGCCCGCCGCAGAAGATGACCAAGGCCGACCACCTGTTTGTGCGTTGGTCGCTGCTGTGTTTCGGCACGCTGTTGGCGGTGGCGCTGCTCATGCTGTTCGGTGTGACGGAGTGGCTGGAGCTGGAGCAGATTCGCTTTCTGGGCGGTAATCCGTTCTACATCGGGGCGGAAGAGGCGCAGGAATCCCTGCTCGATCATGCGGGGCAGTTCGGTCTGTGCATTGTCGTAACGGCTTATTTGGGCATTGTGTTGCTGCGCGAGCGTCATTTTACGTGGCGGCTCACCATGCTGACGGCGGCGTTTATGGTGTTGTTGCTGCCGGGCATGCTGTGCGTGTTGTGGGGCGGTATTCTGAACATGTCGGCCCCGCTGGCGGCGGTGCTGCTCACATGGTTCGGTTCGGAAATTTCGCATTTGATTCGCACCGCATGAAAGCGCAGGAATACCCCCCCGCCGTGTTGGAGCTGATTGCCGCGCTGAAGCGTATGCCGGGCGTAGGCAGTCGCGGGGCGGAGCGTCTGGCGCTCTGGTTTCTGCAACAGGGGCGCAACGAGGCGCGCCGCTTGGCAGCGGGGCTGACGGCGGCGGCAGACACGGTGGGCACCTGCCCCGAATGCGGTTTCTTTGCGGAGGACGGGCAGCTGTGTACGGCCTGTGCGGATGCCGCCCGCGACAACGGTGTGTTCTGCGTGGTAGAGCAACCCACCGATGTACTGCCGATTGAGCGTTGCGGCATGTTCCGCGGGCTGTACCATTGTTTGGGCGGCAAGATTTCCCCGCTGGACGGTGTGATGCCTGAGGATTTGTCGGTCTCGAAACTCTGTGAACGCGTGGCTGCCCACCCCGGCTGCGAGGTGATTTTGGCCGTCGGCAGCGATGTGGAGGGCGAAGCCACGGCGCTCTACTTGGCGGAGGAGTTATCGAAACTCCCCTGCCGCGTCACCCGCATTGCCCAAGGCATGCCCGCGGGCGCGGGCCTAGGCCACGCCGATGCCGTCACCCTGATGCGCGCGCTGGAAGGACGGAGGAATGTTTGAGGAAAGTTATAGGTTGGGAATTTTGTAAAAAAGTGGGAATTCTCACCAAAGACGGGAATTCCCACCTCATCAAAACAGAACATTATACTTATAGCCATTTAGCTGCTTTATATCAGGAGCGACAAATCTGCACAGATTGTAAAAGCCGCCTATATCACACGAGTATGCATGATTTTGAATAATGCACTATTAGGCCTTAAACTAAGGAGTCTTTTCGTTCTGTTGGAACCAGCAGTGAGATTAGAATTGCCTTCTGATACAAATCTTTGAGCAAGAGAGTGTGGCTTTCTAACTTTCTAACTTTAGAATTGACAAATTGCATACATTTGGCTAGACTCGTTTCGTCATGCAATACACCATGCCCCGCGCCCTAAAGAAAACAAACCAACAAACTGCTTATACCCTACCTCTGGATTGGGATTCTGTATGGAATGAGGATGAAAAGGCCAATATTGTGTCTGCGCCAAGGGCCATTTCCCTTTTTTCCGGTTGCGGAGGCATGGATTTAGGATTTAAAAAAGCGGGGTTTAAAATCGTTTGGGCAAACGATTTCGATTCTGATGCGCAATCAGTATATTCCTTAAACATTGGTGATATTGATAGACGTAATATCTTGGATGTTGCTGAAGATGATATACCTGACGGCGATATTATGATAGCAGGTTTTCCTTGCCAGCCATTTTCAAATGCAGGTAGTAGAAAGGGTGTACATGATTCACGCGGCATGCTTTATAAGGAGTGTCTTCGTATTATTGAGAAGAAGATGCCTAAGGTGATTGTATTTGAAAATGTTAAAGGATTATTGTCTACAAAATACATAGATGGAAGAAATTTGGCCGATGTAATAGTTGAAGATTTGTCAGAAATGAACAATATTGGATATAACGTAGTATACCAAATTGTTAATGCTTCTGACTATGGGGTTCCACAAAACAGGCAAAGGGTGTTTTTTGTAGGAGTTCGAAAAGATTTAGAAAAACAGTTCCTTTTTCCTCATAAATTGACCAAGAATAATCTTTATCTTCGTCATGTGTTGGATATTCCCAAGGACTCAACCAATCATGTTGATTGGCCACTTTCTCCGCAAGCATTGGAAATGATTTCCTTTATTCCGGAAGGAGGTTCTTGGAAAGATGTTCCATATGAACATTTGGCGCCAAGATTTAAAAAAATTAGAGATGATATGAGGAAATATCATTCTCCCAATTTTTATCGCCGCTTTTCTCGAAATGAAATTTGCGGCACTATTACAGCTTCTGCTCAACCCGAAAATTGCGGAATCATACATCCGACAGAGAATCGTCGCTATACCGTTCGGGAGATTGCTCGCATTCAAACATTTCCCGATGATTTTCAATTCATAACAGACTCGCCTAAAAACATTACGGCAATGTATAAAGTCATTGGTAATGCTGTTCCCGTTAATCTTGCGTACAATATTGCCAAGGCTATTATGGAACAAATTTTTCCTCAATCGAAGTAAGAATCGTTATGGACACAGATAAAGCATATTTGCTTGGACTAATCATTGGGGGTGGAGTGTTTGGTGATGCGAAGGATGTTTTTCGTATACAATTACCATTTAAGAAATGGGGGTCATTACATGAAAATCCCGAACGCGCAGGTAATATAGCAAACGATATCTTACGAAAGGTTGGACAGATGTTTCGTGCAGTTTATGGAATCAATATACAGTATGAGGCATCTGATTCCTACTGGAATATCCTGTGTGAAGGCGATATGTCTCAAGTGCGAACAGATCTTGAGTATTACGATATTGAATGTGCCGGAGAGATTAAAACAAACGTTAGCATCAATCGTATTGTTGAAGACTTGGTGGATGACAATTTAAAGCGCAGATTCATTGCAGGATTAGCAGATACTATAGGAAGCATGGCGAAGTCACACCGCAGGTTTAGCGATGAACACCAAGTATTGTCTTTTGAAATTAAAGGATATAATTTTAACTTTGTTTGTGACCTGTGTAGACTTTTATATAGTATAAATTGTATACCCGATCAAGTTAATTGGAATCACCCGAATATTCATTGTACAAAAGACCCCTATTATGATGCATGGCATAAGGGGTTTAAATTACGAGTTCTTTTAGATCAATACGCTAAATTCGGTGCGTTTGCATTTAGAACGAAAGCGGAGTCTTCATGCGAAAATAGAAAGTTGCAACGGCAAACTCATGAAAGCACATCGTGCGAGATTCGCGATTTTCATGTAACTCCTACTTGTGTGCATCCGAGTGAAGTCGATATTCGGCTCCCTGAAAATATAAGAGGCGGTCATTATATTCATTTCCGTCACTTTTGTGCTGTCATGGGGTGTGAGCATGCTCCTTATAGTGAGTTAGACAAATGCTTTAATAGAATTGGGGAAATAATAAATCCTTTTCCAATTTTACACAAGGGCACTATAGAAGAGATAGATAAAATCTGCAGAACCGATAGTTTGCTTTCTGCTCGAAAATATTGCATTAAGCACTTGAAGGTTTCTCATTTTTTTAAGAAATATGCTCAGTCGAAAAATGCGTTGTGCTTTGGAGATAATCAATCTTGCGGGTATCCCGTAACAGAGATTTTGCAGGCTATTGCGTACGTTTTGGCAGATAAAGATGAAGTAAAGGGTAAACGTGTAAAAGGTAATTATGAAGAGTTAGTAAGAAGGTATCTTCAAGTTAATCCAAATATTGCCGTAGATGTCAGAATTCCTGATCTTTATACCCCTCTAATAATTGGAAAAGATGAGAAAGCTGCTATGGTCGGAGCTCATAATCCTACCTTGTACGCTAAACTTATAAGCCGTTGTCAGAGGAATCCATACAAACTTCTAGTCAGAAGAATTACCGAGGAGGATTTACGTGCATGAATCAAAGGAGAAATGAAATTTCCTATTACCCGGAAATTAAAAATTTCATAGAACTTCAGTTGACAAGCAATTTTAGGACGCAGTCTGATAAGAAATTGCATGTTTTTTGGGGAATCGGAGAACTTAGAACAAATCTTCTTAAGATAATAGAAGAGCATCCAGATTTGTGTGAATGTGCAAAACTATTTGCCCAAAACGTGCCGCCCTTAGATCTCGATATATTTGCCATTGTTACGGATGGAAATCATTTCGAACTTTTAATATTGGAAATAAAGTGCAAGAGTAGTGTAGGCCTAAAGGAATGGTCACAACTAGTTGGCTATTGCCTTGTTGCAGGAGCAAAATATGGTTTACTAATAAATATAGACAATGGAGCTAGTAGGCGTTTAATGGATATACTCTCGTCAAAAAGACATTTGTCGCATATAGAAACAGTTGTTGATAAGAAAACGCTATGCCATAATTTAGGCCTGATGCAATGGGATAGCTTAACTCAAGATTTTGAATATTGCAATCTTGGATATATTAAATCGCTGTCTAGTTTAAGCAGGATGATGAGAAACGAGTTTCATTTATAAATGTTGAACATGAGTAAGTTGAAGCTGAACACGGATGAATGATTTGAAAGGGAGTTGGCAGTTGGATGTGTGAATTTAGCGTGGCTCTCGCCACGTTGTAACGATTAGCACAAAGCGCGTGCGGGACGAGCTGACAGACTTGGTTGCCTGTCCAACGAATCAGGAGAGGATAGAGACTGGGAATTCCCACCTTGTAGTGGGAATTCCCGCAATATCAGGATTCCTCATCCGCCTGTCGGACAACACATACCATCATTTCAAAACGGCATCCGGCTTTTAGCTTCGCGTTCCAAAAATTCCCCGCGGCTAAGCCGCGCCTAACTCAATACTTCCAACCTCCAACTTCAAACTTCCAACTTTCATGAACCTTCCTCCTTTTTGGATTCGAGAGAAACGCCCGATGGGGCGGTGTGATGGTAAACCGTCGCGGGTGAGCGGCACGTCGTTTGAGTCGATGGCGGCGGCGCGTGAGGCCATGGAGCAGATGGCGGATTTGTTGCGCCGTTGTTATGAGCGGGGTGATTTCCGCCCGATGGCAGAGCTGCGCGAGACGTATGCCGCCGTGTTCGAGGTGACGGAGGAACGCTGGGATGAACAAAATATCGTGACGCGCAACCGCTCGGGTGCTTTGGTGCTGAACACGACCGATGTCTGCGTTATCGATGTAGACCGCGTGCGGGGCGGGTTCCTGAATGCCTTGGCAAGCCTGTTCGGCAGGGGTAAGACGGAGGAGCAGATTCTGCTGGAGCGCGTGCGTGCCCTGTGTGCGGCGGATGAGTCGCTGGGATTCCGTGTGTACCGCACGGCCAAGGGATTCCGCGTGATTGCCGCGGGCAAGGGGGTCTACTTAGGCTCTGACCGCATGATGGAGCTGTTTGAGGCCTTGGATGCCGACCCGCTCTACACGCAGCTGTGCGAAAAGCAGGATTGCTGGCGCGCCCGCTTAACGCCCAAGCCCTCGCGCATCGGGGTGAAAGTCTGCCCGCTCTGCATGGATTCGGAGTCCGCCCCCGCCGTGATTGCCGCATGGCGACCCGCCTATGATGAAGCAGCGGCGGGTTTCAGCGTCTGCCGCCTGCGGGAGACCGTGGGACGCGCGATTAATCACCCCACCGTGGTGCGGCACGATGAGCTGACAGGTGCGAAATTGAGCGGCCGGCGCTTGGCATAAGGAAGAGCGAAAAGTTGAATGGATTGAGGCTCGTCGGCGTGTTTTTGCGCCCACAAGGGCGCACGAATCATGTAACCTGATAAACCTTAAACCTGATAAACCCGATAAACCTTTTTTTACTCGTAGTCAGAGAACGAAAAATGTTTCAGACCGCTGGGTAAATCGCTGCCGGGTTGCCCGAATTCGGCCATGGCGGAGCCGGCGACTAAGGCGCGTTTGTTGCTGATGGCGGGGTCGTTGGCGGGGATGCTGTGCAGGATGTCCCACAGCAGGGTCATCTCGTTGCGGAAGAGTTGGCTCTGGAGGATGAAGCGGCGCACGCCTGCGGCATACAGAGCCTTGGTTTCCCCGCGTGTCAGGTTACAGGTGCTCTTGGCACCCGCCAACAGCTTGGCGGGGTTTTGCTCGCCTTCGTGGTCAATCAGCCCGGCGCGCAGCCCCATCAGCATGGCATTGTAGGGGGCGCGGCGCATGTGGGCCAGCAGTTGCAGATGGTCACCGCGCATGGGGGCTTCGCGCAGGGTGGGGTCGTTCACCACCACCGCCCAGCGGTGCGGGTCGCCCGTCTCCGTCAGGGCGCGGATGAGTTCGGCGTTGCCGCCGTCGGCGGGGTGCAGGCACACGCTGTCGTACTGCGCGGCAAGGGCGCGGTACAGTTCGGGCGTGCGGGGCTTGCTTTCCGCCGCCAAGCGGTTGAAATGGCAATGCAGCGGCAGCTGCGGGCAAAAAGTGCGTATCTTGGCGGCCAGTTTATCACTTGCCACGCAGACGGCGTTGCGGCGCAGGCGGTCGCGCTTGTACAGCTCCTGCACCAGCAGCATGCCGTAACCGTCCTCCAGCACATCGTCCTCAAGGAAAGGGTTATCGAACACCAGCGTGACACCCACCCCCAGCGCGGCGTAGTTTTCCAAGGCCTGACAGTAGTCGCGGTAATGCAGCGGGCGGCGTTGCACAAAGTAGTCCAGCGACCACAGGCAGGGCGGTGCCCCCGCCGCTTGGGTGATGCGGTACGCCCCCACCTGATTTTTCAGGAAGCCAATCAGCGTTTGCAGCGAGCTGTCAAAACGGAATGCACCGCCCACCGTCCATTCGGCCTGCGGCAGATAAGAAGAGGTGAGAAAATCAGCCTTGTGGGGGGAAGAGGACATGAAAGTTGGAAGTTTGAAGTTGGAGGTTGGAAGTATTAAGTTAGGCACGCTGCGCGTGCAGGGGAAGGGAACGCGAGGCTACAGGCAACAAGCCGTTTCGGAGATAGTGGTATGTATTGTCCGACATGCGGATGGTGAGTGATATTGACCCCTTGGTGGAAGAATAGGGTTGGAACTTGTCAGAAACCGTCATGGGCGCTTTGCGTTTGTTGATTGTCCGTGGCGTGAGCCACGCTCTATTCATACTTCCAACTTCCAACCTCCAACTTCCAACTTTACCCCTTCATCGTTTCCCAGAACAGCTGGGCGGCGCGGTGCATGGTGCTTTCTTCGTCGCTGTCTTCGCGCAGGACGAGGCGCAGCAGGTCGAACAGGATGGCCGAGGCGTTGGCGTGACCGCGACCTTGCAGCTTGAAGTGGCGGAAGCCCATCGCCCGCAGCCGTGCGATTTCAGGCGTGTTGAGGGCAAGCACCCCCTTCTTTTCATCCGTTAAGAGAGTTTGCAGACTGCGGCAACCGTTGCCCGCCTGTTTCTTCTCAAAGGCGGTGGAATCAAAGGCGTTGAAGCGCAGCGCGGTCTGCGACAGCGTGGTGTAATGCAGGGGGCGCAGCGGACAGTTGCGGATGCAGTATTCATTCACCAGCAGAATGTAGGGTTCCTTGTCCTCCAGCTTCTCCAACAGGTCGGTGTTCAGCACATCGTCGGGGTGTACCATTACCTCATCGTAGGTGTCGGCAAGCTGCTTGTATTTATCAATCTTGCCCTTGCCGCCGCCGTTGGTGATTTTCAGGATGGAGGAAATGAGTTTCAGCGTGGGGTACTCGCGGCGGATGTGGGCGGCGAGCAGGTCGCTTGCCACAATCACGCCGTTGCGCCCCGTGGGGTTGTTCTGCGCGCTGTACAGGCACAGGCCGTTGCCCAGCGGGTCGCTCATGTGGCGTTCATCCAGCAGCAGGTTGGTGAAGGTAAGGTACAGGGCAATGCGGCGTTTGGCGTACTCCTGCACAGCGGTGCGGATTTCGCCCGTATCGCGCAACAGGTGTTTCAGCACGCGCCCGCTGTTCCACTCGTACAGCGGCGCACCGTGTACAATGTGGAAGGGTTCAAAGCCCAGCGTGTTTTTACAGAAGTCAAAAAAGGAGACAAGCTCGCGGTCGTTGACAAACGCACCGGAGACATCCCAAACGGCATCGGGCCACAGTTGGTGCTGGAAAGGGGAGAACGCTGGCATACGCTGCCGCTATTCTACCAGCCCCCGCCCCGCAAGGCAATGGAGAAATTGCCCTGAAACCGAAAAGGGGGCGGCGGGGAGCGGAAAATCAAGGCGTTGCGGAGCGCAGCAGTTCGGCGGCGCGGGGCGGGAGCTTGTCGAAGGGGATTTTATCGGCGGGCGGCGGCGTGGCACCGTGGCGCAGCAGCAGCTCCAGAATGTCTGTCAGATTCTTCGTCTCTTCATCTTCCGTTGGGGCGGGTGCGGAAGCATCGTTCTCATCGTCGCCGTCATCGACCATGTCGCTCATGGTATCCAACACAATGCGGAGAGGTGTCGTTTGAAGTCTCTTATCCGCGGCGTTGGGGTCGGCACCCTGTTCCAGCAGCCATGCCACCAAAGCGATGTTCTCTCCGCGTATGGCTTCATGAAGGGGCAGATAATCCTGCATCGGCACGTTCGGGTCAGTGTTCAGGCAACCGAGGCGTTGCAGCTCCTGTGCCATCTCCACCGCATGCGGCATGGCGGACAGCACGGCGAAAAACGCGCTCGGTTCCCCCTCCCCCGAATACAGGTCGGGGCGGAAGCCCAGCTCCAGCATCGTGCGCAGCAGCGTCTCAGCATCCGCTTTGCTGATTTCGGAGAGAAGCGTACCCGTCACGATGGTGTTGCAACGCGGCATGTTGGCCCACTCCGCGCCGTGGCTGCACAGCAGGCGCAGCATAGCAGTGCGTTCCTCCACTGGGGCGCGTTTGAGGGCAGCGTAGGGAGACAGGCCGAGCGCCGCAGACAACGCCGTTTCCTGAATGAAGCCGAGGCTGAACGGGTCGCAGACCTTGTTCGGGTCGCAGCCGTGCTCCAGCAGATAGGGAACGAGCGCGGGCTGATAATAATGCAGTGCCATCCACAGGAGGTCGCAACCGTTCTCATGGCAGACATCCGCCCGCCCTTCTTCGGCAGCGCGGCGAATGAGGTCGCGCTGAGGGGCATGCAGCTTACGGATGCCGATGTCCGCCTCCAGCTGTTGGCGTGCGCGGGTAAACGCCGTTTCCTGCACTTCTTCGCGGATGAGTTTTCCGTCTTTAATGGTAAAGCCGCAGAAGCCATCTATGGCGGCAATCGCTTGGCGGCTTTCCTCCCGCAACTCTTGGGAACACAGGCGTTCGTCCATGCTGCGGAGCACCTGTTGCAATTCGGGGTCGCGGCAGTCGCTCACCCCCGCATCACCCCAACGCCAGCCGTACAGCCAATACGCGCCGCAGGCACCTGCCGCCACCGCCCCCAAGAGCAGCAGCGAGACCAACCAAAGGAGAATGCGGACACCAAGCCGCCGTTTGCGAGGTGTCGTGTTTATATCATTCATGATAGGGAACAGATTAGAACGTCAGATGCGAAAAATCCCGCGCGGCGAAGCCGCGCCTAACTTCAAACTTTATAAATTATAAATTAAAAATCATTACCATCCCATAGAGCCGACGATGAGTCGGCTCTATCTGTATAAACAGGGGCTTGTGAGGTAGTATTTTGAAAAATAGGGTTTAGAACTTTTCCGCGAAAACAGACTCAGATGGACATGTGCTGTCCCATATCATTCTATCAAAGACCAGTCAATTCCCTTCAAAAAGGGGATACTCGGACACAAATCCACATATCTTCGCCCCCCCTGCTGTCCCATAGTCGGATATGAGACGCAACACGTCACGTTGGCACCATAGCACTCCTTTGATAAAGGTGAAGAAGTGTCTGAAATCGCTCTTCCATTTTCCCTGCCA
>JAZLFB010000116.1:0-1904 GCA_045615585.1 Akkermansia sp.
CCGGTGATGCGCCGGACGTGGCACCGCAGAGCGCGGTCGGCATGACCTTCACGTTCTCTCCCGCCACAGAGGAGCAGACCACCGCCCGCGCCACCGCAGAGGGCGATATCCCCTACCCCGCGCACGCCTCCAACTACAAGCCGGATCCCGTCACCATACCGGAGAAATCAGGTCCGCCAAACTTCTGCTCCTACACCAAGACCGGGCCCAACACCGCCCGCATCTACTGCTCCGGGCCGGAGTCCGTGATGATTTGGCTCACCTTCGAGACTCCCCATTCCGGCACCTGCACCCTCACGAAATCCATGCCCGGCGCCTCCCGCTCCTACGGCGGCATCCGCTTCACCGTGGAATAAGTTGGTGCCACGAACCACCCAGGCAAGCGGGGTTATGGGGATTGGTTGGCATGTGGGGTGTCTCAGCGCCCCCGCCTCAAGTGAAATGACGTTTCACTCGGCGCCGCCCCCGCCATCGGTAAAGCTCTGCATCGTCTGGATGATGCGGCCGTCGGTTTCGCGGACGTTCGCCTTGATTTCGATGCTGTAGGAGCCGTCGGCTTCCGGCTCGCTCATCTTGATATCCGCCACGGGCGGATCAAAGAGACGACCGTCGTCGTGCTGGTCATACACCTTGAAATGCTCGTACCAGCCCAAGCTGTTCGGGACGCAGAGGCCCCCGTTGCCGTGGCTGGTCATCTCGAAATAGACGGGCTTGGACAAGCCGGAGACGCGGATTTCGGCAAGATGGGAGCCATAATGCCGCTGCGCGAATTCCTCCGCCACGCGCTTCACGGTCGCCCCCAGGTCCTTCGCATCGCATGCACACCGAATGTCCACGGTGGAGTCCTTCAGGATGTCCTCTTCCGTGCGCACGAAATGGTCGTCCAGCAGCAGCGAGAGATCGTCCGCAACACCGGGCCTGACGGCCTCCGCCTCGTGCCGGAGGTGGCTGCGCACCTCCCACACGCCCACCAGCACCACCAAGGCCGTGATAAGCGCGATGATTGTCTTGCGGTTGATTCCCCTTGGAAGTTTCATACACCCCTATTAAGCACCTAAAAGGCAAAAATGCACAACTAAAAATGACGTCATGACGAAACAGTTTCGGTGGATGCCTACGGCTGGCGGACGGTGATGGTGGATTGGGCGTGGAGGCCGTTGGCGCGGTCGGTGGCGTGGATGGTGTGGGTTCCCGGGGTGGCAATGGCGTACCAGGTGTTGCCCTCCTTGATGATGCGGAGGGTGCTGCAGCGCCAGGTGGTGGAGGCGGCAGGAAGGGTGGATTTGAGCTCCACCATGGAGCCGTTGGCGGGGAGGTTGGGGTCCAGCAGCACGGTGGCCCCATCCGCAGGGATGAGGATGAAGGGGGCGCGGTTGCCCTGCGCGGTAGCATCTAGCGCGTAGAGGCGCAGCGGCTGAGTTTGCGCGTACCACTCCGCATAGCGTGAATCCAGCACGGCGCGGCCGATTTCATCGTACGCGGTGGATTCTGCGGGCGGGCTCTCCGCGAGCGCGAGCTCGGTCCGCACGCACTCTGGCGGGGTGTCTACGCGGGCGGCACCGCCGGTGCGCGTGTCGATTTTCACATCCGCGATACCCTCCGGCCTTTGCAGAAAGGAAGGCGTTTCAGCGGTGTGCTCGTATGCCAGCAGCATGGCGCGGTGGAAGATGGGTCCCGCGCCGGAGATACCGCTGATTTTCTCCATCGGCGTGTTGTCGAAATTGCCGGCCCACACGCCGACCGTGAATTCCTTGGTGAAACCCACGCACCAGTTGTCGCGGTAGTTGGACGATGTTCCGGTCTTGCATGCGCAGCGGAAGGGAAAGGTGAGCATGGGCGCGCTGCCGAAGGTGGATGCACGCGCCGCCGGATCGCTCAGGATATCTGCAATGCGGTAGCAGTCG
>JAZLFB010000117.1:0-10805 GCA_045615585.1 Akkermansia sp.
CCCAATCGGGTGCGCTTTTTTGTTCGGCGGGGGGTGGGATTCAGCCCCACAGGATAACGGGCGCGCAGCGACCGTTATTCGTGGGCGTAGCTTGCCGGTGGCAAGCTACGCCCCCATGCCCGCAAGACACCTCTTGCGGGGTACCCCTGCGCAGCAGGGGCATGGGGGGCGGTGCCGGAGGCAAAATCCCACTCCCGCCGACAGCGTCCTGACCGCATGCCCGCCAGGGCATGCTAACTTCTCTGTTGCACCACCAACAACCTTTTCTCCCGCGCCTCAACCTTCACCGTCTCACCCCAATCGGGTGCGCTTTTTTGTTCGGCGGGGGTGGGATTCAGCCCCACAGAATAACGGGCGCACAGCGACCGTTATTCGTGGACGTAGCTTGCCGGTGGCAAGCTACGCCCCCATGCCGCCCACACACTTGATTCGCGCCCGCCCCACGGGCGCTCACCCCTCCGGGGCAAACTTGCCATGCAAGTTTGTCCAATCCCCCTCCGAGCCCTCGGGTGCTTTGTGGGCGGGCACCCCTGCGCCAGCAGGGGCATGGGGGGCGGCCCCGGAGGGGAAATCCCACTCCCGCCGACAGCGTCCCGACCGCATGACCGCAAGGGCATGCTAACTTCTCTGTTGCATTACCAACCACCTTTTTTCCCTCGCCTCACCCCTCACCGTCTCCACCCAATCGGGTGCGCTTTTTTGTTCGGCGGGGGTGGAATTCAGCCATCCCCAAACAACGCAGGGTTACAACATTAGGATACGATAAGGAAGCCCAACAACAATGCGGCACTCGGTTCTTGGTAACCGAGTGCCGCATTTGACTAACAAGACTAAATATCAGGCAAGCGCCGTCAATAGACGAACACAGGCGTGCCGACGGCGCAGCAATTGAAGAGGTAACGCGCCGTCTTCTGGCTCAGGCGAATGCAGCCGTGAGAAGCGGGATAACCGGCCAAATGCCCCTGATGCAGCCCCACGCCGCCCATCGTCAGGCGCATAAAGTAAGGCATGCTGGCATTATTGTAAAGATTGGAGTGATGGTGAAGGTCCTTATCCAACACATGGAAATGACCGCGGGGTGTGGACTTGCCCTTGCGCCCGCTGCACACGCTGAACGTCAGCAGCACCTTTTCGCCATCCTTCAGGTACCCCTGCTGCTTTTTCAGATTGATAACAATGTGCTTGCCCTGCTTTTCCTTGCCGGCAATCTCCTCGGAATGTTCCTTATTGTAGCGCTCGGTCTCATGGTAAGCCTGCATGCAGGCGGCATCCATCGCGCGGCGACGAGCCTTCTTCATATTGGCGCGCTGCTTATCCGTAAGCGCGGCACCGCTGGTCTTTTCTTCCTCCGTCGCGGCGATATCTTCAGGATAAAGGTAGCGCACAGGGTTGGAGCCCTCCTTCACCACGGGTTCGCGTTTGGCCGTTTCCATCTGCGCTTCGGTCAAATTCCATGCGGGCAGAATTTCAATCTCCACCACAGAAGCGCGGCGGTCATACATCGCTTTATAAGGGTCGCGATAGCGGACCTCTTCCACAACAGACTGTTCTTCGGGGGCAGCCTGAACATCAGGAGCCTCCTGCGAAAAAATTTCGGTTCCCTCTTCAGCATTCAAGGGGGACAAACAAAGCAGAGAGGCAAGAGCGAGAGAGAAAGCAGATACGGACTTCATAAGATAACGCAGGGCATTTATACAGATTCGGCACCCTGCACGCAAGAAAAAAATGTTAGTCATGACACAGACATTTTCAGTCGGTGCCGCTGACTCGCTGATATTGAGTACATAGAAAAGAAGAGGAAATTAACGAATTTTTCAAGCGATGCACTCGAAAATGAAAAACGGGACAAAAACAGGCAATTCAGGATTGATTCATTGCATCCGTTATGTTACTCTTGCAGAAGTTAAGAAACGTCTTACCTCTACGGTACTCGGCACGATTTTTACATTTTCTCTATAGACATGATATTCAATAAGATACATTTCGTCAGCATCATCCTTCCCCTCATCCTTTCCTCCTGCACGGGCAACACCTCAACCGCCGCCGCCCCGCAGAGCACTCCTATTGACAACAATAGTCTGATTGCCAACCGAGACAATATCATCTCCGGGGTAGAACAACAGTTGTTGAACGCCGGTATCGCCGGCGGCGTTGTAACAGCAGCCGCCCCTGCCGACATCGACGGCAGAACGTTGATTCTGGACAGCAGTCAATGTTCATGGAAGGTTGAACTGAATAGTGATGAATTCAAACAGATGAACGGCAATTTAGAATCCGGCGAATACCAAACGTGGCAGAATAGAGCCCGAGATTTCGTAGCAGAGAAGAGACGGCAGACCATCTCCTTCAATGCCGGTCATGCATTTGAAAGCGGCTGCAGCACCCCATACACCTATACGGCAGGGCTCTCCTTGGGTACTGTTATCATTCAATACGGCGAAGGCAACCAAGAAATCAAATTGCATTTCCAAACACCCACAAGCGGCGTAGCGGAAACCGTCCATGAAGGAGCTATCGGAACGGAGCACTCAAACACCATCCGCGTTTGGAAAGTAAACTTCACCCTTCAATAAAAACAGGCTTTTCTGATGTTCTGCCCCCTTGACCGAACAGGCAAGGGGGCATTTTTTTGACAGGACAGCAAGCGAAAAGAAAAACAACGAATGACACAGAGAGCGCTTTTCCTGCTTGCAACAGGCAAAAAAGAGAGTAAAATAGGCGTGTTATCCTGTAGATTCAAACAGGCAGAACCGTAACCTTTTTCCATTATGAGCGTACTCGAATTCATCCGCAAAAACTCCATTTTCGTTCTGATTGTCATCGCCGGCGTGGGTGTCGGCTTGGTGATGATGGACTATGGCGACAAGGGCAGCCAGCTTCGCCGCGACTTCTATGTGCAGGTGAACGGCACAGGCTACTCCTACCCCGAAACCACCAACATGGGTGAGCAGGGTGAGTACATTCTGAGCCAGCTTTCCAACCAGACGCAGACCAAGCTCCGCAATCAGTTTGACACCAATCAGGATGACACGCTGAATGAAACGGAAGCCGCCGCCATGCAGGCCTATCTGGGTGAACACCCCGAAATCAGCAGCTTCTTGGATTTCACGCGCAGCCTGTTGCAGAACTGGTGCTACGGCTACGCCAAACATGCCGAGGTGAACATTGCCGTGAACCGCATCGTGCTGCACGAGGAAGCCGCCGCGCTGGGTATCTCCCCCTCTAAGGAGCAGATTGACGCCTACATTCAGGCCATGCCCGCTTTCCGCAATGCCGACGGCAGCTTCGACCAGCCGCTCTACCAGCGCATGGCGGGTTACTACAAGGGTGCCGCCAACAACGCCCAGGAAAAAGCCTTCCGCAGCGTGGTGAGCGACATGATGGTGTGGGAATGCCTGTCCAACCTGCTGACGGACGGCGTGCGCTGCCAGAGCAAGACCACCTCCGACTTGGTGGATATGCACGTTCAGAAAATGTCGGGCAAGACGGCTTGGCTGCCCGCAGCCGCCGCCCCTGCCCCCGCCGTTCCCACGGAAGAAGAGCTGAAAGCCTACTGGGAGGAACACAAGGAAGCCTACAAGAGCGCCACGCGCCGCATCGTCTCCCTCTACACGCTGACCCCCGGCGAGGGTTCCTCCATCGATGCCCTGCTGCTGACCTCCGATGCGCTGATGCAGGATTTGTCCCAAGCCAACGGCAAGGGTTTCGATGAGCTGGTACAGGCCGCCGCCGAGAACCCGGAGTTCGAGCCGTTCAACTATCAGACCGCCGAGGGCGCGGTGCACACCACCTTCCCCCTGAGCACGGAATCCGAAGCCGCCCCCGCCCTGCAAACGGAGGTGACCTACAACGGCAAGACCGCCACGCTGGCGGAAATCGCCTTCAGGGATGTGGAATCCGCCCCCACCGTGGAGCAGTACGAACAGGCCGTCAAGAACGGTACGGCTGAGCAGCTGCCCAAGCTCACGCAGATTCGCGGTTACTACCACACGGCGGACAATAAAGTGTACTTCCTGCGCGTGGAGGCTGAAATCGCCCCCGCCGTGCTGCCTTTTGAAGAAGCCCGCGAAGCCGCCCTTGCCGACCTGAACAAGGAGCGCGCCGACCATGCGCTGGACATTGCCGCGCACGAGCTGTTTGACGCCATGGAAAAGGCGCTTGCCGAGGGTGGTGTGGATGCCGCCTTTGCCAAGGCCGCCGAAGCCAAGGCCGAGGTGAGCGACTTCGGTCCCCTGAGCGTGGGCTTTGAAACCGCCGAGCTGCCGCAGGGCATGGAGCCTCAGGCTCTTCTCAGCGTGCACAGCGGCAAGATGGCTCCGCTGGTGGTGCAGCAGGACGGCGCCCGCTTCACGGCGGTGACGGAACGCACCATCGAGGAATCTCCCGAATATGCCGCCATGAAAGCGTTCTCGCTCATCCCCATGCAGAACGCTCAGCTGCGCGGCAGTGTGCTGCTGGAGTGGATGAACGAGGCCTACGGTCGCTACAAGGTCACGCTCTCGAAGAACGTTGAGCACGCGGGCAACTGATTTTACCCCCTCCCCCGCCATGGCATCTTTTCCCACTCAAACCAAATACATCGTGGGCAATGAAGCCTGCGAGCGTTTCAGCTTCTACGGCATGCGCAGCATTCTGACGCTGTACATGACGGGTGTGCTGATGATGTCGGACAGCGACGCGGTGGAAATCGCCCACCTCTTCAATGCCCTCATCTACGTCCTTCCCCTGCTCGGCGCTTGGCTTGCCGACCGCTTTCTGGGGCGCTACCGCACGATTCTCTACATCTCCCTCTTCTACTGTCTGGGGCACGGAGTGCTGGCCTTTGCCGACTATGCGGGCAGCATAGAGATGAAGCAGATTATTCTCTTCACGGGTCTGTTCATCATTGCTTTGGGCGCGGGCGGCATCAAGCCCTGCGTCTCCGCCTTTGTGGGCGATCAGGTGGCCGAAGGCTACGACGAAAAGACCATGACGCGCGTCTACGCCGCGTTCTACTGGTCCATCAACCTCGGCTCGTTCTTCTCCTTCCTCGTCATTCCGTGGGTGCGTCAGAACATGGGCTACAGCTGGGCGTTCGGCATCCCCGGCATCTTCATGGCTCTGTCCACGTTCATCTTCTGGTGCGGTCGTAAACAGTACCATCACCGCGCGCCCTCACAGCCGGAGTTCCTGCCCGCCCTCTTCTGCCGCGTGTTCGGCGGGGCGAAGAAAGCCTGTGACAAGTTCGGCGGTGAAGCGGTAGCCAAAGCCACGGACACGGCTCTTTCCATTGCCGCCTTTGTGGTGGTGGCTCCGCTGGTGATTGCCCTCGGCGACTGCACGCAGCGCGGTGCCTTACGGCTGGCCGAGCTGTGCGGTGCGAGCGAACTGACCGCCATGCTCTGCGGGTTGGTCGCCCTGCTGCTGTATGTGGCGGCACTCATCTGTGCCCTGCTGAAACTGGCGGATGTGCTGGGGTGGAAAAACTTTGCGGGCGTGCTGGGCAGCATGCTCTACCGCCGCAAGGAAGCCGCCGCGCTGCACAGTGCGCACGAGCTGCGCAACGCCCGCAATCTGCTGCGCGTGTTGACGGTGTTTACCATGGTGATTCCCTTCTGGAGCCTTTTCGACCAAACCATGACCAGCTGGGTCTTGCAGGGGGAGAAGATGGTAGCAGTCAACCTTGACACGGCTTGGTTCAAATTCTCTTTCGGTGCAGAGGAGATGCAGAGCATCAACCCCCTGTTCGTGATGACGCTGGTGCCGCTGGTCACGCTGCTGGTGTACCCCTACATCGGCAAGTGGAGCCACCCTCTCAAGCGCATGGGTATCGGCATCATTCTGGCAGGCATCTCCTACGGCGTGGTGGCGGCTCTGCAGGCAAAGCTGGACACGGGAGTCCAACTGAGCATCCTTTGGCAATGCATCCCCTACTTCATGCTCACGGTATCGGAGATTCTGGTGAGCACCACGGGCATTGAGTACGCCTACACCGCTGCGGGTAAGAAGATGAAGAGCCTTGTCTCCAGCTTCTGGTTCCTGACCAGCACGCTGGGCAACTTCCTTGTCATTTACCTGACACACATGGTAGCCGACCCCGCCTCCTGCTCCACCTTCCTGCTCTACGGTGTCCTTGCCGCCGTTATCGGCTGCATCTTCCTCTTTGTCACCACCCGCAAGGGCTTTGCCGCCGAAACAGAGGAATAATCCTTTTCCCAAAGAAAAAAGCCGACCGTTGACTACACGTCAAGGGTCGGTTTTTTCTTTCGGCGAACAATCTTCCCGAGGCTTAAAGTTTTCGCCCTGTGCGTTGTTCGTAGTCGGTGCGCTGGTCGTCGCCGAGGGGGCCTACCGTGATGTAGCGGGCGGCGGGGTGGTTGAAGAGTAGGGCGCAGACGGAGGAAACAGGCTGCATCATGTACGATTCCGTGAGGGTCGCGCCTGTGCGCTCGGTGGCGTTCAGGAGGTCGAAAACGGTCTTTTTCTCTGCGTGGTCTGGCTGGCTGGGGTAGCCGCAGGCGGGGCGAATGCAGGTGGAACCCTCACCCTGCCACAGCTCGTTAATGACCGCCTGTGTGCTTTCCGCCAAGGCTTCTGCCAACATGCTGCACAGTGCGCCGAGCAACAGGGCATCGTAGGTGTTGCCAACCTGCTCCAACTCCTTCGCCCACGTGTCACCGCCTGTCACGGAAAGCTGCATGGCGCCCACATAGCCGCCCTGCCCTTCGGGTGCCACAAAATCGCTGAGGGCGTAACGCGGTTTCTCGCTCACCTTCTGCTGGCGCAGGGTGTGCAGCACCGTACCACCGTCCACCATGATGTCATCCCCCGCGGCATGGGCGGGCCAGATACCGAACACGGCGGCGGCGCGCAGTCGCTCCTCTTTCACCCCCTGCTCCAACAGGCGGCGGGCATCAGCCATCATCTCACGCGCCAGCTTCACCTTGTCGGCGGGGGCATCGGCGTGGGGTTCGTTGCGCAGCGGGTTCCACACATCGTGCATCTCAAAGAAGCGCAGCAGGATGCTCCAATCCGCACGCTCCAGCAGATGCTCCCATGTCAGCGGGTAGTCCGGCTGCGGGTGGTGACAGGCACAGCCGCAGGGTACGCCCACGGTAAAGATACCCGTGCGGGCGGGCGCGGGCTGGGGAGCCGCCGTCCAATCGTGCTGCGGGGCGCGGCTGCGGGCTTCCTCCAAGCTGTAAAGCGGGGTATTCTTCTGCGCGAACGCATCGCGCATCTTCTGCTGTTCCGCCAACAGGGCGGCACGGTGTTGCGCCTTATCAGGCCCCACCAACGCGGCGGCGGCGGGAACAATGGTCGAGGCATCCGCCGTCTGCATCACGCAGCCGCTCGGATAGTGCGGTGCCAGTTTCAACGCCGTGTGCATGGGGCTTGTCGTGGCACCGCCCACCATCAGCGGCACGGTCAGCCCCGCGGCTTCCAAGGCGGCGGCAACGTGCGACATTTCCTCCAGCGAGGGGGTAATCAGCCCCGAAAGTGCCACCATGTCGGCGTTCTCGCGCTTCACGGCTTCAATGATGTCTTCGCAGGGTACCATCACGCCCAAATCCACCACGCGGTAGCCGTTACAGGCCAGAACGACACCCACGATATTCTTGCCGATGTCGTGAACATCGCCCTTGACGGTTGCCAGCACCACCGTACCCGCCGAAGCAGCGGCGGCACCGCGGCTCTCCTCAATCAGCGGGGTGAGCACCGCCACGCTCTGTTTCATGACGCGCGCGCTCTTCACTACCTGCGGCAGGAACATTTTACCCGCGCCGAACAGCTCGCCCACCTGCTTCATGCCGTCCATGAGGGGTCCCTCAATCACCGCCAACGGCGAGCCGCACACGGTGATGGCCTCCTTGGTGTCGGCTTCCACAAACTCCGTGGCACCCTGCACCAAGGCGTAGGCCAAACGCTCCTGAACGCTGCCCTTGCGCCAATCCGCCGCCGTCTCTTTCTTGGGGGCGGGGGCGGCACCGCCCGCCGCCAAAGCGGCCTTGTGGGCGGCAAGCTCCTGTGCGTAGGCAATCAGGCATTCGGTGGCGTCCTCCTCGCTGTTCAGCAACACGGCCTCCACCAGCTTGCGGCGGTGGGCGGGCAGGTTGTCGTAATCATCCATGAGGGCGGCGTTCACAATGCAGATATCCAGCCCGCCCTGCGACGCATGGTGCAGGAACGCGCTGTGCATGGCCTCGCGCACAGGGTTGATACCGCGGAAAGAGAACGACACGTTGGAAATACCGCCCGAAATGTGGCACAGCGGGTGGCGGCGGTGAATCTCCGCTGCGGCTTGGAAGAAGTGCAGCGCGTGGTTGGCGTGCTCGGCAATGCCTGTGCCGACCGTCAGCACGTTGGGGTCAAAAATGATGTCCTCTTCGGGGAAACCGACCTTCTCCGTCAGCAGCTTGTGGGCGCGTTCGGCAATATCGATGCGGTCCTCACGCCCGCAGGCCTGACCGTTTTCATCAAAACCCATCACCACCACGGCGGCACCGTAGCGGCGAATGATGCGGGCGCGGTGCAAAAACTCCTCTTCGCCGTTTTTCAGCGAAATGGAGTTCACAATGCCCTTGCCCTGCAAGCAGCGCAGCCCCGCCTCAATCACCTCCCACTTCGAGGAGTCAATCATGAACGGCACGCGGGCAATATCGGGTTCCGCCGCCACCAGATTCAGGAAGCGCGTCATGGCGGCGGGTCCGTCAATCATGCCGTCGTCAAAGCAGAAGTCCAGCACCTTGGCCCCCTTCTCCACCTGCGCGCGGGCAATGGAGACGGCTTCCTCGTACTTGCCCTCACGAATCAGGCGGGCAAACTTGGGGGAACCCGCCACATTGCAACGCTCGCCGATGAACATCACGCCGTCCTCGGCGCGGTCGTGGTTGTGGGCTTCCAGCCCCGAAAGGCGCATCACAGGGTCAACTCTGCGTTCGGGAATGGGGCGCGGGGCGTAGGGAGAAACGGCTTCCTTAATAGCGGCAATGTATTCGGGCGTGGTGCCGCAGCAGCCGCCCACCATGTTGAGCAGCCCCTCCTCGGCATAGCCGCGCAGAATGCCCGCCATGTGGTCGGCGCTGTGCTCATAGCCCGTGGGGCTGAGCGGGTCGGGCAAGCCCGCATTGGGGTACATGGCCACGGCGCAGTCCGCCAACACCGCCAGCTCGCGGGCAAAGGGCAGCATCAAATCCGCCCCCAGCGCACAATTGATACTCACCGCCAGCGGGCGGGCATGGCGAATGCTGTTCCAGAAACCCTCCACCGTCTGCCCCGAAAGGGTGCGCCCCGCCTTGTCGGTGATGGTGAAGCTCACGATGACAGGCGGGAGCTCGCGCTCGCCGCGCAGCTCCTCAATGGCGTAGAGCGCCGCCTTGGCGTTCAGCGTGTCGAAAATCGTCTCCAGCATCAGCACGTCCACCCCGCCGTCCGCAAGGGCTATCACCTGCTCGCGGTAGGCGCGGCGCAGCTGGTCGAAGTTCACGGCGCGGAAACCGGGGTCGTTCACATCGGGCGACAGGGAGCACGTCACCGCCATCGGACCGATGGAGCCGCCCACCAGACAGGGGCGGTTCAACTTTTCCTCTGCCTCCACCGCCGCTTCGCGGGCGATGCGCACGGCAGCCAGATTCATCTCACGCACCAGCGCGCGCAGCGGTTCATCCGCCAACACGCCCTCGTAGTACGCTTGGTCGTGGGCGCAGGGCGGCACAATGTGAAAGAACTCATGCTGCCCGATACAGGTTGCGGAGAACGTGGGCGCGGTGGCGATATCCGACCCCGCTTCAAAGTACGCCGCCACAATGTCACGGAACACCCGCGGCTGACTGAGCGCCAAAATATCGTTGTTGTTCTTGAGGTCTCGCGGGTATTTTTCCCTATCGGCAAAGTAGGAGCCGCGGTAGTCCTCCTCCTGCAATTTCAGTTTCTGCACCATCGTCCCCTGCCCGCCGTCGAGCATGATGATGCGTTGTTGCAGGGTTTCACGGAGAAAGGCTTGGCGTTCTTGCGGCGTCGTTCGCATAGTAATTAAAATTTATAATTTATAATTTATAAAGTAGGAAGTTCGGCGCGGCTGCGCCGCGCAGGTATCATCTATCAAAGTGCAAGCAATGTTTTTGAATCGAAGCAGTCTGTTTTTCTATGGTGGTGTCGCCGCTTTCAGGCGGCGGGCGGTGTGTGTTGCCCAGTGAAAACTCCTCTGCGGCGCAGCCGCAGCATTCTTTAAACTTTATCAATTATAAATTCTAAATTATAAATAAAAAGAGCCCTGCCGCGGCAAGCGCTGACAGGGTTCGGAAAATCATGAATGCAGCGTGGTGAATCAGCGGCGGGGTTCGGGATTGCGGTGCCACGTGAGCGCCCCCTTGCCGACGGCGTAGAAGTAAGCCACCATCAGCACCGCGATGAAGGCCGCCATGCCCCAGAAGGCGTCGGCGCTGCTCATCACCATATCCTTGAAGCCGAGAGCCCACGGATAGAGGAAAATCACCTCCAAATCGAACACAAGGAAGAGGATAGCCACCAGATAGAACTTGATGGAAAAGACGGAGGGAGAGCCGTCACCCTCAGGCACGTTACCGCATTCGTAGGGGATTTCCATGGCCTTGCGCTGCTTGGCGCGGCGACCGAAAGCGATACTCAACAGGATGATGAGACCGGCAAAGCCGAAGCCGGCCACAAACTGAATCAAAGCGGAAAAGTACTCTTGAAGCATAGCAGTTGCAGGGATTGTAGCGGGATACGGGGGAAAAGTCAATGAAAAAGTTGGAAGTTGGAGGTTGGAAGTTGGAGGTTTTTGAATAATGGCGCACCAGAGGTGC
>JAZLFB010000118.1:0-4692 GCA_045615585.1 Akkermansia sp.
GAATACGGAATCGAAGCCCGCCGAAACGGCAGACAAGCCCGCGCCCGAAGCCCCCAAGGCAGAGGAGAAACCCGCCGCGCCCGCAGAAGCGCCCGAAGCCCCCGCTGCTGAACCCAAGGCGGAGGAAAAGCCCGCAGAAAAACCGTCAGAAACGCCCAAGGCTGAATGATTTTTCGCTGAACCCACCACTTTTTCAGGAAGCGCAGCCTAACCGTTGCGCTTCTTTTTTCCCTGCCGTGAACCAAGCCTCACCCTACACCCGCACCGCTTTCGGCATGGCGGAAAATGAGCGCAGCGCCGCCGCCCGCCAAAAAGTGACGCCGCAACTGGGGCACCTGTTCGGTTGTCCTGTCTTTCTGCGGGCGTTCAAAGAGGAAGCGGAGCTGGAGCTGTGGGTGCAACAGGGCGGCGTTTGGCAACTGCACCGCACCTACCCTATTTTGGGGCAAAGCGGCACCATCGGCCCCAAGACCGCCGAGGGTGACGGACAGGTACCCGAAGGCTTTTACGCCGTCACGCCGCGCGCCCTGAACCCTTGCAGCAACTACCATCTTGCCTTCAATATCGGCTACCCCAACGCCTACGACACCGCGCACGGACGCACAGGGAGCTTCATCATGATACACGGCAAAGAGCGTTCCGTGGGCTGCCTTGCCATGGGGGATGCCGCCATCGAAGAAATCTACACGCTGGTGGCGGAAGCCCTGCGCGCCGCTCCCGACCGCCCCGTACCCGTCCACCTCTTCCCCTTCCGCATGACAGAGGAACGCTTAACGGCGGAAGCCGACAGCCCGCACATCGACTTCTGGCGCTACCTGCACCGCGAAGCCGTGCAGCAGTCTCCGTTGTCAATTCATCGTCCTTCGGACTTAAGCACATCCTGAAACTTAATCCTCGGCTCTACAGCCCTATACCATGATTTGAAAAGCGCTGTATAACGCCCTAATTTTGCCTTTACACGCGCGCAAGAAAAGGGTAAAATACCCGCGCAGGGTGTGTGACACCCGCCGATTTTTTAATGTTATGATGACCGCAGCACAAATCCGCCAGAGTTTCCTGGATTTCTTCCACTCCAAAGAACATACCGTCGTTCCCTCTGCCTCGCTCATGCCGCAGAGTCCCGGTCTGCTGTTCACCAACGCGGGCATGAACCAGTTTGTGCCCTACTTCCTGGGTGAGCTGGCAGCCCCCTACAAGCCCGGTCGCGCCACCGACACGCAGAAGTGCATCCGCGCGGGCGGCAAGCACAACGACTTGGAGGATGTCGGTCAGGACTCCTACCACCACACCTTCTTTGAGATGCTGGGCAACTGGTCTTTCGGTGACTATTTCAAGAAGGAAGCCATCGCTTGGGCTTGGGAGCTGATTGTGGAGCGCTGGGGCTTCCCTGTGGAGCGCCTGTACGCCACCGTTTACTGCCCCGACAAGGCGGCGGGCAACCCCGGTGAGTTCGACCAAGAAGCCTACGACGCTTGGGCTGCCCTCTTCGAGAGCAAGGGCATGGACCCCAAGGTGCACGTTGTCAACGGCAACATGCACGACAATTTCTGGATGATGGGCGAGACAGGCCCCTGCGGTCCCTGCTCCGAGCTGCACGTTGACCTGACCCCCGCGGGCGATACGCAGGGCAAGCTCGTCAACAAGGACAGCGACAAGTGCATCGAAATCTGGAACCTCGTGTTCATGCAGTACAATGCAGAGACGGACGGCACCTTCCGCCCCCTGCCCGCCTGCCATGTGGACACAGGCATGGGCTTTGAACGCGCCTGCGCCATGATTCAGTGCACCAACGGCTTCACTGATTTCTCCCGCCGCGTTTCCAACTACAGCACGGGCGTGTTCCGCCCCATCTTCAACCGCATCGAGGAGTTGAGCGGTCGCAAGTATGTGGATATCTACCCGCAGGATGCCACGCCCGAACAGGCCGCCGTGCTGAAAGAGAGTATCGCTTTCCGCGTGATTGCCGACCACATCCGCACGCTGTCTTTCTCCATTGCAGACGGCATTCTGCCCGGCAACAACGGTCGCAACTATGTGCTGCGCCGCATCCTGCGCCGCGCCGTGCGCTACGGTCGCACGCTGGGCTTGGAGAAACCTTTCCTCTCCGACATCGTGGACACGCTGGTGGCCGAGATGGGCGACATCTTCCCCGAACTCGTTGCCCGCACTGCTACCATTAAGGAGACGCTGCTGCGCGAAGAGACGAGCTTCAACGAGACGCTGGACCGCGGTCTGGAGCTGTTTGACAAGGAAGTGGCCGCTGCGGGCAAGGTGAGCGGCGAGTTCGCTTTCAAGCTGTACGACACCTACGGCTTCCCCATCGACCTCACCGCCCTCATGGCGCGTGAGCGAGGGCTGGCCATCGACACCGACCGCTTCGACGCCCTCATGGAAGAGCAGCGTCAGCGCGCCAAGGCCGCGCAGAAGAAGCAGGTGGTGCGCGCGCTGGACATCAAGACCGACTGCGTGACGGAGTTCGTGGGCTACACCGAGATGACCTGTGAGGCCACGGTGACGGAGGTACACGAGAGCGACGGCACGCTCTTCGTTATCACGGACAAGACCCCCTTCTACGCCGAAATGGGCGGTCAGGTGAGCGATGGCGGCATGCTGGAGCTGAACAGCAGCGCGGCGGAGGTCATCGGCGTGCAGCAGATGGGCAAGGCCCGCGCGCACCTCATCTCTGCGGCGGACGGCATCACGCCCGCCGTGGGTGACAAGGTGCTGCTGATGCTGGATACCATCCGCCGCTACGCCCTGCAAGCCCACCACTCCGCCACGCACTTGCTGCACAAGGCGTTGCGTGAGCTGGTGAGCAGCGACATCGCCCAGCAGGGTTCCTTGGTGGAGCCCGAGCGTCTGCGCTTCGACTTCAACAGCGGTGCCATCTCCAAGGCCGACCTGCGCCGCGTGGAGGAACTGGTGAATCAGTGGGTGGAAGCGGACCTTCCCGTGGTCTGCAAGGAGTACCCCATGAGCGAAATCAAGCAGCACAAGGAGGTCTGCCAGTTCTTCGGCGACAAGTACGGTGATGTCGTGCGCTTGGTGCAGATGGGCGGCACGCCCGGCAAGTTCGACGGCGTATCCATGGAACTTTGCGGCGGTACGCACATGACGCACACGGGCGACATCGGCATGATTAAGATTATGAGCGAGGGTGCTATCGCCAGCGGCGTGCGCCGTATCGAGGCTGCCTGCGGTGCCGCTGCCTACCACTACGCCGAAAATGTGGTTGCCGCGCATCAGCAGGAGACGGCGGACTTCCTCGCCAAGCTCACCGCTGCCAATGAAAAACTGGCCGCGCTGGGGCAGGAAACGGTTGTCGTTCCCGCCGATGAGAAGCAGGATGAAGCGGTGGAAAAGAGCATCGGTTATGCCGACACCACCGCCGCGTTGGATGCCTACCTCGCCTACTGCGAAGCCGTGAAGGAAGCGGCTCTGGAAGCCGACAAGCGCATGAAGAAGGCCGCTGCCGCCGCTGCCGCGAGCATGGCGGATGCCCTGCTCAACGACTATCTTGCGGGCGGTATTATCGATGGCAACGGCGTTATCTCTACCGAGGGCGGCAACGAGCTGCTGACGGAGCTGTTTAACGGTCTGCGTAAGCGTCACTATCCCGCTGCCGTGTTCTTGGTGGTGGATGACGGCACATCCCTCTCCCTCGGTGCCTACTGCGGCGAAACTGCACAGGCGGCAGGGCTGAAAGCGGGCGACCTCATCCGCAACCTCGCCCCCATCGTGGGCGGCAAGGGCGGCGGCAAGGCCGACATGGCGCGCGGCAGCGGCAAGAACCTCGCCGCCAAGGATGAACTCCTTGCCAAAGCCACGGAAGCCCTGTCCTAACCCCGCGCGGCGCAAGCCGCGCCGAACTTAAAACTTTATAAATTATAAATTAAAAATTATAAATGATGAGTACACCTCCTCCTGTTTACCCCGATGAGCCGCAAATCCCCATTCTGCCGAACATGCTGACGGCGGGCAACCTGCTTTGCGGCTTCTTCGCCATCCTCACCATCTTCAAGGGGATGCAGTTTGACAACGGCACGGCAGAAGCCTTCCGGTATTACCAGCAGGCCACCTACCTCATTTTCCTGGCCTGTATTTTCGACCTGTTGGACGGTCGCGTGGCACGCATGTGCAAGTGCGACGGTCCTTTCGGGCGCGAATTCGACTCCATTGCCGATGTCGTTTCCTTCGGCATTGCCCCCGCCATGCTGCTGGCGCGCGCCGTGCTGTTCGACCTGCCCGGCACCTACATCGGCTGGGGTATCGCGGTGCTGTACTTCCTGTGCGCGGCGCTGCGTCTCGCCCGCTTCAACTGCATGGCCGCCGCGCCCAAGAAGCCCAATCAGAGCATGGATTTCGTCGGTCTGCCCGTGCCGATGGCGGCGGGTGCCGTGGTGAGCACCATGTACTTGGTGATTGACATCACCTCCCCCGCCCACCGCGGACTCACCATTCCGCTGCCGCTGCAAATCATGATGGCGGTCATCATGGCAATTGTCTCGCTGCTCATGATGAGCCGCGTGATTTACCCCAGCTTCAAGCATGTGAATTTCGAGAAGCGCGGCACCATCACCGCCATTCTGCTGGCGGTGATTTCCGTGGGTCTGTTCATCACCTTCCCGTGGATTGCCCCCGCCATCATCTTCCTTGCCTATCTGCTGTACGGCTTGGTGGTGCGCCCCTTCC
>JAZLFB010000119.1:0-4358 GCA_045615585.1 Akkermansia sp.
GCCAGCCCACCGCGGGTGTACTCACACCCGAAACCGCCAGCCCACCGCGGGTGTACTCACACCCGAAACCGCCGCCCCACCGCGGGTGTCTTTACCCCCGAAAATGGCTTCATGTAACCCTTCACCCTCTTCCTTGGTGTAAAATCCTCTTGCCTTTGATAGCCGCATGAATCGTTTGCGGTATGTTTTGTTGCTGCTGCCGTTGGCGGTGCTTGCTGTGTGGTCATACCTGTATGCTTATGACCGCCAAGTGTGGTGGACGGAGATGAGCACGGTGGCGGCGATTATGTCTCCGGCGAATTTCCGGGAGCCGGTGGAGTGCTTATATGCCGAGTGGACGGCGGCACGGCGGGTGCGGCGTTCCTCGGCTCGCAGGGTGACGTGTGGGATGCCCGGAAAGATATGCTGATGGATACGCCGGGTGCCTTGCCGGGGGCGGGGCTGTTTTTAATCTGTTCCCCCACCTGTCGATCCTCATCGGTCTGATTCATATTGAATGCGAGGTCCTTATTTTGACTGTCCCAGTCCGCGCTCAAAAGATAGCGCGACAATCAACTTTTTGTTGCAATCGGGAATGGATGGCGTATAATACACGCGCATTATTATGGCTACTCGTCTTTCATCCGGCATTGGTATGCGTTCCCTCTCCCGACAGGAGGAGGGCAGCACGCTGGCTTTTTTCCTGGTTCCCACGCTGCTGGTGGCAGCCGTGTTCGCGTTCTGCGCACTGGCTCAGTCGCCTGTGACGGAGCTGCCTGTGGATGATGAGACGGAAGCCGAAGGTTAACCCTTTTTATTGCAACACGATTATGAGCGAAGGAACACCCATCACCATGACCGCCGAGGGGCTGAACGTCCCTGATTTTCCCATTATCCCCCACATCATCGGTGACGGCTCCGGACCCGATATCTGGAAAGCCGCGCAGCGCGTGATTGACGCCGCCGTGAAAGCGGCCTACAACGGCAAGCGCGCCCTTGTGTGGCAGGAAGTGTTGGCGGGGCAGAAAGCATTTGATACGCTGGGTACATGGCTGCCCGATGCTACGATGGAGGCTTTTCGCACGTATCTCATCGGCATTAAGGGTCCGCTCACCACGCCTGTCGGCGGCGGCATCCGCTCCCTGAACGTGGCTCTGCGCCAAGGTCTTGATTTGTATGCCTGTGTGCGTCCTGTGCGCTACTTCAAGGGCATTGAAACGCCTGTGAAAGCCCCCGAAAAGGTGGATATGGTGATTTTCCGTGAGAACACGGAGGATATTTACGCGGGCATCGAGTTCCGCCAAGGCACGCCCGAAGCCCAGGCGTTCTTCGCTTGGCTGGATGCCGCCTATCCCCAGCGTGCGGGCAAGGTGCGTTTCCCTGAGACCTCGGGCTTCGGCATCAAGCCTGTTTCCGAGGAAGGCACGAAGCGTTTGGTTCGTTCCGCCATTCTGTACGCCATTGAGCAGAACCGCCCCTTTGTGACGATTGTGCACAAGGGCAACATCATGAAGTTCACCGAAGGCTCTTTCCGCGACTGGGCTTACGAGGTGGCGCGTGAGGAGTTCGGCGGCGAGGTGATTGACAAGGGACCGTGGTGCAAGCTGCCCAACGGCACGATTGTCAAGGACTGCATCTGCGACGCCTTCCTACAGGAAATCCTGATTCACCCCCATGAACATTCCGTGGTGGCTACGCTGAACCTGAACGGCGACTACTGCTCCGACGCGCTCGCCGCACAGGTGGGCGGTATCGGCATTGCCCCCGGCGGCAACATCAACTACAAGACGGGTCACGCCGTGTTTGAAGCCACGCACGGCACGGCACCCAAGCTGGCCAATCTGGACAAGGTGAACCCCTGTTCTTTCCTGCTGTCGGCAGAGATGATGCTGCGCTACATGGGCTGGAACGAGGCTGCCGACCGCATTGTGAGCGCCATTGAAGCCGCGATTGCCGAAAAGAAGGTGACGGCGGACTTGGCGGAGATGATTCCCGGCAGCACCGCGCTGGGTACCGCCGCGTTCGGTGACTTGCTGGTGTCGCACATTGCCTGATTGAACGCTTGCCGCCATGCCCGATCCTCGATTCGTTCACGCTGTTTTTTCCTCCATTGCAGAGAGGTATGTGACCGCCAATCACATCCTCTCCTGCGGGGTGGATATTCTGTGGCGTCAGCGGGCCTTGCAAAAGGTGGCGGAATGGCAGCCGCGCCGCCTGTTGGATATCGCCACAGGTACGGGTGACTTGGCGTTGACGCTGGCTGCCGCCCTGCCTGAAACGGAGGTGCTGGGTACGGATTTCTGCCGCCCCATGCTGGATGTGGCGGTGCGCCGCGGTCTGAAAAACGTGCTGGAGGCCGATGCGCTGCATCTGCCGCTGCCCGATGATTCGTTTGATGTCGCCACGGTGGCATTCGGGCTGCGCAACATGGCAGACTACGGTGCCGCATTGGCGGAGTTCCACCGCGTGCTGCGCCCCGGCGGTCATCTGCTGGTGCTGGATTTCAGTTTGCCCGACGGCATTTTTCGCGCCCCCTACCGCCTGTATCTCCACCATGTGCTGCCGCGCATTGCTGGCTTGGTGACAGGCAACAGCGGTGCCTACGATTATCTGGGTGACAGTATCGAGGCTTTTCCCCGCGGTGAGGCGTTTGTCGACCTCCTGCACCGCACCGGCTACATGGGCGGCACCTGTCTGCCGCTCAATCTGGGCATTGCCTCTCTCTACACGGCGGAGAAGTAAGCCCGCCCATACATTTCAACGAAAAACCCGCGTCTGCCGTGCGGCACACGCGGGTTTCGTGTTAAAGGGGAAAATCAGGTAGAAAATTATTCGGCGGATTCTTCTTCGCTGTCCGTTTCTTCTTCCTTCAGCGCTTCCATGTCAGCCTTGGCCTTTTCCAAGTCGGCTTCAATCTTCTTCTTAGCTTCTGCCAGAATCTTGTCACCCTGACCGCGGATGATGCCGATGTAGGCATCGGGACCCTGATTGGGCGTGTAGGCGAGCGTCGTCAGTTCCTTCTTGTCGGGCGTGTAGAGCTTACCCATGGGCTTGCCGTTGCTCAGACCGTAGGCGGGCAGGGGAGAGGTGGAGCGGTAGCCGATGAAAAGCCCCGTAGCTTTCTTGAACTCCTTAGAGAAGATAATCTCGTTATCCAGCTTCACGCAGTAGGGGCAGGTGGCGGGGTCGGAGTAGAGCACCCACACAGGCAGGTTGTGCTTGGCGGCTTCCTTGAAGGCTTTTTTGTCAGATGATTCCCACTTGATTTTCACCTTGGCGCGGGCTTTCTCGCTCTTCTCAAAGTTTTTCATAGCGGTTTCCGCCTTTTTCAGCGCGGCAGAAGCCTTGCGCTTGGCGGCATCACCCTTTTTGTCACCCTTATCGGCCTTCTTCTTTTTGCCCTTGGCAGGCTTGGCACCATCCGTCTCGGCAGAGATATCGACATCGCTGTCCTCATCCTGTGCAACGAGGGGCAGGGGTGCCAGCAACGCACCCGCCAGCAACAGAGAGAAAAATGTTTTGTTCATGAACCCATTATGCGCTATGCAGGGGAAAAGTCAACAAAGAATGTTTGATGTTTGACGTTTGATGTTTGAAGTGCAGAAGCTTGGCGCGGCGATGCCGCGCGGGAGGAACAAGACGCAAGTCGTTATCGGTGGCTTTTTTGATAAAATAAACTGCCGTTAGCTTACACGGGGGGCGAGCTAACGGCAAAAATACTAGAGCACAAGGGGGAGCATCCCTCGCCTCCCACCTATCCGAATCCTTAAGCGATGCTCCGCAGACTCGGAAACGGTGACCAAGGACAATGTACCACACACTCCGAGAAAGTCAATAAAGAATGTTTGATGTTTGAAGTTTGATGTTTGAAGTGCAGAAGCTCGGCGCGGCTATAGCCGCGCGGGAGGGAACAAGACGCAAGTCGTTATCGGTGGCTTTTGGCATAGGAGAAATGCCATGACTGAATTTTGCCGGCACAGAGACGAGAAGCCCCCGCCTAACTTCGGGTTCTACGGTCCGAACCTATTGAAGTTAAGCGGGGGCTTATAAGGACAATTTATCACCCGGCTCCACAAAAGTCAACAGCAATGTTCGCTTGCTTTTATTCATCCGTTTGAACGCGTCAGACCCCCGTTGCTGACGCTCTGCGTATGGTTTTTATTGTGGCGATAGCCACGCGAATTTTGCACTTCAAACATCAAACATTCATCCCCCCTTTGCCCTTATGCCAAGCGTCAATAGTCAAACCCGCTCTCCTGTAGCAGGTCTTCTGCGGTAATGGCGGGGACGGTGCGGAGGGGTGACGATGCGAATTCGGGCGGTAAGTTGTCTTCCGTCACCAGCAGGAAGGGGGCGAGTTCGGCGCGGTGGGGGGCGGT
>JAZLFB010000120.1:0-10372 GCA_045615585.1 Akkermansia sp.
ATTCCAGCCAGTTCAGTTTTGCCTTGAATCCAAAATCAGGCATGCTATCATCCGGAGGACGATGTTCCGGAGGACGTGCCTGTTTTGCCTTGAATCCAAAATCAGGCATGCTATCATCGAGGGCGCAAGCCCGTGCACGCGCGCAGGTTTTGCCTTGAATCCAAAATCAGGCATGCTATCATCGTACTCGTCACCCGCCGCGAAGTAGGTTTGTTTTGCCTTGAATCCAAAATCAGGCATGCTATCATCACGCTCTTTGCCTGTTGCGGCATGGGTTAGTTTTGCCTTGAATCCAAAATCAGGCATGCTATCATCTTGGCCGCATCCTTGCTGCTCATGAGCCAGTTTTGCCTTGAATCCAAAATCAGGCATGCTATCATAATGTTCTCTCTCTGAATTCGCCTTGCTTTGTTTTGCCTTGAATCCAAAATCAGGCATGCTATCATCTATTATCTGGCAGCGGAACAGAAAGGAGAGTTTTGCCTTGAATCCAAAATCAGGCATGCTATCATTAATTCCGCGCGGGAGAAGACGCGTTCAGGGTTTTGCCTTGAATCCAAAATCAGGCATGCTATCATCAAGGCGTCTTTCAAATCTTCCAGATCGTAGTTTTGCCTTGAATCCAAAATCAGGCATGCTATCATTTGAGCGTCACGCCTGAAACGTGGAAGTTAGTTTTGCCTTGAATCCAAAATCAGGCATGCTATCATCGGATACGCATCCTCCGCATTCACAGGGAAGTTTTGCCTTGAATCCAAAATCAGGCATGCTATCATGCGGCGCGGCTTCAGCCCCTCGCGCTCAATGTTTTGCCTTGAATCCAAAATCAGGCATGCTATCATACCGCCTTTAATATCATCAATGAAATGATTGTTTTGCCTTGAATCCAAAATCAGGCATGCTATCATCTCAATCTCCTGGCGGCGGGTGCTGTTCACGTTTTGCCTTGAATCCAAAATCAGGCATGCTATCATCCGCGCGGTCAAGGCAAATTCACGCTTTCGGTTTTGCCTTGAATCCAAAATCAGGCATGCTATCATGTCAAGGCTCCACACCATGTCCTTCACAGCGTTTTGCCTTGAATCCAAAATCAGGCATGCTATCATATCCACCGTGCCGTATTGGTGCATCCTCAAGTTTTGCCTTGAATCCAAAATCAGGCATGCTATCATCGCCGCGTAGTAGTCCTCCGCGCACCGCTTGTTTTGCCTTGAATCCAAAATCAGGCATGCTATCATAACCCGGCGTCGTGAATGTCGGCTTGCTTGTTTTGCCTTGAATCCAAAATCAGGCATGCTATCATAGATAGCATGCCTGATTTTGATTTACAATGGGTTAAAGCGAAACTACCATAACAGCATCTGCTGAGGAAGGCTTTTCGGAATAGGGTCTTGTTCTTCCGGGCCATAGAAGACGATGGTGTTTTCCCACTGAATGTTCGTCACGTACATGCACCTTACAGCACCAGCCGGTGGAAGAAAAGTTTTCAAGCGCCGCGAATGCGTCTGCATGCGGTCATGGCTAACGCATGGTCGAGCATACACGCTGAACTGGATCATCAGATAGCCGTCTTCCAAGAGGGCCTTGCGGAAGTTGACGTAATTCTTCTTGTCCTTCTTGGTTTTGGTGGGCAAATCAAAGTATACGACTAGCCATCCCATTTTGTAGTTGAGATTTTCCATGGTTCATAGGGGCCGACTTGATTCAGCTCGACAGCCTTGCGGAAGGAGCGAATGACTTTTTCGATGGTGGCTTTGAGAGGCATCACAGCACCGCCATATGTAACAGGACAATCCAGGGTATGTCCGATATGCTCACGGAATTCTTTGGTGATGCCGGAGCATTGTCCTTCTTGCTGAATCCATGCAGCCACGTGTTTATCAAATATGGGACGAAAAGGCTCCATTAAATCATACGCCAGCGGGGTGGAATGAGCTCTGCTGGAGTGAAAAATGCCAAAGGTCGGGTCAATACCGAATGCCAATAGGTTTCTCAATACCAGAGACAACAAGATGGCGTAGGCGTAGTTCAACAAGGTATTAGCATCGGAGTTATTCCGGTCTCTGATAAAATTGCCGCCACAATGAGCGTCTGAAAAGACTGCCCAGTAAAGCCTTGCCACCTCAGCCTCCCGTGTTTCCTTAATTGAGTTTGCCAAGCGTAGCATGATTGTGAGATTGGGATGTTGTGGCATCCACCCATACGCTATTGCGTATTGATTGAGACATTTTGCCGTCAGAGTCTTGCCCCAAAGTCTGCTTTTTGACTGAGATGTCAGGTTTGCCAGATTTCTGATAATGGCCGTATCCGTTGCTCGATTAGCAGGCAGAACAATAGCAGCGGGCTTGTACATTTCACAGATGACAATGCCAACACGGAGCTTTACAGCCTCCAACAACAGGCTATTGGAGAGGCTACACTTAAAGGAAGTAATAACCAGAGCCGCCACATCTTCCATCGGGATGGATTTTGTGGAGCCCTCCTTACTCGTGAGCACAAGTTGCCCCTTGGATGCAGTCAGGCGACACTCCAGCTCATCAATAGAGACAATGTGGTATGACATGTCACAGAGGGCAAGAGGTGTAATCCGTGGGAAGAATAACAAGCCCGCTCTTCATCAGCATGGACAAACCGACATTTATCCAGTTTCTTGGATTAGTCTGAGAAGCTGAGATGGCAGCTATGGGCGACTGCAAATCAAGAGCTATGCCAGCGCGATTATTCTTTACAGAAGCGACACGCCAAACGCCATTCCGCTTTTGTTCCTTGTGATGTTTGATCTGAATCAACTGACCTGGACGGATAACCCTGACAGGCTTCCCATCGTTTGCCTCTCGGAGACTCTTTAGCGTTTTGTACACAGAGACATGGGGAATCACCACTGGTGCCGGGTCAAGAGCCACGCCATAATTGCCCGAAACGACAAGTGCCGCCTTGATGGGTTTCAATTTAGAATCTGGGGACAGCCCCACAATTTTGTTCACAGAAACCAATTTGTGATCTCCTTCTCCGCGCGAACGTAACAGTGCGAAATTATTGTCAACTTTAATAACACCATGGTATTGTTCCTCAAAGTGCGCACCGCTCATATCAGCCGGCACATGGCGCACCACACGCCCCTCCGCAAGCCGTGCAGCAACAGAATTGAGAATTGAGCGAGGCACATCTTTCAAGTGAAGGCATCTGTCAGCATCCACATCGAAGAATGAAAGAGCATTCTGCTGCTTCATGATTTTCATCTGGGTCTCGTTCAGGCGGCGTTTGCCGATGGCCTGCCAGACAATGCCGTTCGTTCCACTGGGGATGAGATGGAGAATCAAACCGAGAGTGCAAGCATCCACAGCATGATGAAGGTGGGTGACACCTCGAATGCTCTCCTTATCTTTCAAGCGTCCCGATTCCTCATCCACCACCTCTGGACAGGCCGTTACAAGAGTTCCCATCAAGTTCCAGCACTTCCTTGTTTCCGCAGTGACAAAGCCGGGAATCATGGCAACCTTGACGCCGCGCAAACGCTTCTTTACAAGCTGCGCGGCAAGGCGCATGAGCTGAGAACTCTGAGTCATCATCCCCTCCGTAAAGCCCAAGCCTTCAGCATCACCCTGCTGTGGTGCCTTCTCGACCAGCAACAAGCGTTTCCGCGCCCTACACCGATGCTGGTCATCCCTTGAACCTTTGACCTTCAACTTCTCAACCAATTCCTTGTATCGCTTTTCCGTCAGTATGGAAAGATTCTCCTTGCCCGCCACTGTCTGGGTTTGGAATTCACGGATAAACTCCAACCCAGTCCTGCGGCCCTTCATCTTGTTGACTTCCGGCCAAGTTAGTACAAGAGCGGCCATGGCATTTGTGTTGCGTGCGGCATGCGGCACAATGTGTTCCCGGTCCATATCTAGCAGTTCTTTCACGGAATAGGTCATACCCGTGTATGGACACTTCCAGTTCATATCCATAGCAATCCTGCATTTCCTAATCAAGCTGCCTGTTATGCCTGTTCCTGGTGGCAATGCCTCCTTATTCTTCTCCAAATGCTTAACAGCGGCGTGGAAGGAGGACAATTTATGCGTAAGCTCCTTCTCGATTTCCTTGGCGGTCTTTCCGGAAAACTCCTTCAGCTCGCGGCCCACCTCAACTGTGCATTGAGCCACCTTCGATGAGTCTCCAGCAGCATAATTCTTAATCATATCCTCAAGCAAGCGCTCGAAGATAAGCATGCGATGGCGCACCATATGGTTATTCGTCTGCTGGTCGATGGAACGTGAGGCAAGCAACCTGTTTACACCAGAATCTGGATTTGCCACGGCATACAAAATGCCATCTGCCTTCTTTTTCTCACCTTCAGGATGCTGGAGCGTGAATGCCGGTTTAGTTGGATCTTCCCCACGCAAGACCTCTTCCACAACAGCACGAAGAACCGGGCGCGCATAGGGTGCCCTGCCTGATGCTTTTTGCTCATCCTTTTGCGGCACAATCACCAATGCCTTGTCGGCATCCGGCGTAATTTGGAAATAGTTGCGCAGGTTATGACTCTTGGAGCAGACCAAGGTCTCAAACGTCTTGATAAACTCCGTCTTTGTGAAGCGACCTACTTCACGCGCCTGATTCATCAACGTCTGGCGTGTTTCTGCCGCAATAGGCTGTCCATCTACTCGGAGATTGGCCAGAATGCGGGCGAATCGGTACTCGTAAAACTCACGACTATCAGCATTGGGGGCCTTGGCGTACTTGTCGGCTGCCGTCTTGGCATCCTTCTCCGTCTTTCCCTTGTCCAATTCCTCCTGATAAACATTTGCCCAAGTGATAGGGCACCGGGCAATAATTCGATTATCGAAGCGCGGCTTCAACTGACCGAACAAAACCGATCCTTCGTAGCGAAGCGGGAACTTGACCTGACACTCAGCCAAAGCTTCACGCTGCCCTTGGGCTGGTGCGATAATCAAATCCAGCACATTTCGGGGCAGGTCAGACAACTTCAACAGTTTTTCCACCTCCTTGCTGACTACCTCGCGCGGAAACGCCATGTTCAGGGAGCGGTAGGACGGGGAATTGACATTCAGTTCCGCTTGCGGCTTCGTGGTGTCCAATCTGAGTATGGCGACTATCGTTTCTGCCATGGTGGAAGTATGGTACTGCTCCATAGCCCCCTTTGCAGCAATCACCTTTGCAGTATCATCTTCATCAGACTGCTCCTCAGAACTCCAGAGTTGATTGCCGTCATATCCACGGTTGTGGGCGTACCAGCGCATCAACTGCCAAACGTCCATGCCAGACAGAGCAACCCGCCCCTGCAAAGCGCGCGCTGCAAGGAAGAACGGAGCGGGATGTCCCGGGGCAAGTCGCTGTTCTGCGTTAATGACGCCGTGATGTTCTAAAATTCGGCCGATGCGCTCAATTCTTTTCCGTCGAGAACGAATAGTTCGTCTCAAACGGCGATAAGAACGGCGCTTGGATGCCAGACAGCTATCAGCCTCAAACAGGACCACTCCAGTTCCTTCAACTGTAGGCTTGTCCATATGCTCTTCCTCCGCGCTGAGAACGGCCCAACCGATGGACGCATAACCAATATCAAAAGAAAATGTGATTTTTTTCATAATAGGGCTTGACGTTGGTAACAACGTATCATAGAATGCTCGTGGATTCAAGACAAAATTTGAGATGCAAACCGTTTCCCTGGCCTAGCCACATCGGTCTCAAAAGCATTTATCCATCTAGCCCTCCTTTCATGGAGGGCTTTTTCTTTCTCTATTGAAGCGGGCGAGGCGGAAAGCAAGAATGCCGTTCAGGAACATACCCAGCACGGCGAAAATAGCCTGTACAAAGCTGGTTTGGTGTGGTTGAATGGGTGGGATGAGAACGGAAAGGGGCAAATTTGAATGGAGGAAGGGGCTTGGTGTTGTGCGGCGGGTTTTGGTGATGTCGGCGGCGGCGGCGGCGGGTGGTATGGGCTGGTTTGCCTTTGCCGCAGCGGCTGGCGGGATTCCGGGGGAAGATGCTGCCGGGAGGCCCGGACAGGGCGAGGTGGGTAGGGATCTGCAATGCTCCGAGGCACCGGTTCAGATGCGGGCGGAGGTGCGTGTTTGCTACCGCAGGGTGCAGGTGGTGGATACGGAGCGCGGGCGCGTGAAACGCATCTGCACGGGGTGGTATGCGCTGCCGCGCGAGGTTTTCAGGGGTGAGGTGCAGATGGGCGATTACCTGTATTTTGAGCAGGAGACGGAGGAGCCGACGAATGAGGAGCCGTATTTGTCTACTTCATACACGCCGGAGCCGTTTCGCGTGTGTCTGTTGTGGGCGGAGCGGGCGGAGTTCTTTTCTGCGGGGTGCGCGAGACTTCACGGGGCGAAGATTCAGGATTTGGGATTTTGAATTTAGGGATTTAGAATTTGGGAAGTTAGGCGGCTAGGCAGGGGTACAGGGCGGAGGCGGCGAGGGAAACCAGGAAAAGGATGCCTGTGGCCCAGAGGGCGTGGCGGCCGAAACGGCGGGCGGCGGGGACGCATGATGCAGGCATGGTGCACGCAATGAGGATGCATGCCGCAATGGTGAGAATCCCCATGATGAACTGGTGCACGGGTGGGATGAAGAACAGCCCCAGATAGGCGTCCGAAAGGTAGAACAGGTCCGATGTGACACACAGGACCAGGAGCCAGCCCATGGCGTAGCAGGCAGCCACGAAGACAATCATGCTCAGCCAGAAGTCCGAGGACCGCTCCTTGGACAGGATGGCGAGCAGGCTGAGCACGGTGACAAAGGGGACGCCGTAGAAGAAGCCCACCATCATCACCATTCTGAAAGGCGGGCGGTGGGGGTCGAAGATGTCGTCCGTGTACGGGATGCAGGCGCTGCCGACGATGAAGCAGAGCAGGAGCGCGCCGATGTAGAGGAGCGCCTCACCCCACAGGGGCCAAGCTCCCCGCCCGTCCTTGGGGACGGGCGGGAGCGAACTGTAGGCTTCGTTCGACATTACTTCTTGAGCTGCTCGCGCTCAATCCTGAGGCGTGAGATGGAGCCCTTGAAATCACCCACTTTTTGCGTGGGGAGGATGAAGGTGGAGATGGGCTCCGCCTTCTCATCGTGCGTGCGCATGACCACGGTCTTGCCGGCGGGTTGTCCGTTGACGAGGAGCCGGGTGGATTCCGGCTTGCCGATGAGTTCCAGCTGCACTTTCTGCCCGACGGGCAGGGAGTAGCCGAAGGAGAATTCCATGGAGTCATCCCTGCGGAAGCCCACCGTTCCGTCTTTCATGGCGGCAAAGAGCTTTCCGGTGGGGCCTTCCAGCAGCACCTGCTCCCGGCCGGGGGTGGCTTTGTCCAGCTGCACATCCATGGCGACATGGTAGTTGGGGCCGACGGCGGGGGTGCCGAGCTTGTTGAGGCAGGCTGCGGCATCCGTGTCCTCAACGGTGGAGGAGTGCGCGGCCGCGTAGAGCGGGTTGCAGCCGGGCGCGGCGCCAATCTGCTGCGCGAGCATCACATGCTCCTTGTAGGGGCGCGGGGCGTTCTCCTTGCCCCAGAATTTCTGGGCGAGCACGTTCGAGGAATCCGCGATGATGTTCCAGATATCCACGCTGCCGTAGCCGCGGTACTTGAGGTCGATCATATCATTCCACACGGCAAAGGCGGCGCCGAGCAGCTGGGGGTGGCCGGCGGGCACATCCACACCGCCCAGGTTGTGCGGCACAAAGTGGTCGTACACCCAGGCGTGGTTCCTATCCATGCGGTAGTAGTCTGCAAAGGGCACAATGTAAAGCTGCCCATCCATGGAGTTGATGATGTCGAACCCTGCGTCCAGGGCCTCCTGGGGCTGGTACCAGCCGCGGTTCCAGAGGTTGATCTGCACGCCCTTGGCGCGCACGGGGGTCTTGCCTTTCTTGGTGGAGAGGCTGCCCCAGAGGCGCGGGGTGTATCCGCGCTGCTGAATGTGTGCCAGCACGGCATCCGTGAACTTGCGGTAGTCCTCGCTGTCGCCCTTGAATTCATCCGCGCCGATGTGCACCACGCAGCCATCGAACACGGGGCGGCCCAGCTTCTCGTTCTTGAGCAGGTACTCGTCCCACACCTCACCGATGAACTGTGCGGATTCCTGCTTGGCGGCATCCAGCTCCTCCGCGCTGCGGGGGTTGTTGGTCACCAGGCGCAGGTCCGGGCGCACGCGGGTGAAGGAGAGCGCGTGGGCGGGGGCGTCGAACTCCGGCACAATGTTCACGCCGCGAAGGCGTGCGTAGTCGATGAGCTCGCGGAACTGCCGCTTGGTGTAGGAGACATCCGGCGAGGTGAGCGGGGTGCCGTCCGGGCCCTTGATGTCGGACTCCATGCGGAAACCGGTGTAGGCCTCCTTGAATCCGTCCTTCTGGGCCTTGGCGTAGTCCTCCAGGAAGATGAAGTTGTCGTTCAAATGAATGTGGAAATCGTTGAGCTTGTACCAGGCCATGGTGTCCACCACATCCTTGAGATACTGGTAGGGCACAGGGAGGCGGCCCACATCCAGGATGAATCCGCGGAGCTTGTAGCGGGGGATATCCACCGCAGTGCCGCAGGGCAGCTGCGGGCCCTGGCGCAGCATCTGCAGCAGCGTGCGTGTGCCCCAGTACAGGCCCTTGGCCGTGTTGGCGTCTATGTTCACGCCCTTTTCGCTGATGATCATGCGGTAGCCCTCGTCTCCCAGCTCCGGGCGATTGCCCAGGCGCAGGCGGACGCCGCTGGCGCGGTCCTCCGGGTCAAGCGCCCATTCCCCGCCGGTCACAGTGGCAAAATCCTTCAGGAGGGCCCGGGCATCCAGCCCATCCACATCCTTGCCGATGTGGAGGCGCGGTTCAACGGTGCGCGTGCCGGTGATGCCGCGCCACTGCAGGAGCTCCGGGATGACATTGGGCTTGGCGTTGGCACCCTGCGCGGCGGGGTGCGTGGCGCAAACGGTGACAATGTAGTCCTTGCTCACGGCCTTCTCGTTCCCGCGGGTGAGCTCAAAGCTCACGCGCACGGGGGTATCCTGAATCACGGGGGCCACATTGCCGTTGGAATCGATAATCTGTTCGTAGTCCGCGCCCAGGATACGCACCTGCGTGCCCTCCACCGTGGGAATCTCCAGCTTGGGGGCGCCTGGGGCCAAACGCTCCGGCACCTTCAGGGAATCCGCATCCTCCTTCAATGTGCCCGCCGCAAGGGATCCTGCCGTGAGTGCCGTCATCATCATGATCAGTGAAGCTTTTTTCATACAGTGGAAAGGCTAGCACACAGGGCACGGGATTTCAAGCGAAAAGGAGCGGGAAAACAGGATGGTGGAGCCGCCCTGCCCGGCGCGTGGCCGGGCATGGGAGCGCACCCGGATTTCAAATGCCAAACCTGAAATTAAAATCCCAAATCAGCGGCGGCGCCTTGCCGCCAGAGCCGCGAGCGCCAACAAGCCCAGCGTGCCCGTGCCGGGTTCCGGGACGCTGCCGGGCACCACGAGCTTCAGGAACTGGGTTGTACCCTGGCCCTGTTCAAGCACAAGATTGGCGGTTGCCATGACAGTTTTCTGCGGGGCGCCGTTCTGGTAGATGTCGTACTCCTGGGTGAGCAGGTACTCGTCAATCACCATGCCCTTTTGCGCCTCCACCAGGGTGACGGACGTTCCGGGCTTCCACTCCATACCCTCCACGGCGTCGAAGGATAAGATCATGCGCGTGGTCAGGGTGAAGGCATCGGCTTCAGTCACAGTGAGCATGGGGGCGGCACCGGTGAGTTGGGCAGCCACCATGTGAAAGTTGAGACGCAGAAAGTCCGCCCCCACCTTGCCCACCTGAATGCCGGTGCCGGAGATGTTCAGGGAATTGCCCACGTCATCAACTTCTCCCTCCACGCTCGCGGCAGACACCGTTCCCACTTGTATTTTGCCGCCCTCATAGACAGTCTGCACGTCCTGACCCTCATCATGTGTATATTGGGCGCCTTCTCCCACCAGGGAGACGGCATTGCCGGAAATTGTGCTTTTATGGGCAAACGTGGCATGTGCGCCCCAAATTGCACCGACCGAGCCGCCGGTTACGACCACATTGTTTTCCCCGATGAGATGGACCCCGCCCGATGCCGAACCGCCATAGATTTCCCCCACCTCTCCCCCGGCCATGATAACCGTATTGTACTGAACGAGGTAATTCCCGCCCTCTCCCTGAACCTTGCCTCCGCAAATAGTCCTTGCGGCACCGGATGTCATGACAATTGTATTCATGGAAGCCTGGACATCAATCACGCCGCATTTTATGTATCCGCCTATCACGTCTCCCAGCTCCGAATACGGGGAACTCTCATCCTCCTTGATACGCAAGAACCCCAAATTGGCGGCAACTTCTTCGGCATATTTGCCATATACCTTATTGGGGAGCTCGCTGTAT
>JAZLFB010000121.1:0-25787 GCA_045615585.1 Akkermansia sp.
GACCCAGCATTTTAAACCCCTTGGGGCCTTTTCCCGCACCCGGGCTTTTTTCGCGGTCATACGCATCGTTACCTTCTCTGTTCTTCCTATGTCACAGCGCGAGCTTTTGCGAGCTTGACGCTTTTGGTACAATAGGCGGCGTATGAAACACTTTCTGTCGGTGCTGTTGTTTTTTCTGTGCTGCGCGGCGGCACAGGGCGGCATGAAAGTGGTGACACTGCACCCGCTGCTCACGGAGATGGCACAGCGCATCGGCGGGGCGGACGTTGAAGTCGTCAGTCTCTTCCCGCCCAATGGTGAGCTGCATGAGTTTGCCCCCGAACCCGCCGCCATCGCCGCGATTTCCCAATCCGACGTCCTGCTGGCATGCGGACAGGGCACGGAACCCTATCTGCAAAAACTGCGCGAAGCACTACCCGCCACGGTGCATGTGGCAGAGCTGGGCGACACCCTGCCCCGCGTCACCCTGCCCGGCACAGACATTGCCGACCCGCATTGGTGGAACAGCCCCGCCAACATGGCGCGTGCCGCCCGCGTGCTCTCCGACCTCTTGGCAGAGCTTGACCCCGACCATGCCGTCACCTACGCCGTCCGCCGCCGTGCCTACGCCGCCGAGATGCAGCAGATGGAGTCCTCCGCCCGCCTGATTCTGAGCTATATCCCTGCCGAACGGCGTATTCTGGTGACGGAGCACGCCGCCTTCTGTCACTTCTGCCGCGATTTCGGCTTCACCCCCCTGCCCGTCAACGGTATCGCACAGGAGAGCGAGGGCGACACCGCCACGATGGCGCGACTGCTCACCCAACTGCGTGCGGCCCATGTGCCCGCCCTCTTTACCGAAGTAAATGAAAGCACCCGCGCCATGCAAGTGCTGGCCAAGGAGGTAGGGGCAAGCGTCCACCCCCTCATCATGGATGGCTACGCCCCCGCTTACCCCACCTACAAAGAGGTGTTTCTCTTTAATCTGCGCGAAATCGTCAAGGCCTTCGCCCCTGCACACGCTACCGACCCGCACCGCACATGAGCCCACGCACCGCCACCTTTCTGACCGCACTCGGTATACTGGCAGCAGGGGTCCCGCTGCCCTTGCTGATGCATAGGCACGAGATTGCCCCCCGCGAGCACGCCCACCACCACGGCTGCTGCGGGCACCATCACGAACACGAACACGAGCATGAGGATGCCGCCGGGTTCCGCGTCCCTGCCACGATTCTCAGCAGCCACCGAGTCCTCTCCGTCAAGCTGATGCTGGGCGACCGTGTGCTGGCGGAGTCAACAAGCGGCGGCACACTCTGGGAACCCACGCTCACCCTGCCCGCCGCCGAAAGCTACGATATCGAGGTGCAGGCCGTATGGGAGGATGAGGGGCTGCATGCCCTCACCCTCACGCTGGATGTTCCCCGCCGAGAAACCCGCAGCGTAACATGCTGGGGGTATAAGGTTCTCCAACAACTCTACAGTTTCTCATGGTAACGCACGAACACCCCGAACACGACCACATTTGCTGGGGCTGCGGGCAACACCACCCGCACGCGCCCCACACCCTGCGCGTGGAGGGGCTGTGCGCGGGCTACGGCGCGCAGATTGCCCTCGAAAACGTCTCGTTTGAAGCCGCGTGCGGGCATACGCTCGCCCTCATCGGTCCCAACGGCGCGGGCAAATCTACGCTGTTGAACACCCTTGCAGGCTTGATTCGCCCTATGGCGGGTACAATTCTGTGGAACGGCAGACCCCTGCGCGAGCACAAGCACGAGATTGCCTATGTACCCCAGCGCAACGAGGTGGACTGGAGCTTCCCCCTCACCGTGCGCGAGCTGGTGGAGATGGGGCGTTATCCCGCTCTGGGGGCATGGAAAGCTTTTTCCGCTCACGACCGCGAGATTGTGGAGCGCGCGCTGGAGACAATGAAGCTCACCGCGCTGCGCGACCGCCAAATCGGCGCGCTTTCGGGCGGGCAGCAACAGCGCGTGTTCCTTGCCCGCGCCTTGGCGCAGGAAGCGCACATTCTGCTGCTGGATGAACCTTTTACGGGGCTGGATGTTCCCGGCATGCACGACCTCTCCCGCCTGTTGCGCGAGCTGGCGGCAGAGGGGCGTCTCCTCATTGCAGGGCACCACGACCTTGCCACCGCGCCCGCCATTTTCGACAAAGTGCTCCTTTTGCACCGAAGCGTCGCGGCGTTCGGTGATACAAAAGAGATTCTCACGCCCGAACACCTGACCCCGCTGTTCGGTGCCGCCACACCCAACCTTCCCCCCGCCCGATGATGCACGACTTCCTTCAATTCCTGCAAGAACCGCTGGCTCTCCGCAGCCTGTGGACCTGTGCCGTCATCGGTTTTGCCAACGGCTATGTGAGCGCGCTGGTGGTGCTGCGGCGGTCGGCTCTGCAAATCGGCACCATCTCCTGTGCGCTGCTGCCGGGCATGGCCTTTGCCATTCTGCTCTTCGGGCTGTCCGTTCTCTCCATTCTGCTGGGCGCGGTGTTCGCGGGGCTGATGGTGGGGCTGGGTTCACTTTTCGTGTCGCGCACAGGGCGCACCTCACAGGATACCGCCCTCTCCGTGCTGCACACCGCGGCCTTTGCGGTGGGTTACATCATTTTGGTTCAGTTGGGGCTGCAACAAAAGGTGGATGATTGGTTGTTCGGCAGCATCATGAGCATGGGTGACAACGAGCTTCTCATCTCCTACACCACGGCGGCGTTGGCGGTGCTGCTGCTCACGGCGTTCCGCCGCCCGCTGCTCATCACCCTGTTTGACCCGCGCGCGGCGCAGACCATGGGTATCCCGACGCGGTGGATTCACTACGGCGGCTTTGCCCTCATCATTCTGGTGCTCGTCTCCTCGCTGCAAGCAGTGGGGGCGTTCCTCACCATCGGGCTGTTGGTGGCACCCGCTGCCACGCTCTGCCTACTCTCCGACCGCACAAGCACCATCTTTTGGGGCAGCGGGTTGCTGGGCGGCGGCGGGTCGGTGCTGGCGTTTTTCCTTTCCTACCCGCTGGGTTGGCATTTAGGGGCCTGCATTGCGCTGGTATTGAGCACGGCGTTTCTGCTGGCCTACCTCTTCTCCCCCCGCCACGGTCTGCTGCGCCGCCGTTAAACGGCACAGCGGCCGAGGGGGATTGAGGGGGTATTCATGGCAAGGTCGTTCAGGAGAGCGGCGTTTCCACGACGTTATCGACATCCTGCAAACGGACATGGCCGGGAGTCGTGCTGCAGGAACTTAACACGACGGCCACCGACAAGGCAAGTATTAACATCATCTTGTTCATACCGCATAGACACCGCGGCGTTTTCTAACAAGGTCTATCTGTTAGAAAAACTTTCTTCCTCTCCTTTTTCCTTTCCACCGCCGCCCGCGGGGTGTAGAATGGGGGCAATGAATGACATTCTGAAGGAGGACGGTCTGCCGTCGATGGAGCTGCCCGAAAGCGATGAACCGAAGCGGCAGATGCGCGATTTTGACAAAAAGGATTTACCACGCGAAAAACTGCTGCAACAGGGGCGCGCCGCCCTGACGGATGAGGAGCTGATTGCCCTTTTCCTCCGCACAGGCATCCACGGCTGCAACGTGGTGGAGCTGGCAGCCCTGCTGAAACGCCGCGCGGGTTCGCTCTCTGCTCTGGGGCAGATGGAGGCGGCGGAAATCACCCAATGCTGCAAGGGTATCGGACCCGCCAAAGCCGCCACGCTGGCCGCCGTGTTCGAGCTGGGGCAGCGCGCGGTGAAAGAGCGTTTGGGAAACGCCGACATGAGCCGCCCCGATTTGGTGTACGAGTATCTTTCAAGCGATTTACGGCTGGAGACGGATGAAAACTTGGTGGTACTGCTGCTCAACAGCCGCAAACGGCTCATCCGCCGCGTGACGGTGGGCGTAGGCACGCTGACCCGCGTGTTGGCGCACCCGCGCGCGATTTTCCGCCCCGCTTTTGTGTACAACGCCGCCTGTATCGTGCTGGCGCACAACCACCCCAGCGGCTGTCCTGAACCCAGCGAGGCTGATATCAGCCTGACGAACGCCGTTGCCAAGGCGGCACAGGTGCTGTGCCTTCCGCTGATTGACCACATCATCATCGGTGCCGAGTCGCCGGACTACGAAAAACCCTACTACAGTTTTCTCGAACACAACCGCCTTCCCCGCGCATGAAAGATTACCACACCCACCACCCCTCACCGCACGGCGGGTATCTCTGTGCCGTCACCCGCGCCGATTGGGAGCGCGTGGCCGCCGCCGAGGGGATGATTCCCTGTTTCGGCATTCACCCGTGGCACGCGCACGAGGTCGATGCCGCCGAAATCGCCTTTGAGTTGGATGATTTTCTGACGCGCTATCCCGAAGCCGCCGTGGGAGAAAGCGGGCTGGATTACTCCCCCAAGCACCTTGAAACCAAGGAAGCGCAGTTGTTGTTGCTGCACATTCACTTGGGTGCCGCTTTCCGCCACAACCGCGTGATTCATCTGCACGGCGTACAGGCGTGGAGCGAGATTCTGGAGATTCTGCAAGCGCGCGCCAAGAACGGCACGCTGCCGCATGTGCTGCTGCACGCGTGGAACGGCTCACACGAGATGGCGCGCGAGTTCCTGAAACTGGGCTGCATTTTCACCGTGGGGCTGCGCGAACTTTCGCACCCCAAGGCGGCGGAGCGCTACGCCCGCATTCCCGCGGGGCGCATCTTCCCCGAAACGGACGACCACCCCGAGCATTGGGCGCGCACGCTGGGGCTGCTCTCCCTCATCCGCGGCGGGATGGACAACAGCTGATTCACCACGCGACCAGCGGCATTTTTTTGCGGGGGCGGGGGAAAGCCGCGTCGATGGCGGCGAGGTCGACGGGGGTGAGTTGAAGATGAAACGCCCCTACATTTTCGCGCAGATGGGCGGCGTTGCCCGCTTTGGGGATGGGTATCACGGCGGGGCGGGTGAGCAGCCACGCCAACACCACTTGGGCGGGGGTTGCGGCGTGGGCTTCCGCAATCGCCGTCAGGGTGGGGTGTTGCAACAAGGTACCGCCCTGCCCCAGCGGAGAATAGGCCATCAGCGGCATGCGCTGCTGCGCCATCCACGGCAGCAAGTCGTATTCCGCCGCGCGATACTGCGGGTTGTACAGCACCTGATTGGTCGCACAGCGGGCGACATCGGGTAGGTTTTTCATGCCCGCCGTGTCGATATTGCTCACGCCCCATGCGCGTATTTTCCCCGCCGCTTGGAGGGCTTGGAACGCTGCCACGCTCGCCTCCAACGGCACCTCTCCCTGCCAATGCAGCAGGTACAAATCCAGATAATCCGTCTGCAAGCGGCGCAGACTTGCCTCACAGGCGGCCACGGTGCCGCGGCGGTCGGCGTGGTGCGGCAGCACTTTGCTGACCAGATAGACCTGTTCGCGGCAGGGGTGCAGCACGGTGCCGAGAAAGGACTCGTTTTCGTACATCTCGGCGGTGTCCACCAGCGACAGTCCCATCTCGATACCCATGCGCAGGGCAAGCGCCGCCTGCTCGCGCTCGGCGGCGGTGCGTCCGAGATTCCATGTTCCCATGCCCATGCGCGGGATGCGCGCTTCCCCCAGTTGAATGGTCTGCATAGCGGGCATAATAACGGACGCGCCGTGCGGTGTCAACCTAACGGCGCGTATCTGTTTTTACCGTTCAGAGAGCCATGTGCGGCTTGGCGGCGGCAAGGGCGCGGCGCATGGCCGCCACGGTGGCATCAATATCAGCCTCGCTGTGCGCGGTGGAGATAAAGCCTGTTTCGTAGGGCGAGGGGGCAACGTACACCCCCTGCTCCAGCATGGAGAGGAAGTAGGCGCGGAAGGCATCGAAATTCGCCGTCATGGCGGTGGTGAGGTCGCAGACTTCCTGCGTGGTGAAGAACAGGCAGAACATGGAGCCGCTGCGCTTGAAGGTGAGGGGCATGCCCAAATCCGCCAGCGTGCGGCGCACACCGTCCTCCAGCCGTGCACCCAACGTCTCCAAGCGGGTGTAGGAGTCATGCTGCTCCAGATAGTTCAGCTGTGCCAAGCCCGCCGCCATCGCCACGGGGTTGCCGCTCAGCGTACCCGCCTGATACACGGGTCCGAGGGGTGACACGCAGTCCATGATGTCGCGGCGACCGCCGAACGCCCCCACAGGCAAGCCGCCGCCGATAACCTTGCCCAGCGTGGTGAGGTCGGGCGTGATACCGACTTTGCCCTGCACACCCGCGGGGGAGATACGGAAGCCTGTCATGACTTCGTCAAAGATGAGCAGCGCGCCCTCTTTGGCGGTGATGTCGCGCAGGAACTCCAGATAACCGGGTTTCGGCAGGTAGAAACCCGCATTGCCGGGGTAAGGCTCCACAATCACGGCGGCAATCTGCCCCTTGTGCTGTTCAAACGCGCGCTGCACGGCAGCGGGGTCGTTGTACGGCAGGGCGATGGTGAGGGCGGCGAACTCGCGCGGCACGCCCGCGCTGTCAGGCTCGCCGTGGGTCAGCGCACCGCTGCCCGCCGAGACGAGCAGGCTGTCCACATGGCCGTGGTAGCAGCCCTCGAACTTGATGATGTAGGGACGCCCCGTGTAGCCGCGTGCCAGACGCACGGCGCTCATGGTGGCCTCGGTGCCGCTGTTGGTCATGCGGACTTTTTCGATGGAGGGTACCCAGCGGCAGACGGTTTCGGCCATGTCCACCTCCACGCGGGTGGGGATGCCGTAGCCTAAGCCGTTCGGCACGGCGTTCTGCACGGCGGAGATGACGCATTGCGGGGCATGCCCCAGAATGGCGGGACCCCATGTGCCGACGTAGTCGATGTATTCGTTGCCGTCTTCATCCCACAGATGCGCCCCTGCGGCGCGGGTCACAAAGAAGGGGGCGCGCTCCAATCGACGGAAGGCACGCACAGGTGAATTGACACCGCCGGGAATCACGCGGCAGGCACGTTCAAAAAGCTCTTGGGAAATCGCCATGCGCCCAGTATAGGGCAAACGGCGGGAAAAGGGAAGTCGGAACCGCGCTTTATTGACACGGGACGCCCCAAACGGGTGGATTTTTCAAAAAAGAAGAGAATTGCCGCTAACTAAGCCGCATGACAGGCGTGTTTTACTTGACACTGCGGCGTTTTGTGGCATAAAGGTGGTATGCGTATCGTCATGATGGCTACGGGGGATATCGCTATCCCCTCTTTTCACGCTTTGGAACGCACGGGCAACCTCGTTGCGCTCATCACCCAGCCCGACCGCCCGGTGGGGCGCCATCTGACGCTGACCCCGCCGCGCATTAAAACCTGCGCGATTGAAGCGGGCATCCCCGTCTTCCAACCCGAAAAGATGCGTGATGCCGATGCCGTGGCGCAACTGCGCGCCTACGAGCCTGATATCGTGGTGGTGATGGCCTACGGGCAAATCCTCTCGCAAGAGGTGATTGACTGTGCCAAGCTGGCCTGCATCAATGCCCACGCCTCTCTGCTGCCCCGCCACCGCGGCGCCGCCTGCATTCAGGCCGCGATTGAAGCGGGTGATGATGAAACAGGCATCACCATCATGCATGTGGTGAAGAAGCTGGATGCAGGTGACATCATCTGCCGCGCCGCGCTGCCGCTGAAAGGTCGTGAGACGGCGGAATCGCTGCACGATGATTTGGCAGCCCTTGCCCCCTCGGTGCTCATGGAAGCCGTCAACGCCCTTGCCAACGGCACGGCAGAACGCGAAGAGCAGGATGAAAGCCTGATGACCTACGCCCCCAAGTTGCTGCGCTGTCATGGGGAGATTGACTGGTCGAAACCCGCCACGCAGGTGGCCCGCACCATTCGCGCCTACCACTCATGGCCGGGTACTTTCACCATTTACCCCTCCGTCAAGAGCGGTACGGACAAGGTGCTCAAAATCTTCCCGCCCGTGGATTTGTACTCCACCATCCGCAAGCCTGTTTCCGCCCGCCCCGGCATGGTGCTGGAATCGGGACCGGAGGGCATGCTGGTCTCCTGCGGCGGTCCCCGCGGCGGCGCAGTGCTCATCACCACCATGCAGCCCCCCGGTGCGCGTAAGATGAACGCAGAGAGCTTCTTTGCCGGTCACAAAATCATGCCCGGCACTATTCTCGGTCTGCCCAGCACCGAGGCGTAAGCTTCGCGGCACATGCCGTTGACGCCATCAGGCGAAATCCACCTGTTTAAACAGCCCCCTTGACGGGGTAAAAAACGGCGCGTATCATAAAATCCTATGATGATTACCACCTCTACAACCACCCTACAGGATAAAATGCGCTGCCACACGCAGTTCCGCGACAGTTCCGACAGTTTCACCACCAATGTACCGACCGTCTTCGGCGGCATGGGCGAGCATGTCAGCCCCGGCGAGATGCTGGCCGCCACCGTTGCCTCGTGCATGTTGAGCATGATGGGGCTGACGGGGCGCAAGCACGGCTTCTCTACGGAGGGCATCACCGCAGCTGCCGCATGCGAGGAAAAGGGCGGTGCCATTACCGCCATCAACTTCGATATCACGCTGCCCGCTACCTTGACCGAGGAACAGCGCAAGCTTCTGCACCAAGCCGCGGCAAACTGCCCCGTGGGCAATGCCATTGCCGAGCGCGTGAAAAAGAACATCACCTGGCACTGAGTGCCGTAAACAGGTCACCACTCAACGGTTGTCGCCCGCAGCGGCAGCCGTTGTTTTGTCTTTGCCGCTGTCCATCATCTCCTCCAAACGGCGCTGTACCTGCTCCTGCCGCACCCGGAAGCCGCTGTTGTTCGGCTCTTTCTTCTGCAAGCTGTTCAACAGCCCGGCCGCTTCCAACAACCAACCGCGGGCAGCTTCTTTTTTATCCATCTTCAACGCCAATTCCGAAGAAGAGTACAGCGCATCCATGTAGACGACGCACAGCGTTCGGTTATCCGGAGCCCCCGCCATGCAGGCGGCAATATCACGGCGATACTTTTCAAACTCTTTTTCCGCTTTGCCGTAGGTATCGGGAGTGCAGCTGTGCGCCAACGCCAAGCCGCGCCACGCACCCGCTTTCAGCAAAGCGTAATCGACATTATCAGGGGCTTTCTGCAACAGCTGTTCCGATTTCTTCATCAGCGTGTTACAATGCGCTATAGCCAACTGTGGCTGCCCCACGCGCAACAGCGCATCCACCATAAAGACAATGGCGCGACATTGAAGGAAGGGGTACTCGGCATTGTTGGGGTCCAACGCTTCCATCTCACGAGCCAGCTCTATGTGGTGTCCGAAGGCATTGAGCGTCTTGGTGTCATATTCCGCTTTTTCCGCAGGGTCATCTGACAGCTCGCTCATGCGGTTGTACAGATTACCGTGCACAAAGTACGACAGGGAAAGACCTTCCTTAAACGACATGCTGTAGGGCTGCTGCCCGCAAAGCTCGGCAAAAATACCGGCCTCTTCCTCCAACATTTTCTTGGCTGCGGTGAAATCTGATTCCTCCATAGCCATTTCGCCGCTGTCCTGCAAAGCGTAACCCAGCGCCTTGCGGGCACGGGCATAGCGGGGATAACGCGCTGACAAATCTCGCGCCAACTCCAAGCGTTCCTTCAAATACCGTTTGCGCTCTTTCACATTGCCCGAAACGCGCGCCATGTAAGCCAATTCACCCAAAACCTCTCCCAGCACACAATGGTAATCAGGGTTTTCAGGAACCTGCTCGCACAGAACGCGCAGCTCCGTTTCAGAGCGTTCCAGCAGCTCCTGCGCCTTATCGTTGACATTGCGGCGGCGGGCAACCTCCGCCCGCTGTTTCAGGGTTCGAGCCAGCTCAAAGTGATAGTGTTTTTCATCGGGCTGCAGCTCAATCAACCGCTCGTTCAGAGCCGTCGCGCGTCGCAATGCATCCGTAGCGTCAACTAAACGCCCCTCCATCATGTGTACTGAACCCAGATTCAGCCATGCGGCCGCCATGGCGCGCTGCAATTTTTCATCATGTCCCAGCGGCTGTTGTTCCATCTCGCGCAGATAATCCTTGAGGTGCAGCCCCAGCTGCTTCTGCAAACCGGTAGAGCCGGGGATATCCGCCAAATCATCCTTGAAATCATAGAGAATACTCTCGCTGAAGCGCAGACTGTTGGTGTATATCGCCATGGCCTGATTTCGCTCATGCAACGCCCACAGGCTGATACCGCCGAACACAGCCACCGCGCAGCCGGCACCGATACCCAGCGCTTTCATGCGGCGCACCAGACGCGGGGCTGCGGGCAGAATACCGTCCTCTATCGCGCCGCGCCAAGCCGCCGCCGTCTGCCAACGGTTACGGGGCTCCAGCTCCAGCGCGCGGTCAATCGTCTCCAAAAATGCGCCGCCGAACAGAGAGCGCAAATCGCGGCGCGAAGCCAGCGGTTTGTAGGGGTCGGGGCTGGCCGCCACGCGCATTTCCGAACGCGGCGGCAGCATGCGGGTAATGATGTAGTAGAAAGTCGCCCCCAGCGCGTAAATATCCGTCCACGCACCCATCTGCTCGGTCATGTCGCCGTCATCTTTCGAGACAGACTGCTCGGGCGCACAGAAACCGGGAGTGTAGATATTGGTGTACACCTTGCCGGGGTGCAGCTGGCGGGCGGAGCCGAAGTCCAACAGCACCGGGTGACCGTCGGGTGTCACCATGATGTTTTCAGGCTTGATATCGCGGTGCACCACATCGTGGCGGCCCATGTACTCCAAGGTCTCCAACAGAGCGTAGAGCAAGCGTTTGATGACGCGGGCTTCACGCGCACGTTGCGCCACGGAAAGCGTCGGTTCCTCCGATATCTCCAAGGGCTTACCGTACACAAAAGGCATCACGTAGTAGGCGGTACCGTTAGCCTCGAACGCAGACAAAATGGGCACAATACCCGCGTGCTGCATGCCCATCATCACCGTCACTTCCTCCACAAACTCCTTCATGGTGGCGCGGAAAAGCTCTTCCTTTTCCGGCGTAGGGAAGGTGATAAAATCGCTGTCTTCATCGCGCACGGCCATGCTGCGGGGCATGTGCTCCTTCACCACCACCACGGTGCCGTGGCCGTTGTGGCGGGCGCGGTAGGTAATGCCGAAACCGCCCTGCCCCAGCTTTGAAATAATGGTGTATTCTCCCACCACGGCACCGGGGGTAAGCGCCTTGCGGGGGTCTTCCTCCTGCTTGGAGACCGTCGCAGGAGAATCCGCTTGGTTCGGCAGCGGGTGCTGCACGGTGGGGTCGGGCAGAATGGGCGGGGCTGCCGACACCGCCGCCGAAAGTTGGGGGACCGCCGGCGGCGCGGTGGGCGCAGACATGCTTCGGCTCGGTGAGGGGGACGGCGTTATCATATCAGCTTCTTGGTAAGGCTCAGGTGGTTTTCCGTGTCAAAGGAATACTGCACAGCGTGAACGGGCGGGTGCGGCAGACCGATGAGCGGGTTGCTGCGACCGCCGCCGTAGCGGAAGGAGAGAGAGGCCTCCGTCTCATCACACACCAGCTCCACATTCACGGACAAATCCTGCGGCAGAGCAGACAGCACCGCATTGCTGCACGCCTGCATATCGGCAATATCGCTGGGAGCTGCAAAGACGGATTCCATGCGCGTTTGCAACATCTCATGAACCTCCTCGGGCTGCCCCGCCGCTACACACAGCGTGCTTTCCGCGCGCTTGCGACCCTGGTATTCCAGCGCCAGCATCGTGATATCCTCGCGCTGCTCGCTGTCGTTGATATAGCGGCGCAGGGCAGAGCGCACCTGCAACAGAACCTCGCTCACCGTCTGTGCCGAAGCGGCCAGCGCCTGTTGCAACCCGGACTCACCGAAGGGGGTGTTGTTCGCATCCGTCTCTGACAGCACACCCTCCGTGTACAGGAAGAGACGGTCACCGGGCTGCAACTGCAAGGTGCAGAGATTATACACCGCCTCGCGGTAGGCACCCATCACCATCCCCGAACGCATGGAAAGCATCTCATACGGCTGTCCCGCATGCTGTAACAGCGCCTGCGGCACCCCCGCATTCACAAAGCTCAACATACCCGTGCTAATTTCCAGCGAACCGTAGAACAGGCCCAGACGCACCTCGCCGTTGCCCGATTCGCACAGCTCGCGGTTGGTTTCCGACACCAGCGTCACGGGGTTCGCCCCCGAACGCGCCAGAGAACGGATAATCGACAGTGTGCGCATCATGTTCAGGGCAGCGGGAATCCCGCTTTCCGTGTTATCGGCCACCAAGAAGCCCAAGTGGTCGTCATCCTGCAAAAAGAAGTCGTAGAAATCGCCGCCCACCGTCAGCGCGGGGTGACACACGGCATACAAATCAAACTCCTGATGGTTGGGAAAGGCGGGGAACTTGCCCGGCATGGCGGACATTTGGATGGAGCGTGCCAGCTCCAACTCTCGCTTCATGTTGTCGCGCTTCTCCTCACCCATGCTTTGCAGGGTGTCCACCATGGCATTGATATCGGCGGAAAGGCGGCTCATCTCGGGGGTATCCTCCACCTCCACACGCACATTGAAATCGCCGTCCGTAATGCGGCGCAGTGCCTCTGTCACCTGGCGGATACCGCGCACCACATAATGCTGCAACAGGAAACTCACCATGACAAACAGCAGCAGAAACACCAGCAAATTGCTGAACAGCAGCGAACGAATCGCCCGCATGCTGTCCGCCTCCACCTCCGCTGTCGGCAACAGACCTACCAAACGGTAGTGGCGGCGCTCCAACGCATAGGCAAAATACGACTTATCGCCCAAGTGAATCACCTCGGCCTTATCCAACGGCAGAGAAAGCAAATCCGTCTCGGCATACGGCAGCGTCGCCTTATTCAGGATTTCGCCGTCGTGGTAGGCAATGATAAACCCCTCTTTCCCCAGTTGGTAACTCGCCGCCAGATTACCGAACGAGGCATTGGTGCGCATCATCTGCTCATGCGTCGTCACAATGCCCAGCTGCACAATACCCGGGGCATCTTTGCGGCGAATCCCCGTGTACTGCATGGGCAGATTATTTTGGCCGTTGGCGCGGGGGCGCTGGCAGATTTCCATATCGGGGTCATCGAGACAGGCCATGAACTCGCGCGATTGCTCGTACTCTGACAACTCATAGCCCACATTGGTCACGGGTACGGCCGCCACCACACGCCCCTCACCGTCGGTCACACATATTTGCTCTACCCCCAAATCATTGGCCACTTTCTGCAAGGCTTCCTGATCGGTGAGCAGAGAGGGATTCAAACGCAGTATTTCGGCGAACGCCCGGGTGCGCTGCAAAGCCCCGGCATTGTTCAGTGCCATCATGTGCTGCATGCTGTCGTTGGCGTGAAAGAGCAGCCCCATCAAGTCATTCAGGCGACCTTTCAGCGTTGCCGTAGCGCGGGCTTCGGCGTGGGCTGTAAAGTTGACATAGGCCACCCCCACCGTCACCACAAAGACAGTGAAAATAACCGTAGACAGCCAGATGAGGAATTTACGACGCATGGGTGCGTAATCGGGAAAGGAATGACCTTCTAAGCGAATGAAATACTAACACAGATTGGGGGCGTTGGCAAGAACGCTTCTCTCTAACAATACGTCCGAGGGCGGGTGAATCTTTCAGAAAAGTTTGTTTTACACCTGTATCGGTCGAGAATCCCCCTCTTCCGCAGGCTTGATTTCACAGCGGCGTGTGGTATGATGATGCGGCACACCATGAACGACAGCGAAATCAGGGAATTAAAAGCCCTTTTGGGCGACAGCGTGTACACCGACGCAGACACCCTTGCCGCCCACGCGGGCGATAAGTGGCACGCCGCCGCCCTGCCCCAAGCCGTGGTGCTGCCCACCAGTACAGAGGAAGTCTCCGACCTCATGCGCTTTGCGAACGAGCGCGGCATCCCCGTGACTGCCCGCGGCGCAGGGGTGGGCTATGTGGGCGGCTGTGTGCCTGTGCGCGGCGGCATTGTGCTGTCTACCGCCCGCATGAACCGCATTTTGGAAATCAACCCTGCGGACGGCGTGGCAGTGGTCGAGCCGGGGGTGCTGACCGCCGACCTGCAAGACGCCTGTGCCGAACTCGGCTGGTTCTACCCGCCCGACCCCGCCAGCCGCAAAGAATCCAGCATCGGCGGCAACATTGCCACCAATGCGGGCGGTCCCCGCTGCCTGAAATACGGTGTCACCCGCGCCTATGTGCTGGGCTTGCAGGTGGTGCTGGCAGACGGTCGCGGGCTGAACTGCGGCGGGTGCACCCACAAGAACAAGCAGGGGTTTGATTTGGTGAGCCTCTTCTGCGGCAGCGAGGGCATGCTGGGTATCATCACCCGCGCCACGCTGCGCCTGATTCCCGCCCCGCCCGCCCGCGCGGCCCTGCGCGCCAGTTTCCCGCAGTTCGCCCTGTGCGCCGCCGCCGTACAGAACGTGTTGCAGGGCGGGCACCTGCCCTGTGCACTGGAAATCACCGATTCTTTCACCCTGCGTGCCGCCCGCGCCTATCTGGGCGAAAACGCCCTGCCCGCCGATGCGAACGGTCACATCATCATTGAGCTGGACGGTCAGGCGGAAGCCGTGGCCGCCGAACAGGCAGCCGTGGCACAGATTCTGCGCAACACGGGTGCCACAGAGGTCATCACCGCCGCTACGGAAGACGAGGTGGAAGCCATCTGGCAGCTGCGCCGCGAGTTCTCCTACAGCCTGAAAGCCACAGGGCTTACCAAGCTGAACGAGGATATTGTGATACCCCGCTCCAAGCTGACGCAGCTGGTGGACTTCTGTGAGGGGATGCAGCGCGAAACAGGCATTCCTGTGGCCTGTTTCGGACATTCGGGCGACGGCAACATCCACACCAACATCATGGTGCAGAAAGATGCCGAGGGGCGCGACATCCGCGAACCCGCCGATGCACTGGTGCATCGTCTTTTCCGCTGGGTGCTGGAGAACGGCGGCAGTATCACGGGCGAACACGGCATCGGGCTGGCAAAAGCCCCTTGGTTTGCCGATGCCGTGGGTGACACCGCCGTATCCGTCCACCGCAGCCTGAAAGCCGCGCTCGACCCCAAGGGCATCCTCAACCCCGGCAAAATGGGACTTTAAGTTTTTCTTTCCTCTTCCCTTCTCAAGCGCCGCAACTTCCTATCAAGTCGCGGCGTTTTTTCGTATGACAATTTTGATATTTGTATCACAATCTATCAATTCATATTTTTATTTGATAAAAAGTGTTGAATAAGATAGGATAACAGGAAGCAGTTTTATTTCCTGCATCCTATTATGAAACACTTATCATCTCTCCTTTTATCGTTTTTCATTCTCTTTTCAACATGCCTCACCCCCGCCGCCGCTGAGCGATTGGTCGGGCATTGCGTGGGGGTGACCGATGGTGACACCTGCACCCTGCTCACCGAAAACGCGGGGCAAAAGAAAACAACCAAAATCCGCTTTCACGGCATTGATGCCCCCGAATCGCATCAGGACTTCGGACAAGCCTCCAAAAAGCACCTCTCCGAACTCATCTATGACCGAGACATCGCCGTTGACGTGGTGGACACCGACCGCTACGGTCGCACCGTCGGCAAGGTGTTTGTGGGTGACACCAACGTGAACCTTGCGATGGTACAGGCGGGCATGGCATGGTGGTACCGCCAATACGGCGCGGGCGAAACCGCCCTGCAACAGGCAGAGGAAGAAGCCCGCTCCGCCCGCCGCGGGCTGTGGCAATCCCCCAACCCGATAGCTCCGTGGGATTTCCGCCACAAACCGGCCTTAGCGCAGACCGCCGTCAGCTCCGAAGCCGCACTCGACTTCGGCAGCACTCCGGCAACCGCTACCGATACGTCAGCCAAAGACAACGGCAAGCGCTACTGGGTCACCTCCTCCAGCGGTAAAACGCACAATGCCTCCTGCCGCTGGTACGCCACCTCCAACGGCTATTATTCCGCCACAGGCACGGGCAACAACTGCAAGGTTTGCGGCGGTGCACCCGAAAGCACCTCCGATTTCAGCACCTCAACAGCCACCGTCACAACGTCTGCTGTTTCAAGCGGCTCTTCAACCAAGAGCAACGGCAAGCGCTACTGGGTCACCTCCTCCAGCGGTAAAACGCACAATGCCTCCTGCCGCTGGTACGGCAACTCCCGCGGCTATTATTCTGCCACAGGCACAGGCAACAACTGCAAGGTTTGCGGCGGCGCAAACTAAAAAGTTGAGGGCTTTGCCCGAGCGGGATTTCATCATCCGAAAAACTGTCTCCGCCACACCCCGCAAAACTTTGATGCGGCAGCGCGCACAGCACACGTGATTTGCGCTTGCACGGTGGGCGGGGGCGGGGTATAATCGGGGCATGGCGAATGTATCCCTCTCCCTCGGCAGCAAGTCGTACAATGTCCACGTTGCCAACGGGGCGCTGGATTCCACGGGTTTTCTTGTTTCGCGCACGCGCCTGACAGGTAAGGCCGCCATCATCACCGATTCCAACGTCGCCCCCCTTTACGCCGCGCAGGTGCAAAAGAGCATGGAAGACGCGGGCTATGCCGTGTCGCTACATGTGTTCCCTGCGGGTGAAGCCCACAAGAACCTGACCACGGTCGAAACGCTGGTCAACGAGATGGTGGCCGAGGGGCATGACCGCAGCAGCTTTGTGGTGGCTCTCGGCGGCGGTGTGGCGGGGGATATGGCGGGCTTCATTGCCTCCATTTACTACCGCGGCATTCCCTTTGTGCAGCTCCCCACCACCGTCATGGCACAGGTGGACAGCTCCGTGGGCGGCAAGACCGCCGTGGACATCGTGGCGGGCAAGAACCTCATCGGCGCATTCCACCAGCCCTCTCTGGTGGTAGCCGACCCCACCACGCTCACCTCACTCTCCCCCCGTGTACTGCGCGAGGGCATGGCCGAAATGGTGAAACACGCCGCCATCCGCAAGCCCGCCATGCTGGGTACCCTGCGCGAACTGGCAGATGAACTGGATATCGGTTTCTCCCTCAACACCATCAACAAGCTGCCGCAAATTATGGCGGACAATATCGCCATCAAGGCCCGCGTGGTGGAGGAAGATGAGAAAGAGACGCGCGGCGTGCGCGCCTTCCTGAACTTCGGTCACACGCTCGGCCACGGCATTGAAGCCAGCGTCCCCTACGGCAGTCTGCTGCACGGCGAGGTCGTGAGCCTCGGCATGCGCGGTGCGCTCTACCTCTCCCGCAAGCGCGCGGGCTTGAGCGCCGCCGCCGAACGCGACATTCTGGACACCCTGAAAGCCCTGGGGCTGCCCCTCACCATGCCTGCGGGCGTTGACCCCGCCAAAGCCCTGCAACACACCGCCACCGACAAGAAATTCCAAGGCGGCGCCATCCGTTTCGTCCTCCTGAAAGCCCTCGGCGAACCCGTCCTCTCCGAAGACGTGACCGCAGAAGACCTGAAAGAAGCGATGGAGTACCTGTGTTCGGATTTATAATTTACAATTTATAATTTATAAAGTTTAAAATTCGGCGCGGCTTTGCCGCGCAAGGTAAAAAGGAAAAAGGACAATGAACCGCACGGATTTAGAAGAACGCACCGCAGATTTTGCTCGACGCGTGGTTCGGCTCTATTATAAACTGAAGCCGTGCGATGAAGTGGCACGCCATTTCGGGATGCAGTTGGTTCGTTCCGGCACATCCATCGGTGCTAACTACGCAGAGGCTATCCACGGGCGTACAGGTTCAGAATTCGTTTCCAAACTCAAAATCTGCGAAGGAGAAGCAGCGGAATCTGCCTTTTGGATTCAACGCATTATGGATGCAGGTTTCGTCGAATCAGAAAGGCTGAACGACCTCTACTCCGAAGCCAAACAACTCATCGCCATATTCTGTGCATCAGCCAACACACACAAGAAGAACAACGAATAAACACCCCCATCTTATACAAGAGCTTTGCTGTGCGCTTTGCGTACCGAAAACACCCGCGCGGCATCTGCCGCGCCTAACTCAAAACTTTATCAATTATAAATTCTAAATTATAAATTATCATGACCGACCCCCGCACCACACAACTGGCACAGAACCTCATTCGCCACTCCTGCAGCGTCAAGCCCGGTGAGCACGTTCTGTTGGAAATCATTGACGCGCCCGATGAAATCGCTATCGAGCTGATTCGCACTGTCCGCGAAGCGGGCGGTCACCCCCACATCAACATTCGCCACAGCCGCATCACCCGCGAAATGTTTGCGGGTGCCACGGACGACCAGTACGCCTCTATCGCGGGGTTTGAACTGGCGGAAATGGAGAAGATGGATGCCTACATCGCCATTCGCGGCGGTCACAACAGCTTTGAAAACTCCAGCGTTCCCGCCGAACGCATGGCCTTGGCACAGAAGCACATGCGCGCCGTCCACAACCGCCGCGTGTGCCACACCAAGTGGTGCGTGCTGCGCTGGCCGAACCCCAGCATGGCACAGGGCGCGGGCATGAGCACGGAATCCTTTGAGGACTTCTACTTCCGCTGCTGTCTGGCCGACTACGCCTCTCTGCGCGTGGCGATGGACAAGCTGGCCGCCCGCATGATGGCCACCGACAAGGTGCACATCGTGGGTCCCGGCTCCGACCTCACCTTGTCCATCCAGGGCATGCCCGCCCTGCCCTGGGACGGCATTCTGAACATCCCCGACGGCGAGGTGTACACCGCCCCCGTGCGCGATTCCGTGAACGGCACCGTCACCTACACCGCCCCCACGGTGTTCCAAGGCATTCCGTTCGACGGCATCTGCCTCACCTTCAAGGACGGCAAGATTGTGGAAGCTCACTGCAACGGCAATGATGCAGCCCTGAACAAGATTCTGGATGCCGATGAGGGTGCCCGCTTCATCGGTGAGTTCGCCCTCGGCGTGAATCCCTTCATCCTGCAACCCATGCGCGACATTCTGTTCGATGAGAAGATTGCGGGTTCCTTCCATTTCACCCCCGGCAACGCCTACGAAAACTGCGACAACGGCAACCGCTCTCAGGTTCACTGGGACCTCGTCTGCATCCAGCGTGCGGACTACGGCGGCGGCGAAATCTACTTCGACGGCGAACTCATCCGCAAGGACGGCATTTTCGTTGACCCGGAACTGGCCATTCTTAATCCAGCGGATTAAGAATGGAATTTATAATCTTTAATTTATAATTTATAAAGTTTAGAATTCGGTGCGCCCTAAGGGCGCACAGGATAAAACAAAAAGCCATGAACCGAACGGATTTAGAAGAACGAACCGCTGATTTCGCTCGACGCGTGGTTCGGCTTTATTATAAATTAAAGCAATGCGATGAAGTAGCTCGCCATTTCGGGATGCAGCTCATTCGGTCAGGAACCTCCATCGGGGCTAATTACGCAGAAGCCATCCACGGGCGTTCGGGGGCAGAGTTCGTTTCCAAGCTCAAAATCTGCGAAGGAGAAGCCGCGGAATCAGCCTACTGGATTGAGCGCATCATGGATGAAAGTTTTGTCGAGCCGCAAAAACTAAGTGACCTCCATTCCGAAGCCAAGCAGCTGATTGCCATTTTCTGTGCATCAGCCAACACACATAAAAAGAACAACGAATAAACCGCCCTATCTTTTATAAGAGTTTGCCGTGCGCTTTGCGTACCGAAAACACCCGCGCGGCGCAGCCGCGCCTAACTCTAAACTTTATAAATTATAAATTCTAAATTATAAATTAAATCATGAAAGACCCGAGATTTACCAAATTGGCCGACCAAATCATCAACTACTCCGTGCATGTTCAGCCGGGGGAACACGTCAACCTGCGTATGCAGGATATCCCCGATGAAATGACGGTGGAGCTGATTCGCGCCATCCACAAGGCGGGTGCCTACGCGCACATGGATATTTCCCACGCACTTGTCAACAAAGAGCTGCGCATGGGTGCCACGGAAGAAGCATGGGCGTTGGAAGAAAAATACCGCCTGCAACGCGCGCAGGACATGGATGTGCACATCTGCTTCTATGCCGATGCCAACACCTTTGAATCCGCCGATGTGCCCGCCGAAAAGAACAAGATTGTCAGCAAGCACCTGAAAGCCGCCAGCGATTTCACCTGCAACAAGCGCAAGTGGACGGTGCTGGCATGGCCGACACCGAGTATGGCACAGGCCGCAGGCATGAGCACCGAGGATTTTGAGGACTTTTACTTCCGCTGCTGCCTTGCCGACTACGCCGCCATGAAGAAAGGCATGGAGAAAATCAAGGCCATGATGGAAGCCACCGACCAAGTGCACATCGTGGGTCCCGGCACCGACCTCACGTTCTCTATCAAGGGTATCAAGGCCATCCCCTGCTGCGGCGAATGCAACGTGCCTGACGGCGAGGTCTACACCGCCCCCGTGCGCGATTCCATCAACGGCGTGTTGAGCTACAACGCCCCCTCCATCTACAACGGCATTCCGTTCGACGGCGTGACCTTCCGCTTTGAAAACGGCAAGATTGTGGAAGCCCACTGCAACGGTGACGAGAAGAAGCTCAACGACCTTCTCAACACGGATGAGGGCGCCCGCTACATCGGTGAGTTCGCGCTGGGCGTGAACCCCTATGTGCTGCACCCCATGCGCGACATTCTGTTCGATGAGAAGATTGCGGGTTCCTTCCACTTCACCCCCGGTCAGTGCTACGAGGAAGCCCCCAACGGCAACGAATCCTCCATCCACTGGGATTTGGTCTGCATTCAGCGTGCGGACTACAGCGGCGGCGAAATCTACTTCGACGGCAAGCTCATCCGCAAGGACGGCATTTTCACCGACCCCGACCTCGCCATCTTCAACGCGAAGATGTAACCCGCCATGTTCCGCAATCTCATCTTTGACTGGTCGGGCACGCTGTGCGATGACATGGCGCTGACCATCGAGGCCACGAACTACGTTCTGTCGCAGTACGGTCTGCCCGCGCTGGACAGAACGGCGTTCCGTGCGGAGTTCCAGCTCCCCTACCCCGATTACTACGCTTGGAAAACCCCCGGCGCGGCGTTGGAGGATTTGGAGAACTACTACCGCTTTGCCTTTGCGCGGTCGCACACGGCGGTCACGCCCATCCCGCACGCCATGGCGTTCATGCGCTTCTGTCAGGCGCGCGGCATCCGCTGCTTCATCCTGACCAGCATGGACCCCAAGGCCTTTGAGGAGCAGTCAAAGCAACTGGGATTCTACCCGTTTTTCGAGCACATTCATTCGGGCATCCACAACAAGGAGCAGTACATCCCCACGGTGATCAGCCAACACGGTCTGAACCCGCAGGAGACGGCCTTTATCGGCGACATGCAGCACGACATGAACGCCGCCCACTGCGCGGGTGTCACCGCCATCGGCGTGCTGACAGGCTACAACAACGCCGAACAGCTGTCCGTCTCCGCCCCCGACCTCACGGTGCCCGACCTCTCTTATCTGCAACGGCTCATGGAGCGTTGCCCCGCCGCCGCCGCGGGCGAAAGCATCCGCATTAACAGTCTGGAGCTGATGTGCCGCATCGGCGTGCCCGATGAAGAACGCGCCACGCCCCAACGCCTGACCGCCGATATCGAGCTAACAGTAGAAAAAACCTTCCGCAGCATGGGAGAGGACATCACCCGCACCATCGACTACGATGCGCTGTCGCAGCGGCTGGTGCAACTGGCGGCGGAACGCCCCCGTGTGCTGGTCGAGACGCTGGCACAGGAGCTGTGCGACTGCTGCACGCAGGAGTTCGGTGCCCCCACCGCCCGCATCGAGCTGCACAAATACATTCTGCCCCACACGCGCTCCGTCTCCGTTCAGGCACAATCCGTTCGCTGACAGCCCATCCGCCATGCACCTGAACACCCCGCCCTTAGACCTGACAAAGCGCAGCGTAACAGCACCCGATTTAACGCCCGCCTGTGTGGCACCCCGCTGCCGCACGGCTCGGCGCGTGCTGTGGGTCTTGCTGACGCTGACCGCACTGCCGTGGTTGTGCATCGCCATCCCTACCCTGTGTGCCGACTGCTCCGGCTTTGTCGACACGTTCCTCGCCATTCTCTATTTGGGCGGCATCATGCTCCTATTTGCGATGTTCCCCCAGCTCATCCTCTTGGTGGCAAGCTACAGCATCCGCACCCGCAGCAGCAGTCTCTGGCTGGTGGTGCATCTCCCTCTTTGCCTTCTTTCTACGCCGCTCGCCCTCGCTCTCATCTGGGAGCAACACGATACTCCGGATATGGTCGCCGGAGCGGTGCAGATTTGCCTCAACATAGCCATCACAGCGGAAATGGTTATCCTCTACCCCCTTTTCCGCATGGGCGAGCATATCATGCTCCGCCACCGCCGCTGCTAAGTTGAACGGCACCCCGATAAGTTCTTCCAAATTGTCATAATGAGACTTTATTACCTATTTTCTTGACTTTCGGACACAACGCGCTACAATAAAGCAACCAAACCTCATTAAGATATGAAGTTCCCCATTATCTCCACCGCCATGCTGCTGCTGTGCGCCTTTGCCGCTACAGCTCAGGCCGATATCAAGGTTGCCTCCGTGAACGTGAAGGAGCTGTACACCAAGTTCTACAAGCGTTTTGACACGGAAAACGTGCTGCAGAAGCAGCTGGCCGACATCAAGGCCGACGTCAAGAGCCGTGAGGACAAGCTTCAGGCTCTGCAGGAGGACGACAAGAAGATTCGCGAGAAGTACGACTCCAGCCTGTCCGATGCCGCCGTGGCCAAGCTGCGCGACCAGCACAACGCCAAGACCAACGAAATCAAGGCTGCCGATCAGGAGCTGAAGGACTTTGTGCAGCGCCGCGGCGTTGCCTTCCGTGAGCTGCGCGCCCGCGAAATGCGTCTCCTTGTGGAGGAAGTGCAGACCGCCATCAACACCGTGGCCGAGCAGAAGGGCATGGATGTGGTGCTGGATTCCGGCGCTATCTCCGCTCAGGCTGATCTGGGTATCGGCACCACCACGTTCCCCTACATCAAGAAGGACATGGACATCACCCCCGAGGTGCTGAAGGTTCTGAACGCCGGTGCTCCTCAGGGCTTTGACCCCGATGCCGAGCTGAAGCGCCTGTACGGCAACGGCGGTGCTCCTACCGAAGCCCCCGCTGCTGAATAAATACAGCTTTTCTCCCCCCCCATTTGAGCTATGAATCTGTCTATTGCTGACATTCTCGGGCTCACCGGGGGCAAGCTTCTCAACGAAACGACTCCGGAGATTACCGTCTCCGGGGTCGCTACGTTATCTGAGGCCACGCCCGGTGAAGCAGCCTTCCTCGGTAACGAAAAATACTTTCAGGATTTCCTGACCACCAAGGCAAGCGTAGTGCTGGTGCCCCCCGCCCTGCCCCCCTACCCCCAAGGTCCTGTGTTTGTGGAGGTTGAAAACCCCTCCCTTGCCTTCAATGCGCTGGTTCACCACTTCATGTCCGCTGTCAAGGATTTCAAGCCCGGCATTCACCCCACGGCGGTCGTCTCCCCCTCTGCCAAGTTCGACCCCGCCAAGGTCTGCATCGGCGCGGGTGCGGTGATTGAGGATGACGCCGTCATCGGCGACGGCACGGACATCGGTCCCGGCTGCGTCATCGGCAAGTCCGTCACCATCGGTACGGATTGTAAGTTCTTTGCCCGCGTGGTGGTGCGTGAACGCTGCATCATCGGCAACCACGTCGTCATTCAGCCCGGTGCCGTTATCGGGGCGGACGGCTTCGGCTTCCTGCTCAACAAGGAGACGGGTCGCTACGACACCATCGATCAAGTGGGTATCGTCGTCATCGGCGACCACGTGGACATCGGTGCCAACACCTGCATCGACCGCGCCCGCTTCGGCCGCACGGTTATCGGCGAAGGCACCAAGATTGACAACCTCATCCAAATCGGTCACAACTGCACCATCGGCAAGCACACGGTCATCTGCTCGCAGAGCGGCATGGCGGGCAGCACCATTGTGGGCGACTACGTGACGATTGCGGCGCAAGTGGGTCTGGGCGGTCACCTCACCATCGGCGACAAGGCCATTCTCGCCGCCCGAACAGGTGTCATGTCCAGCTTGGACGGCGGTCAGGCCTACTGGGGTTCCCCCGCCTCTCCCTACAAGGAAGCCGCCAAACAGTTTGCCGCCATCCGCCGCCTGCCCGAAGCCTTCAAGGAGCTGAACGCCCTCAAGAAGAAGGCCGACGAGATTAAAGCCCTCATCGACCAAGCCATGAGCGGTCAGGCCTGATAGCGCCATACCAATCATTCAAAAAGTCATTCTGCCCTTCGGGACAGAATGACTTTTTCTTTCGGCAAACAGACGTGTTGCATACTTTGGGCTTCACATGCGCGCGGGGGCGTGCTACAATGCGGGCATGTCTAAGAAACCCGTTGTTCTGATTATTCGTGACGGTTGGGGCCGCAACCCGCAGGGTCCCGAAGTAGCCAAGCAGACCGGTGATGCCACCGTGCTGGCTAACACCCCTTTCACCGATAAGCTCCTTGCCACCTGCCCCCACACCATGCTGGGTGCCTCCGGTCAGGATGTCGGTCTGCCCGATGGCCAGATGGGCAACTCTGAGGTGGGTCACCTGAATCTGGGTGCCGGTCGCGTGGTGTTCCAAGACCTGTGCCGCATCACCAACGCCATTGCCGACGGTTCCCTTGCCAAGAACCCCGTGATTACGGAAGCTTTTTCCAAGGCCGCGAACACGCGTCTGCACCTGATGGGTCTGATGTCCGACGGCGGTGTGCACTCCCACATCGACCACCTTATCGGCATCGTCAAGATTGCCGCCGCTCAGGGCGTGAAGGATATCTACATCCACGCCATCATGGACGGTCGCGACACCGACCCCAAGAGCGGTGCGGGCTTCCTGCAGCGCATTCAGGACGAGTGCGCGCCTTACGGTGCCAAGATTGCCACGGTCGTGGGTCGTTTCTACGCCATGGACCGCGACAAGCGTTGGGACCGCGTTCAGGTGGGTTGGGATGCCATCGTGCTGGGCAAGGGTGAACACTGCACCTGCACGCCCGCCGAGTACGCCAAACAGAGCTACGCCGCCGACATTACGGATGAGTTCATGAAGCCCGCCGTGTTCGTGGATGCCGACACGCAACGCGTGCGCGACAATGATGTGGTGTACTTCATCAACTTCCGCGCCGACCGCGCCCGCGAGTTCTCCCGCGCGCTCATTTACGAAGATTTCGACGGTTTCGACCGCACCGTACAGCCCAAGGTTCACTACATCACCATGAGCGAGTACGAAGCCTGCTACCCCACCCCCGTGGTGTTCGAGCAGGAACAGCTGAACAACATTCTCGGTCAGGTGATTTCCGAGGCGGGTCTCAAGCAGCTCCGCATTGCCGAGACGGAGAAGTACGCGCACGTGACCTTCTTCTTCAACGGCGGTGTGGAAACGCAGTTTGCGGGTGAAGACCGCATCCTTGTTCCCTCTCCCCGCGAGGTGAAGACCTACGATGAGAAGCCCCAGATGAGCGTGGGCGAAGTGGCCGACAAGTTTGTGGAAGCCATCGACAAGTACGACATCGCCATCATGAACTTTGCCAACCCCGACATGGTGGGTCACACGGGCTACCTTGAAGCCGGTATCACCGCCTGTGAGGCTGTTGACAAGGCTCTCGAGAAGTGCGTGACGCGTATCCGCGAGCTGGGCGGCTGCTGCCTTATCTGCGCCGACCACGGCAACTGCGAAAACATGCTGAACCCCGATGGTTCCCCCAACACGGCTCACACCACGAATCTGGTGGACCTCATCTACTGCGGCCCCGATCAGGACACGGTGACGATGACGGACGGCATTCTGGCCGACATCTCCCCCACCCTGCTCCACCTGCTCGGCGTGGCCCAGCCCGCCGACATGACAGGTCACACATTGGTGAAGTAATTTATCAATTGAACATAAGCGCGGCCTTGCTGCGTGATTGAAAAAAGACTAGGACCCCCCGGTGCGGGGGGT
>JAZLFB010000122.1:0-3221 GCA_045615585.1 Akkermansia sp.
TTTCCTTCCCTCTCTTTTTCCTCTCCAAGCACCCCACGCGGTAAGGTTGATAACCGCCGGTTCGTTTCTCAACGAACCTTGGTGCTTCGGAAAGTCTCAGACTTAGAAAATCGCCTTGCCCGGTTTAGCGCGGCGTTCGCCACTCTCGTTCGGGCTCCCCGTTGCGGGGTGCCGCCAAGCATACTCCTTCTTACAGGAAACGTCAAGCTAAATTTTGAAGAAATTTTGATTTTTTTTGCAAAAAGGGGAAAATTGCTACAAAATTGAACACAGAAACGCTTGGAACGTCACCTTTTGGGAAGATTTTAAAATGTTGGGGATTTTTTTACGAAAGAGGTGCGCAGCAGGGTCAACATCGGAAAGAAGTTCAACGCATACTCCTCGCCCATCGCTCAGCAAACGTTTTTTTGAAGAAAAGGTTGAGTATTCCCCTTAATGATGCTAAGATTCACCCGCAGCCAACGCTGCCACTACCTTTCATTACCCTATGAATACTACTCTTTCTCTACCTGCGGAGACAGAACTCCGCACGGCGGATGATTTCCTCATCCGCGTCTCTGCTCCTGTGCGCGGTCACCTGCGTTTGAAGGTGCGTATCGGCAAGTCGCCGCGTGCGCGGCTCTCGCTCTCGGCGGCACAGGATGAATTATTGAAACTGCGTGCATGGATGGAAGACATTGCCCGCGGTGTCTCCCCTGCCATCATCCGTTTTACGGACGGCACTTCCCTGTGCTGCCGCCGCGAGTATGACGATGCAACGGGATTTGCCGCAACAGAGCGTTTTTTGGATGAAGCCTACCCCACAAGCGTCAGTACGTTCTGCGTGCGTGATGTCCAGGGGAGAGAGTACCGCGCGCTCCTCAAAACCAAGCATTTTCTCAATTATCTGTACCTCAGCCTGCTGACAGGCGGGAATCCTGACCTACAGGATGATTACCTGCAACACTTCCGCGAGCATTGGTACGCCCATACCCCGCAGAAACAGCACTCGGAACACCGGCACTACCACTACCGTCGTTTCTCCTCCCGCTTGTTGGAGTGGTATTTTTGCTGTAAGGAAGCCGTTCCGCGCCGCCTTCCCCGCTTCAAGCACCTGCCCGATGACACGGCGTTTCTGCTGATGTGGGCGGATTTCGGCGGTGCTTTATTTTGGAATGATGGCAACGAATGCTGCGGTGCTTGCAAACAGGTTTGGATTGGCGAAGAAGAAATACCACTCTCGGATATTCCTGAGCTCTCGACTTGGGAATATGACTTCCACGACCTCGGCTTGACTGTTCTTAGAGCACGGGAACACGAATGGCAATTCCCCTACGGTGCCATTGCAGAAGAAGAACGCGCCGCATGGCATGTGCGCGGGCTGCAACTCGCGCACCAGCTCCGCCTACGCCTACCGCTGCACTATGTGCTGCTCTACGAACAAAGCTGGGATTTAGCCTACGGCACGCCCTATTTTGCGAACGACAGCGGGCGCATCATTTTTGACGAGCGCTTTATCGAAAAGGAGGAAGCATGAAACGCCGCCCTTACACCATCATTGTTGCCAAGCGCGTTCGGGAGAAAGCAGAGGCGTTTTTCGAGACGCATGAAGAGTTGATTCCCCGCTTTCATCAGTTGATGCAGGAAATCCGCCTGACTCCCTACGAAGGCGCAGGCCGCCCGCACCGCCTGACCCGAGAGCTGCGCCACATCAACTGTTGGAGCCGCCGTTTGGACAGGGAACACCGGCTTGTGTACAACGTTATTGATTCTGTGCGCAATGTTTTCATCGTCTATGTCGGGGAACATTATTGAATTTTTTTGATTTTTTTGAACAAACGGCGGCGTCGAAACATCTAACATGACGTATGAAGTCATTTTTAGCACGTATATGGTCGGGAATAAAGTGGGCGTTCCGCAGTACATGGTTCGTTCCCCTGCTCTGTTTGGCTCTGGTGGGGCAGTGGGCACTCATGGTGGCGATTTTCTGCGACGGGCCAAGCAGGTCCGTCCTCGGGGCATGGGTGTTGGAGATTTCCTCCATTCCCGCGATACTCGCCTTCCCCCTGCTGGGGCTCTGGTTGCTCAGCAGCTGTTTTCTGAAACAAAGCTGGGCGACACGCGGGTTGCGGCTCCTGTGCGCCGTGCTCAGCGGCTGGCTCTCGTTCGGGATTTTAAACTTCTGCGTGCTGTCCATGATGTTCCAAAACCGTGACCACACGGCGGATAACTGGACCGTGCCGGAGGGCATTCCTTTTGAAGTGCCGGAGAAATTTTGGGTGGATGACAAGGCTCCCGCTCTCGTGAAGCAGCTGGCGGGAAAGGAGGAGGATGCCTCTCCTTATAATTTCAAAACCATCGAGCCCCTGCCCGACGGCGATTTTCCGCGCCGCGCGGAGCATCTGGAACGCTTGGCACAGGAGTCCCCCGATCTGTTACGGGCGGCATACCGCCGCGCCGCGATTCTGGGCAGGAACAATTTTATCTTTTCCGAAGAGGACGATGCTGGTAATGAATCGCGCCCTTGGATTCGATGCTGCCTACAGCTGCACGGGCCGGGCACCACGATTCGCGCGACGGATGATGCCACGCTGGGAATCAACCATCGGTTAGATGCCTATAGACACGACCTCGGCAACGGCTGGTATCTTTCTCTGACCGTGGGAGCCATCGCCCACCTTGATAAGAAGAGCACCAAGGAAAGCGTTGAACGTTTGGAGGGCTACGCCATGCAGCGGTTTGATGCCGCGTTTGCGGCCTTGGCTGCCGCGCCCACGCAGGAAACGCTGGATGCCCTGCTCCCCCTGCCCTCGCCCCCGCGTCTGCACTTGGTTCAGGGTTTCCAACCCGGCATGTATGATCTGAGTCTCTTTCTGCCGCAGGATGCCCGCACGGACGGCCATTACGAAATCCACGCTTACGAATACGAAAGCGGGGAGGAACTTTCGATTGACAACCAAGCCAAGCTGAACCCGGCGGAAGCGGTTTCACTCCACGGTGCCAAAGTGCTGACGAAACACGACTTCATGGTCTACACGGGCGACTGGGGGCAGTACTACGGCAGCCGCTGGCAGGTGTGGTTTGTGCCGAACAAGGGAGAGCGGGAGAAGGTGTGCGAACAGCTGTTCCTGATGCAGGGGTGGATGAGATAATGATATTTATAATTTTTAATTTACAATTGATAAAGTTTTAAGTTCGGCGCGGGCATAGCCCGCGCGGGATATAAGAAGCCCTTGTTTGAC
>JAZLFB010000123.1:0-5620 GCA_045615585.1 Akkermansia sp.
CACCTCCCGCTGCTCGCCGCGTTTCATCCCCTACCAAACGGATTAAATAAGCCACGCACGGCCTTGGCCATGCGGGGCTTGATAATCTTCGCGGCGAACGCCGCCTTGCTTCTTAAATAGTACCTAGTACCTCGTACATAGTACCTTCTTTTACCTTCTTTTACTTTCTGCGCCGGCGGGCGGCAAGGGCAGCCAGTGCCAGCAGGCTCAGCGTGCCAGTCGTCGGCTCCGGTACGTTGCTCACCTTCGTCAGACCAAAGGCATCACCCTGGGCGTACACCTGGTAGTCACCCAGAAGGCCATCTGCACGGTAGAACAGGTCTCCATACCACTGGGCCCCTGCGGCCGCGCCATCGTACGCCAGCGGCGTACCCTGCAGGGCCTTGATGAGGTCGAGGCTCTGCCCCACCTCCAAGGCATTGAGGGCTGCAATAGTATCTTCGTCCAAGTTGACGAGACCGCCATCGGTGAAGTCGAAGGTCAGCGTGCTGCCCAGCGTAAGCGCCTTGCCTGCGCCGCCGTCCACGTCAAGCGTGGAACCGCCAACCAGCGTCAGGTTCGCAAGCAGCGTGGCTTCTCCACCCTTCAGAACACCGCTGATGGAAACGGTAGCCTCGGCGACCTGCTGTTCACCGTACACGTAGCTCAGTTCGGCCGTGGATCCCGTGATGTTCATGTTGGTGAGCTCCACGACTTCCTCCACGTTGTTCAGCGTCAGAACCTTGCCGGTGGTGTTCACGATTTCGTCAACGTACACGGCGTTGGAGACTGTAACGTTGCCATCATCCTTGGTCATCTCAAGGGTTTGCGCCGCAACAGCCATATTTCTATCCGCCACAGTGTACTTTTGAGTGGTCTCACCGTTGTTGACAATCAACACATCGTCGTCCTGAGCTGCCGTGAACTTGACACCGGAAGTCTCCACCGGCTTGGTGTAGTGCGCCCAACCCTCCTTGGCAATGCCAATTTGGGTGGCATCTGCATGTTCACCGGTTATGGTGCCTTCGTCAGTCACCGTGATATCGATCCCGGTAGTGGCCGCATCAATCACCAGCGCACCGGCGGACACCTCAATCGCCGTGGTGGGGTTCTTGGCAATGTCGCTGATATTCTCACTGTCGGCAACAATGTAGAAGGTGTCGTAGGTCGGCGAGCCCTCACCCGTGACGATGCGGCCATCGGTTTCAAGACTGATAGTCTGTTCTTTCCACACGGCAGTACCGGTGGAAGTAGCGCCTTGAGCGTTGTTCACCACCTGCACATAGGACTCGTTGGTACCCACATAGTGGTTGGCCGTATCATCTGCCAGCTTGTTGCCGGCCACATCAAAGTAGCCGTCGCCGCCGCCCTTCTCCTCGAAGCCGTCACCCAGCGTGACTGCCGTGAGATTCACGGTGCCGGCGTTGGTGATGGTCTCGTAGATAGAGCTGCCCTCTGCAAGGGTGAGACTCTTGCCTTCATTCACGGTGATGGAGCCGGAAGACTGGAGGCGGTCACCCAGGTTCAGGGCGGCATCCACTTCCAATGCGGCACCCTCAGCAATGGTGACGGTACCCGCAGACCCCAGAGCGGAATCATTGGAAGCCTTCACCGTGCCGGCTTTGATGTCAGTACCACCAGCATAGGAGTTTGCAGCCTTCAGGATTACCGTACCCTCACCGGCCTTCACCAGCTTGCCATCGCCGCCCAGAGCCTTGGAGATGGTAATGGTGCGCTCGGCGGCGGCATCGAAGGTGGTGCCATCTGTGCTGTCTTCGAGCGTGACGGGGTCTTCCGCGCGGCCAACTTTGAACTCCCAGTCCGCAGTCGTTGCCTGCAGCGTGGCTTTCTTCAGGTGAATAGAGCCTGCGGCTGCACTGGTATTGCGGGCGTAGATACCCTTGTCAGACGTAATGTTAATGGTGATGCCGTCCTGAATATAAGTAGTACTGCCGTTGCAGAGGTTCAGGCCGGCGGTGTTGATGATGCCGGAACCCTTGATATAGGCGGTCTGATTGTTAGCTTCCAAGCCGATGGTACTGTCTGTCGTCAGGACGCCGTTCACCTCCAGACCACCACTTTTCACACCCCAACCGGAGTGAATAGTGGAGCTATCCCCTACAGAACTGCCTGTGCCGTGCACGGTCACACCGGAATCTACAACCAGCCACCTAGTGGCATCGCTTGAGTCGGGTGACATGGCAAAGGAGTCAAAGGTGTATTCGTTCTTGGCCCCATCTTTCGCAGAGAACTTGATGGTGGATGTGCCTTTCGTCGTAATGGTGCCCAGAGAACCTTCGCCACCATTGAAGATGATGGTTCCGTTGCCATTGGCGGCGGTTGTCAGGCCACCGATATTCACCTTGCCGGAGAAAGTGAGGTTCTGGTTACCATCCTCCTTGGTGAGGGTATAGCCCGCACCGGTCACATCACCGCTGATGGTAACGGCAGAGTGCTTGCTGCTGCCCCACACTTGAATGGTCGCGTTGCCGCCCAGGACGATGTCGTTGGTGAATTCAGGAGCATCCGTGGTGCCATCGTTGTTGCCAAAGAGCAACTTGGTGCCGTTGCCCAGCTTCAGAGTCTGAGCTCCCAGAGCGCTGCGGTAGTCAACCGTGCCGTTATTCACGTCCAAGGTGCCTGTGGAGGCAGCATTCATATTGATTTTAGCTTCGGCTCCGCCCAAATCAACTACGACCGTTCCTCCGTTCTTGATACCAGCCCAATCGTCTGCAGTTGCCGTGCCAGAGATAGTCAGGGTTGCCGTATCGACAACTTGGATAGTACCATCGTTCGTGCCAGTGCCGGCAGCAAGGGTCTGATCTGCGGCAACAACCCACGTTGCCTCTTCTCCCAAAGAATACTGCTGGATACCTCCAATAGAGATAAGCATGTTCAGAGTAGCGCCTTCACCTATTTCAAGTGAGGGAGAAGAGAGGCTGCCTTCCTCAAACCAGTCTTCGCTCAGGGCAACAGAGGCCCCATCGGCAATCTGAATTCCGCCAGCCTCAACGGCCGCGTTAATCATCACATCGATTCCGGCACCCTCGAATCTGGCCACATCGTTCGGCGCAAACACGCCCTTCGACCAGTTGGCATCCACATAGTTCCATCTGCCGTTGCCGGAATCATCTGTCCACACGTTCGCAGCAACTGAGGTGTAGGAAATGGTGCCGTTCGTGCCAAACTCCCAGTTCTTGCCAATCGCACCGCCAGTCATGGTGATGTTGTCGATAGTAAGCGTAGACAGGTTCACATCGGCACCGCTAAAGAGCGTGTATACGTGTTTGCCGGACAACTCCTGAGCCTGCAAGCCATCCAAGTTAAAGACAACCGCAGAATCCCAATTCACCGTACCACCCTGCGTAACACTGATCGCCTTGTTGGCGACGAAAGTGACGGTGCCACCAAGCGTAAGGGTGCCTGTGGCGCCCACAGTGATGCTCGCGCCGGTGGTCTGGGTCACTCCGTTAAGGACCAAAGTGCCAGCCTGAACTTCAAGGGCTGTGTGAAGGTTCAAACCACTGATGGCCTGAGTGCCTTCGCCAGTCTTGGTAATCGGGCCGCCCACGGTCATGGTACCGGTGTAGGAGTAGTTGCCACCCTGAGCCACGTTGAAAGTCACACCATTGGTAACATTCAGCGCAGCGGAACCCACAAGACCGCCCACAGTCATGGTGCCGGAACCGGTCGCGCTCGTGGCTCCGTTTACGGTAAGCGCACCAGTAAGATTAACCGAGCCTGTGAATTCCACGCTGTTCATCTTGTTGGTCACATTGATGGAGCGGTTGCTGGCATTCCCAATAATGGCATGGTGCTGCTCATTGCCTCCAGTAAGCTTAAGGTCGCCCGCGCCGGTCAACTCCGCGATGTTGATTCTGTACTTCCAACCACTGTCGATTGTCAGATTGCCGGCAAGTGTGGTGGTGCCCTGCAAATCGACACTGTTTCCGGTAGGAATGCCACCAGTCTGACCGGGAGCATCCGATATAGTGATGGTAGAGTTATTCGCCGTCAGGTTCTTAATTGCCACAGACTGAGCCTTGGTGTCGATGTTAGCACCCTGCTTCAGCACGAGGGCATCAAAAGAGGCAAAGTTGATTGCCTGATTCGTACTGGTGCCCAACGTAAGCTTCTTGCCTGCTGCAACGGCCAGCTTGCCGGCCATTGTTGTCGTTGTGGTGCTGTCAAACGTCACATCTGCGCCAAGTTCGAAAGTGCCCTTGTTGTCCACTTTGTTGCCCTTCATCAAGGCTTTGGCCGTATTCTCATTAGTCACTTTCAGCGTAGCATCAGAAGCAACTTTCAGCGCCCCCTCAGCGACAATCGTAACTGCTCCGCTAACTGATGTTGTGCCGCCGGCCATAGACAAGGTGGCACCTTCTTCCATCGTAAGACTCTTTGCAGTCAGAGAGCCATCAGATGAAATATTGAAGGCGTAACCCGAATCTCTCACCGTCACGTCTTTAACCACAATTGCTGAATTGATGGCGACCTCCTTACTACCAGCGCTGCCGAAAACAACACTGTCATCGTTGTCGCTGATGAAGGTGGCGGCATTGTCGTTGAGCGTCCAGCCGGTATCCAAATCCTCCCACACTCCGTTGTTGCCACCGTTCCAAGTCAGGGTGGCAGCCGTATAGCCTTCCACAAAGTAGTCCACCACCCAATTCTTGCCGTCCAGGCGGAGCTTGGCGGCTTTCTCCTGCCCCGTGGTCGTCTCGTCACCCAAGAGCTTGTTATCCGTGTTGATGACACGATAAGTGTTCACGTTTGAAAGGGCAATGGCGTTACTACAGGTGAGCACCGTTTTAGTTTGCAGGGCGGCATCGGACTTCTCACGGCCAATGATTTCCTTCGCATAGGATTTGGCGGTATCATTCACCACAAATTCCAGATTCCAGGTCTTGCTGCCTTTGGTGACGTTGCCATTGGAATTTGTGATGTTGATGATGCCTTCCTCACCGATGTGCCAGTTCTGGTAATCGTTGCCGTCATTGAAGTTCAGGTTGTTGCTGCCTGTCAAGTTGAGCGTGCCATCGATGTAGATGTTGGCCGCAGCCGTTGATTCTGTATTTTTCAACTGATTGGAATAGGACGTGGTCAACACGGATCCCTTTTCCACATAAACGGACCCTGCCCACTGCCCCAGCAGGCTGTTCGCGGTCACAATGGAGTTGTTGGTGACCTTTATGCCACCACGGTCAGAGGTGTTGACTCCGCCATCTACATTGGTCAACATCACATCGGCACCATCAAACACAAGTACGGGACCATCAGTGGTAGTGCGCGCGGGCTTGCCATTAGTCCAGTTGCCGTCCGTCCGGGAATCTGTCGTCCCGGCCGCTCCGGTCCATTTGTGCTCCGTTCCACCGTACTGCGGCTGAGTATAGGGTGTCACGGTTTCTCCGATGTTGCCGGAATACGCTGTGGAGGTTACAGAAACGACAGCGGCGATGAGGGCCGCCCTGAGTGTTGTATTGAGTCGTAATCTCATGGTATGTATTTATTTGTGTTTTCGGTTTAGCGAAATGAGTAAAGGTGCACAATACACCCTTGCGTGCAGGGTACTCCTTTCACGGGGCCATGTCAAACATTTTTTTGCATTTTTTGCAAGTTGTTGAATCTAAAGAAGGAAAGA
>JAZLFB010000124.1:0-2428 GCA_045615585.1 Akkermansia sp.
GTCTCCGGGGAGGCCACCGTCACCCAGAACCCGCCGAACTTCACCCCCTACTCCGAATCGCGCGGTGAGGAATGGACCGCTGACCTCCGCATCGGCCACCCCGCCGCAGATGCCGTGGCAGCCGTCTGCACCCTCACGCTGGGGGACCTTGGCACTGGCGGCTCGCTCACAGACTCCAACGGCCAGAGCGTGGAGCTGGATGACCCGCACGCATACGCCACAGGGCATGTGGATATTGCGGATGCCACGGAGACGGGCAGTATCGCGTTCGGAGAGCATGAAGCTATCGAGTTTGAAGCCGCCGCAGGGACTAAGGCCTGTTCCTACTTCTACATCCACGACGGAGACGAAGATTCCAAGAAGGGAGGCACGCTCACAATCAAGCGTGGTGAAGAGGTGGTGTTCCGCCACGAGTTTGCCGAGACCGATACGGTGCGCACAGGCGCTGATTTCAAGGCAGAGCTTGAGGCGTTGGAAGATTGGGTGTTCGAAATATATTCAGCACAAGGTTACGAAATAGATTTTAGAGCGCCGGAGACAGGAAAGGAGTGGAATGACGCGATTGTTGTGGTGGATGGACCGCTGTTTCAATATACAAACTGGGATGCAGAGTACCCGTTTGGTTTCGGCACGGATGCCCGCACGCCGCAGGACGTGGTGGATATCCTCAATGCCAACGAAGATTGCCCCGCCGCGGCCGTGCTGGACGAGGACGAACAGGGCATCACCCTCACCGCCAAGGAATACGGCGTGAACGATGAGATTGCCATCACCGGCATGTTGTTCGAGCTCGCAGAGGGCATGAGCGGCGGCCATGGAGATTACTCCGTGGCAGAGCTCGTGAGCGCCATCAGCGGCGAGTTCACGGATATAACCGCCGCCGCAGGAACCGCAGAGGGCACCATCACCCTTACCGCCAGCACGGCGGGCAAGGCCGCAAACGCCATCACCTACACCGCCGCAGGATGCTTCGGCAGCGGCACCACCCGCCAAGGCTCCACCACGCGCGGCAAGGATGCCGTGGACCAGACGGATTACAAGATTTACCTCAACGGCGAGGAGCTGGATGTGGAACCCGCTCCCCTGCCCACAGCCCTCACGCCCACCAGCGCCATGAAAAACGGCGGGGTGTACACCGTGGACGCGGCGTACACCGCTACCACGCTTTCCCTTCACGCCAATGCCACGGCGGAGATTTGGGTGCGTATCGGTGCCGCGGCGTTCAACGTGAGCCTGCCCGATTCCTGGGTGTGGGTGAACGGCGCGGCTAGCGATATGACGGGCAAGACCAACACCACGTTCTGCATTGCCGTGCGGAACGATGGTGTGAAGGTGCTTGCGAGCATGGCTTATTCCTACGACTCAACCCCCGCGCAGCCATGAGTATACCCACACCATTCAACCAGCTCGGCACGCTGGGTGCCGGCGACTATATCCAAGATGGGTTGCTGCTGCTTTTTGACGCTACACGAGAGCCTGCAGGAACGCTGAATTCGTTGACAAATTTTGCGACTGGAGAAGCGGTGGCTTTTTCTCAACCGCTATCTGCCGACGGGAGGAAAATTTATCTTCGAAGAAATCATAGCGACACTTTTATTCCGGAAATAATTGAGCAAGCAAAAGCTTTTGAAATTGTTACGACCTACGATACACCCAATGAAGGATTTGTAAGAATTGCAGCGTTTGGCCGTTCAGGCTTGGTAAACACGTCGATAAACCAAACATACCCAGATTTTCCTAGGCACATGTTCATTTGGAAAGATCATTCATCCCATGAAGTTATAAAAGACTCAGTTCAGTTGCTAAATTTTTATTTCACGGAAAACTCATTTGAACTACGTGACGGCGAGCTCAGAAACCTGCACCACGGCTCTGGACAGACTTATTTTGGTGACATTACTTTGTATGGTGAGTGCATCTTGTATTCTATTAGGATCTACAACCGCGAGCTAACCTCTGCTGAAAAATTTCACAACTGGTCTGTGGATAAGAGGAAATTTGGATTATGAAGACATACGCAAAACTGGAATCAGGTGCGCTCCAAATCATGGGGCGCGTGCCGAATATATCAAACCCGACCGCCGAGCAGGTGGCCGCATACGCCGCCGCGCACGGATACAAGGAGCTTCGCCGCACCACGCAGCCCGGCCGCTACTACGCGCAAGGCTGGCATGAGACGGCCAAGCTCATCACGGAGACGTGGACCGCGTGGGAGCTGGGGGAGGCCAAGAAGGACGCGCTGGCAGAGGTGCAGGGGCGGCTTGATGCCGTGCTGGACACCCGCGCCACGATTCCCTGCGAAGGGTTCCCCGCAGGCATTGTGTACGACCGCAACGCGCTTATCAACGCAAGCGGGCTTGCGGCAGGGGATGTGTTCATTGACGCGGCGGACGGGCTGCACACACTCACTGCGGAGAACGTGGAGGCT
>JAZLFB010000125.1:0-2575 GCA_045615585.1 Akkermansia sp.
GGCGAACTCAACGGCGACCTCATGCGCGACCCGGAGATGCTTTTCCTGGTCGTGCAGGATGAAACCGGCTGGCACGTCTACCCGCACTACTACAGGAACGACTACGCCTTCGGCATCGAAAGGGAGTGCCTGTCGTACAGGGACGGCGAGCTCAAGGTGAATTCCGCCATGCAGAGAGATCATGCCGAGTTCGCCGCCATGTGGATGGGCAACCTGGTGGGCCAGGGCTTCGTGGCCAACGCCGCCAGGCAGCCCCTCATCAAGACACTCAAGCAACTGGAGGAGGAATGATGAAAACAAGCACCGCCATAGACCCTAACCTCCCGGCCACGGCGATATGCCGCGAACTGGGAGACCGCCGGGAGTGGATAGAAACACTCTCCGGCATCTACCTGTCCGACACATCGTACCTCATCCTGGACCACGCTGCGCTGGGCAACCTCCTGTGGCACCTGGGCGTGAAGCTGTAGCCTCGCATCCATCCGCCACCCATCCACGGCCGGCATGTTCCCATCACGGGGCGTGCCGGCCGTTTTGCAATCACCCAAACATAGAAAGATACATAACAAATGAAACCCAAGAAAACAAAAGTCACCAATGCATTCATCAACCCGGCGTTCACAACGGGAAACCTAATCTCCGGGCAAGACGGCTACCACTGCCAGTGCCCGCCGGCAAACGAGGAAACCAACAGCATCAGTCGCGACCACTTCCGGCTGGGCGTGGAACTGGAGGTCTGCTTCCACAATGAAGACAAGGCAGACGAATTCCGCGACACGCCGCGGAACTGGTACGAAATGGAGCATGACGGCTCACTGAACAGGGGCCAGACGCAAGGAGAGATCATCACCCTGCCGCTCCGTACGGAAGACGCATGCAATACCGAATTCTGGCGCCCGCTTTGCAACGAGCTGACCAAGGCAACAGGCTTTTCGTGGGACGCAGGCTGCTGCGGCCTGCACGTCCACGCCAGTCAATGCGGGTTGCTCCGCAGATTACCGGAGGGAGTGAATGCCCTGGGAAAAACGGACAACCAGGGGTTCAACGCCACCTCGGACTACATCCGAGCCGTCCGCGACGCCAAGAAAACGGCGATGCTGCTTTACATGTACATGGTTGAAGGCAAGGACGAGGCCATGCATGTGTTTGGCAGGGGGGCAGGCGAATACCGCCGGAACATCAGCAGCATTACAAGCAAGGCGGGGGACGTGAATACAGCCTTGAACACATTGGGTGCCGAGGTGCTGAAATGCGAGGAGGCCACCAAAAAGGCAAAGGATGCCATGCCTTATGCCCACCACTGCGCGGTGAACATCTCGAACCAGGGCACCATAGAGTTCAGGCAGGGCCGCGGCAGCCTGCGCCCCGAGCGCATCGCCGCCATCTGCATGTTCGTCACATTGTTCATGCGCTTCTGCCAGCGGTTTGACGGCCTAAAAACCATGACCATCGACCGCGACATGTTCCTCGACTATGCGCGCAGGAAATGCCCCGTGGGCCACCCGCTGGCCTTCTTCCTTGGCGCCGAGCACTGAACCCCGAACCGGAAAGGAGAGAGAATCATGTGCATCATCATAGCCAAGGCCAGGAAGCAGCAAGGCCCCACCTGGGAAGCAATCCAGACCGCCACCCGGCGCAACCCCGACGGCTTCGCCCTCGCCTACTCGCTGGGCAGGGGCAAGGCGCCCCGCATCATCCGCAGCATGAAGCGCGCGGAGGTGCTGGACGTGCTCAAGGACATTGTCAACCGCAAGGCGGCAAGCTGGATACTGCATGCCCGCATCGCCACCCACGGAAGCAAGCGCGTTGAGAACTGCCACTGCTGGCAGGACGCGGACACCGGCCTGATATTCGCCCACAACGGCATCCTGAGCGTGCGCCCGGAAGGCGACATGACGGACAGCGAGACGGCGTTCAGGCGCCTTCTGGTGCCCGCCATGCAGGCCGGTGGAGGGGAGGCGTTTGAAGCCGCAATCTCCGCCATCATAGGGAACAGCAAGTTCGCCGTCATGGACCACAGGGGAGAAATCTACCTCTACGGTCGATACCTGGAGGAAAAGGAAGCCAGCTACAGCAACGACACCTACAAGCCCTACCAGTCCATGTTCTACGGCATGGGCAGGAGCTACGGGTACGGCAGGTACGGCGCAGGAGGTGGCTTGCAAGTCAAAATCGCCCCCAAGCGCAAGGCAGGCAAACCACGCAAGGTGGGGCGGGCTGTGGACGATGCGGATACATGGGCCGAATTCGCGGCTTCCGAAGAGGAGCGGCTGGCGCTGGAGACGGGGAACTTCCCCTGCCGCACCGGCCTATGCGATAAGGAAAGCTGCCCGTGTGCCGACAGATGCGGCGGGTTCTGAACATCAGGCGGGGAGGGTGCAAATCCTCCCCGCCTGGCACTGAAACCAAACAACCCCAATCAATCATTATGACCACAGACAACCCCATTGCAATCAACGTGCCGTTCAAGGACCTGTTCCCGGAACGAAGCCGCGATTCCATATCGCCGCTGGACCGGGGCAATCCCATCGGCGTCACGTTCGGCATCACCCGGCAGGAGTACGACTACCTGCGA
>JAZLFB010000126.1:0-28881 GCA_045615585.1 Akkermansia sp.
AGCCTAAAGTATTACAAAACAAGGTTTTCTGAAATTTGGAAAAATCTTAAGCCGCAGGGGCTTTTCTCAAATTCTTTGTAACCTTGCTTTTTAGAGTATTTAAACGTTATTGAAACAGACTACAGCATTCTAAATACTGTACACTGCCTTTCGTCCGTTTATGGCGACTTCAATGCGCAAGAGGTAAGATTGAACGGAAGAAGCTCAAACAGAAAAGATTACACAATGAAAAAGACTCTCATTACCCTTATTGCTCTCAGCGGTCTCGCTATGGCTGAAGACAGCGTAAGCAAGGACATCACCTATTTTACCGATCCTACGCTCGGTGATGCGGCAGGCTCGTATAACGGTATTGTTTTCACCCTTTCTGACAATGCCCGTCTCAACGTCAGCGAAACGGTTACCCCTACCTCTGATACTTTCAAGCTGACTTCTGTGCAGGTGCTGGTGCGCAGCGGCAATACATGGGGTAACAACGACTTCCTGTACATTGTTGACAGCAACAAGAAGCTCATTGCCGCTTCCAACATTGTCACGGGAGACACCACCGGCGGCAACTACATCACCTTTGAGTTCGGCGACACGACCAATATTCTTGCCTCGGGTAAGAATAACGTGAATCAGGCTCTGACGCTGGGTGAAACCTACTACGCTTACTTCGGCAATATGAGCCAGAAGAACAACTGGTACATCACGGTACACGGGGAGGTCGGCGCTACGGTTAACTATCTCAACGCGCAGCAACGCCAAATTACTTGCGCCGGCCCGACTGATGCAGGTACCAAACTTGATGCTACCATGGCGGCATACAATGAAGCAACACCGAGCACGACTTCTGATGCCTACGCCCCCGTTCTCAAGATTAACGGCACGGTGACCGTTCCCGAACCCGCCACCGCCACGCTCTCTCTGCTGGCTCTGGCCGGGCTGGCTGCTCGTCGTCGTCGCCACTAAATCGGCAAGCTACGCCATCTATCTTCGGCATCCGCTCCTTCGTGGGCGGGTGCCATTTTTTGTAGCAATCGCCGTGGCTCCTCCTCCTCGGGGCGTTTCCGCTGGACAAATGGCGAGGGGCGGTGTACACTCTGCCTTGTACATGAACACTTACAAAATTGCAGTACTGGCGGGCGACGGTATCGGACCCGAGGTCATGGAACAGGCGTTGCGCGTGCTGGACGCCGTGGAAAAGAAGTTCGGCTTTGCCACCGAGCGCACGTCCTGCTTTGTGGGCGGCGCGGGCATTGACAACTGCGGCAAGGCTCTCCCCGCTGAGACGCTGGCGGCCTGTGAGGCGGCGGATGCCATCCTCTTCGGCTCCGTGGGCGGTCCCAAATGGGATTCTCTGCCCCCCGACGAACGCCCCGAACGCGGCGCGCTGCTGCCGTTGAGAAAACATTTCTCTCTTTACGCCAACCTGCGCCCCGGTATCTGCATGGCAGAGCTGGTGGATGCTTCCCCCGTCAAGAACGCCCTCATCCCCGGCGGGTTTGATATTCTGTGCGTGCGCGAGCTGACGGGCGGCATGTACTTCGGGCAGCCCAAGTTCTACGGCGAGCGCGACGGCGAGACGATGGCGCTGGACACCCTTGTGTACAAAAAGAGCGAGGTGGAGCGCATTGCCCGCGTGGCCTTTGAAGCCGCCCGCGGTCGCAACAAGAAGCTGTGCAGCGTGGACAAGGCAAACGTGCTGTCTTCCTCCGTCATGTGGCGCGACGTGATGAACGCCATTGCCCCCGAATACCCCGATGTGGAGCTGACCCACATGTACGTGGACAACGCCGCCATGCAGCTGGTGCGCAACCCGCAGCAGTTCGATGTGATGGTGACCGAAAACACCTTCGGTGATATTCTGACGGATGAAATGGCCGTTATCTGCGGCTCGCTCGGCATGCTGCCCAGCGCCTCGCTGTGCGAGGGCGATAACTCCTTCTTCGGTCTGTACGAGCCGAGCGGCGGTTCCGCCCCCGACATTGCGGGCAAGGGCATTGCCAACCCCATTGCCCAAATTCTCTCCATGGGCATGCTGCTGCGCTACACCTGCAAGGAGACGTCCGCCGCCGATGCGGTGGACGCCGCCGTGCGCAAGGTGATTGCCGCAGGCTACCGCACGGGCGATTTGGCCACGGGTGCTGCGGGTGAAATCCGCGTGGGTACCGCGGGCATGGGCGATGCCATCATCGCCGCCCTCTGATTACCACCCCTCAACATGTTACACCGCCCTGCGGCACCCCGCAGGGCGGTTTTTCTGCGGCGGCAACAAGCAGCAATCACCATGCAAACGGTTTCCCTTCGTTAGAATAATTCCTTGCCAGCCCTGCCCTGCTGTGGTATAACGAGCTTGCTGCCGTGTTCGTGACCCGTGATTTCATAGGCCCGGACCGTTGTAAATCTACAAGGGGCATCAAGCTTAAATGGGTATTATGTTCCGTCTATAGGATACCTCAGAAGACCCAGGCTCCGCACCCACTTTACCGTAAGGGAACGTGGCACTCTTTCACTTGACGGCACGGCGGCCTCTTTTCTTTCTCCCCCTCGCCCCCCAAAGGCGGGGGCGTTTTGTTGCGGGGCTTTATTTACCCGTCTTCCGCCAAACGTAGCGGGTAAACAACACTTTCAGCGCGGCTGTCAACGGCACGGCCAGCAAGGCACCCACCACGCCGCCGATAACATAGCTCCAGAACAACACGGAGAACATGATGGTGAGGTCATGCATGTGCAATCTGTTGCCCACGATTTTGGGTTGCAATATCCAGCTATCCAGCTGGCTGACACCAAGGAAAACAGCCGACACCGCCACCAAGAGCGACACATCGTGCCAGGTGAACCACGCAATGAGCATGGCGGGAATCCATGTGGAAATCATGCCGATGTAGGGGATGATACCCAGCAGAGCCGCTACTGTAGCAAGGGTGATGGCATAAGGCAGCCCCATGGATTTCAGTATAACGGCCAGCAACACGGCATCTGCCACACTCACCGCCATCTGCCCGCGCACAAAGGAGACGATGTAGCCGTTGATTTCCTGCAGGGTTTCCACCACCTCGGTGCGGAAGCGTGAGGCCCGCAGCGGCAGCAGGGTATGCCAGTGATCCTTGATACTGCTGCTGTGAAGCAGGAAATAGAACAGGAACACAGGTACCATGACCGTGCCGATAACCAGCATGCCCACGCCCGACAGAGCACGCGAGCCTGCGGTGAGCCATGCGATACCCTTCTCTGTCACATAGCCGGAGTTAAAATCCACAATGGCTGCCAACTTGCCCGTGTAGGTGGTTTCGTGGGACAGCTCTTCATACTCCTCCTGCGGCAAATTCTCTCGGCGGGCATCCTTTAGCACCTTGCCGTAGAGCATATTCACACCGTTTTGCAGGAATTTGTTTGTTTCCAAATGTTCGGTGCCGACACTTACGGCATTGGCCAAAATCTCACGGCGATGGCTCACCAGCTCGCCCGTCTGCTTCACCAGCGGGGGAACGATGGCCGACCCCAGCACACCCACCAGCGTACCCGTCGCCAGCATCACCAGCAGCACAGCCAAGCTGCGGCGTTTCACCTTTTTTTGCACCCACGCCGTGCAGGGGTTGAGCAGATAGGCCAGAATACCCGCAATCACGACGGGCAACAGCACAGGCTCCAACGCAACAAAGAGCGTACCCAGACCGCCCAGCACCGCCAACACCAGCATAATGACCACCGCCAGCGACAAGCCGCTCAACGCACACCAGCAGATGTAACGTTGAAAGGGAGTGGGGATTTTTTTACCTTGGGTATCCATGCGAAAAAACAGATTGTCAGAACGGAGAGGGAATCCCCAGCCCGCCGGGGATGAGTTCCGCAGGGTTGGGTAGCCCGCCCGCCATGTTCAGCAGGGGCGAGAGGGCGGTCTGCTCCAAAATGTCCAGCTCTTCGTAGCACTCTTTACCGTCATCATCCACAATGGTAACAGTGAGCGGCTCTTCGCTGCGCTTCACGCCGGGAATCTTGATGTGCTTATCCATCGCCACCACGGGCAGCCCCGTCATTTCATAGGGGTTGCCGCTCTTCTTTTTATCGACATGGGCGAGCATCACCATGGTAGATTCACCGTTCTGCTGCAAACTCAACTTCACCGCCAAAATAGTGGGCAGCGCCGCACTCTTCAAAGGAGAGTCGTCCGACATCTGCACAAAGATGTATTTCTTGGCATCTTTCGCGGGGCGGGCTTCGGTAAGATAGCGGCATTTTTCCAACGCGCGGCCCACCTTGGTTTCCGCCGCCTGCGTATCGGCGGCGGTGTCATCGGCCATGGCAGTCATGGGCAGCAGACCGCCTAACAGCAAAAGCGATAGAAGCATCTTCATGGTGTATACTGTTTAGACCAGCATACACAGCGGAAAAGCGGATGTCAAGAATGGAAGAAACATTTCACCCTTTATCTGAAATATAATCGGTTACCGAACAGCAGCCGTTTCAGCGTATCGAGATACCCGCTGCGGGAGTGGCTGCGGAACTTGCTGCAATACCCTTGAACGCGCAGACCTTCCATATCGGGCGGCAGGGGGAGGGCGTGCGGGTCAACCGTGGCATCCAGCAGGGCGGGTCCCTTGGCTGCCAGCCATGCCTTGATGGTGGACAGTGCCTCGCAGGGGTGGCGCAGGGCAAAGGACGGCACCCCCATCCCCGCCGCCATGCGGGCAAAATCGGTGGGGAGCAGCTGTGTACCGCGCGGCTCCATGCCCTTGGCACGCTGTTCCATAGCCACCATCTCCAGAGACGAATTATTGTACACGCAAATTTTGACCGCCAGCCCCTCCTGCACCAGCGTCAGCAAATCACCCGGTGCCATGGAAAAGCCGCCGTCGCCGCACAGTGCCACCACCTGCCGCGTGGGGTAGGTCGCTTTCGCCCCGATAGCCATGCCGAGCGCACAGGCCATGCTGCCGTAGCGGAAGGAGCCGATGATACGCCGCGTGCCGCCGCCGCGCAAGTAGCGCGCCGCCCAAATGACAGGCGTACCTGTATCGACCGTGAAAATCGTATCCGGCTCGGCGTAATCGCTGATAAGGCGGGTCAGCAGTTCGGGGCGCAGCGGGGCGCTTTCATCAATGCGGCGGATGTGTTGGTGCAACCGTTGCAGGGCGCGGCTATGGCGCTCGCGGGCGGCGGTCAGGAAATCGCCGTCGCGGTTCGTGGCAATGAGCGGCAGCAGCGCCCGCGCCGTGTCGGCGACATCCGCCTGCACCCCCAGCGCCACAGGCACGCGGCGCCCGAGAGCCGTGGCGGAGGTATCTACCTGTATCACGTTGCCGCCCGCGGGCAGGAAATCAGCATAGGGGAAATCCGCCCCCCAAATGACCAGCAAATCGCACTCGAACACCGCCTGCGGGGCAGCCCCCCAGCCCAGCAGCCCCGTCATGCCGACGGAGAGGGGGTTATCGTGCTCCATGAACTCTTTGCCGCGCAGGGTGTAGACAATGGGTGCCTGCACTTTTTTCGCCAGCGCAATAACGGCTTCACGCGCGGCGGCACACCCTGCCCCGCACAGAAAGGTTACGCGCGGCGCGGCGTTGATGAGCTTCGCCATGTGTGCCGACACCTCGGGCGCGGCTTGCAGAGCGGCACGCGGCATGGCGGGTACAGGAATACCCCGCACCTGCCCCGCAGCGGGTCGCGCCGCCACATCACCCGGCAGCACCACCATGCCCACATCCTGCTTGTCGGCAGCGGCGCGCAGGGCCTCACCCACCACGGCGGGGGCCTGCGCGGGCACGGACACCAGCTCGCGGTACGCGGTGCATTCGTTGAAGAAGCGCGTGGGGTGCGTCTCCTGAAAATAGCGCGTGCCGATGAAGGGGACAGGAATGTGCGAGGCCACAGCCAACACAGGCGCATGGCTGTGGTGGGCATCGTATAAACCGTTAATGAGGTGCATGTTGCCCGGGCCGCAGCTGCCGCAGCACGCGGCGGTGCGCCCCGTCAACTGTGCCTCTGCCGAGGCGGCAAAGGCTGCGGTTTCCTCATGCCGCACATGCACCCAGCGCAAGCGTTCATCGCGGTGCAGCGCCTCCATCACAGGGTTGAGGCTGTCGCCCACAATACCGTAAATGCGCTTAATGCCCGCGCGGGCCATCATGTCTACCAGCTGATTGGAAACCGTGTTCTGCATGCTGCCTTTTTTGCCTCTAACGGCGGCAAAAGGCAATCTAACTTTCCATGCGATAGATAGATTCAGAGACTTCTGCGAAGGGCGGCAGCCTGCATTTCATGCATGCGAATCGCATTCATTTTGGCGGTCAGTTTTCTGACATCGGCCTTCAGATAGTAGCTGACCTTGCGGGTGCCGAGGGGCGTTTTCAACCGCACCTTATATTCTTTCAGGCGCTTTTTCTGCACATAACGGTAGAGAGTGCTGCGGCTTATCTTCAACACCTTGGCTGCCTGATCTGCCGTATACATCTTGGCGGGTATCCGCACCACAACGGGCAACCGTGCCTCGGCAATGCGTGTGACCGTGTCGCTGTCCCAGTAGATACAAGGCACCTTGCCGGGCTCATTCACCAAGCGGAAACGCACTTTCTTTTTCTGCAAATTCATGCGCGCCGCAGCGGGGGTGCAATGCAGCAAAACCGCTGCCGCCTTGGTAGATATGCCCCATTTGGGCACAGTGGTATAGGGATTACCGCTCTCCTGCACCCGCTCTGAGGGTGCCTCCAGCATCTCTTTCGGGTAGTACACACCGGGTATATCATAGAGACGCACGCCGCCTACCCCACGCAATGTGCGGGGGATAAAATTGGGCTTAATCATAGGGGTTAGCCTTGTATTGTTGGGTATCGTGTAGTTGGGTGGCCATAAGCCGTTGTTAGGGGCACTGACCTTATGCATCATATTTTTGCACAACAAGCTGTTTTTCTCCGTACCGATAAATTTACCCCTGCTGCGCCGTAAAGAGTTAGCAATTTGCCTTGCAATCTTTGCGGGAAAAGGGCATAATAGCCGCGTTGCGGTGTAAAAGGCACCGCTGAAATCTCCATTCTGTTATACCATGAAAACGCTCAAGCGATTCCTGATTGTCGGCGCCCCCGCTTCCGGTAAGGGTACTCAGTCCAACTTCCTGTCCACCACTTACGACCTGAAGCCCCTCTCCACGGGCGCTCTGCTGCGTGCGGAAATCGCCGCCGGCTCCGAGCTGGGTCTGGAAGCCAAGCGCTACATGGACGCCGCCATGTTCGTGCCCGATGAAGTGGTGAACGGCATTGCCGCCAAGTGGCTGGGTGAGAACAAGGAAGCCGGCTGCCTGCTCGACGGCTACCCCCGCACGGTTTCTCAGGCCGAAACGCTTGATAAGAACCTGGCTGAAATGGGTCTGGCTGTGGATATCGTGGTGTACCTCAATGTCTCTTACGAGCTGATTGAAGCCCGCATGATGAAGCGTAAGGCTTGCCCCGCCTGCGGTGAGACCACCCGCAACGGTGAGGAAATCTGCCCCAAGTGCGGCGGCAAGATGATTGTGCGCACCGATGACAACCCCGAAGCCTTTGCCAAGCGCATGAAGGATTACCAGACGCTGACCGTGCCCGTGATTGACCACTACGCCAAGCAGGGCAAGGTGGTGGAAGTGGCCGTGACGGAGGAAGGAGAGCCCGAAGCCGTCTCCGCCCGCATCGCCGCCGCCGTGCGCGGATACTGCGAGAAGTAAAATCCCTTCTCTGATAACACCTCCTTTTCCGCCGCAGCTCACCCCGTGAGCTGCGGCTTTTTGCCACCGTCTTCCGCTTTTTGTACAATCTTTCAACTAACTGAAACCGGCGGAGTTAACACATGAAAAATAGTTAGCGATTTCTCTTTTTTTCGCTTGCGGTGTACACTGAAAAAAGCTACAATACGCGCGAAGGCGTATTGTCTCTATTCCTCAACGCGCGAGAGGTTGACGGCAGTGCGGTTTCACCTCATCAAAAACTAAAACACAAACACAACAATGAAACTGAAACTCACGAAAGGTCTCTTCGCCGCTGTGATGGCCGCCTTTGTGGCTGCCCCCGCTATGGCTGATGTGACTTATTCTTTCGACAATGTCCAGTACGGCGATACGCTGGCACTCGGTGAAACAACTACATCAAGTGAGAGCCCTCTGGCTATCACGATTGATGCCGCTCAGTTGGCAGCGGTGACAGCCACGACAGATTTGGTTTATACCCATAACAGCCCCAAAGCCGGCACCAATAATTACTGGGGCATTCGTGCTCTGAATGAGGGCGGCATTACCGGCAAATGGAATAACGGTAATTACGGTGACACGGTCGATTCTGCTACCATGAAGGGGCTGGCCGTTGAGGGTACCATCACCCTTTGCGCCACCATCGGCAACAACGGCGTGGTCGTTGTTGACATGAACAGCGGCAAAACCGTGTACAGCAACGGCGGCTTAAAGTCCTCCTCTCCTGCAGTAGACAGCTACACGATCGAAGGCTCTGGCATTGTGACTTCTGCTAAGAAAGTTATCTCTTACGATATGGGTAACCTTAGCGGTGACGGCACGCTTGCTCTTGCCTCCAACTCCACAATCTCCGGTGGCGGCAACGCGAACATCACCATCGACCTGAACGGCAAGTCCGCTATTATCGCCGGTGATACCACGCTCAACAAAATCGGTGCCTACGGTGCCGCTTCCGGCGGTATCACCGTGAAGAGCGGCATCACGCTGACGGCGGCCATCGACTCCTCTTGGAACCCCGGCAACATCTCGCTGGAAGATAACGCCAAAATTGAGGCCGACCATATCACCCTTTCCACCAATGCTGTAAGCAACGTGACAGGTCACGGTTCCGTGCATGTTTCCGGCAATGTGGAGACCTTCAACGGCGGTAAGATCAACACCTCCGCTGACATTTTCACCGTGGACGGCAATGTGACGCTCGGCGTGAAGAACGCCGGTGCTAACAACAGCACTCTGACGGTTTCCGGCGGGGAATTCTCCGTTGCCGGCACCACCACAGTGAACTCCGGCCGCACACTGACGGTTTCCGGCGGCACGGCTACGCTGAACGATTTGGTTATCGCCGGCGGCACCGTAAATCTTACGGGCGGCACGACGACCATTGACGGTACCGTTACCGTCAACGGCGGCACGCTGAACATGACCACGGCTACCGACCTCACCATGGAGAGCGTGACGCTCAACGCCGGCAACACCATCACCCTCGGCTCTGACCACAGCGGTAAGCTCACGACCACAGCCCTGACGGTGAACGGTGCTTCCACCATCAACGCTGACCTCATTCTGGCTCAGGGTGCTACGGTTAACATGACCGCCGCCGTGACCATGGGCTGCGCCGTGACCATCGAAGGCGGCACCGTGCTGACGGTTGCTGACACCGTGATGACCGCTCCTGTCACCCTGTTCACGGATGTGGAAGGTCTGACGCTGGGCACCACGACCATCACCGAGATGGGCTGGTACGATGCCAACGGCATCCTTGCCTCCGTCAATGGTGTTAATGTCACAGAGGCGGGTCAGTACGTCATCGGCTTCTGGGACGGCACCGTGAGCGTGGCAGAGGCCTCTGTGCCCGAACCCGCCACCGCTACGCTGAGCCTGCTGGCTCTCGCCGCTCTGGCCGCCCGCCGCAAGCGCAAGTAAAGCAATCCTCTACGGCTTAACTTTCAAGCACCCACCCGTGATAAGCGGGTGGGTGCTTCTGTCTCTGCGTACAGGGGGGGAGCGGGGAAATTAGATATCGCGGGTGTTCCGCGTATAAATCTGTCAGTTATGAGAAACAGGCTTGAAAAAGCGATACTTTTTCGCTAGAATGGCGGGCGTATGAGGACTCTTTTCCTTGCTGTTTCCACGTTGTCTGCCGCTATGCTTGTTTCCTGCCATCTGAACAAGCCCGGCGACTACACCCCTGAATACCTGAAAGAGGCATCGGCTCTCGATGCCCCCGGCACCGCCGCAGCCCGCGCCGCGCTGCGCGCCAAGCTGGTGAAGGAAGGTACCTTTGCCGATGGTGAAACGCTGGATGTGCAACAGGGTAAAGTGTACCTCTTTGACCGCAACCCCGACAATGACTCCGCCGCCCGCGGTCGCATGGTCGAAAGCGGTACTGCCAAGATTGTTGCCTGCGAGGGTCTGTACTACTTTGTAGAGCTTGAAGACGGCGCCAAGGGTTTCCTGCGCGAAAGCGATTTGGTGAACCCCAAACGCGTGGTTTCCACCTCTGACAGCGTCATGCCGCTGGAGGGCGGTTTGCCCGCAGGGTGGGAGAACATGGATATGGGTCCCCAGCCCGAAGAAGTGCAGCTGGACGGCAGCCAGAAACTCATGGTAAACGAAGCAGGGCGCACGGTGGTGGTCGTCAGCAAGAAGAGTGACCGCGGTGCTGAATTTGAAGCCCGCAAAAAAGCCATGATGGAAGGTGGCGAGGGCAATGCGCAACCTGCCCCTGCAGAGGACCTGCCCACCCCCACCGAGGAACTGCCGGAACCCGCGGGTTCCGCCGAGTAATTTTCCACACCGCACCCCATGTCGGCTGATTGGTCAGCCCTGACGGAGCGTTTTCTGCTGTATCTGGCCGCAGAACGCGGGCTTTCCCCCGCCTACCGCAGCTCGGTGCAGCAGAGTCTGACACGCTTCGGCGACTGGTGCCGCGAGCAAAGCATTGCCCCCCCTGCCCTGACCGCCGAGCACCTGTCGGCCTACCGCCGCGCCCTGCATGCGGCGGGACTGGCGGCTTCCTCCTGCCGAGTGGCGTTGGTGCATCTGCGTATCTTCTGCCGCTTTCTGACCGCCCGCAAGGTATTGGAGATCGACCCCGCCGCCCTGTTGGAGGCAGGGCGCAGCGAACGCCCCCTGCCCGACACGCTGTGTGCCGCCGCTATCAACCGCATGCTCTCCGCCATCCCCACCGAGGGCGAACCGCTTGACATTCGCGACCGCGCTATGCTGGAAATGCTGTACGGCAGCGGACTGCGCGTGAGCGAGCTTATCACCCTGCGCGCCGACCAAGTGGACTGGGAGGACGATTTTCTGCGCATCACGGGCAAGGGCAGCAAGACGCGCTATGTGCCGATGGGCGATGAAGCCGCCCGCACCCTGCGCCGCTACATCACCCAAGCACGCCCCCAACTGCAACGCAGCGGGCGGCGGGCGGAAAGCCTGTTCCTTTCCGTGCGCGGCGGGCAGCTCACGCGCGAGCGCATCCGCCAAATCATCAAGCAGCGCGCCGCCGCTGCGGGGATTGAGGAGAACGTCTACCCGCACATCATGCGGCACTCCTTTGCCACGCATCTGCTGGAAAACGGCGCTGATTTACGCGTGATACAGGACATGCTCGGCCACGCCGACCTGTCCACCACGCAAATCTACACCCATGTGGACAGCAAACGCCTAACCACCCTGCACCGCCAATTTCACCCGCGCGGGCGCATGGCACCGCCCGACAAGGGGGAGTAATCATCCGCCTTACATGCCGAACAGGCTGCGGTACGTTTGCAGGGCGTAGGAATCCGTCATGCCCGAAATGTAATCCACCACATGCAGGAAGCGGGCGCGTTCCGTTGCCGCCGACTCGGCATCCGCATGCAGCACCGCCCCCAGCTTGCGACCGAGGTTGCCCTTGGGATTCTCCACCCATTGCAGGAAGAGCTGCATCAGTTTCTCAATCACATTGAAGCCCGTGATTTCCACCTTCACCACGCTCTCGTGGCGGTAGATGTGGCGCACCGACAGCTCCTTCACCTCCGCATAGTAAGGGGCAAGGCAGGAAGCCTCCATCAGCCCCTGCGCGAGCGTGCCCTGCATCATCTCCTCGTAGCGCGTGTCCAGCACCTCGCCCAAGGCTTTCAGGCAGCAACCCACCGCCACGGCACGAGTGAAGCGGATGGCCGCCGTCTCGCCGTGGCGGGAGCGCTCCGCCTCCACGCGCTCCAACAGGTCGGCATCCATGCGGCACAGGCGCGCCAGCATGTTGCGGGCATCCGTGTAGGTAATGATGCGGGAAATAAAGGCATCCTCGATATCCGCAATGAGGTAGCTCACGTCGTCTGCCGCCTCCATCAGGAACGCCAGCGGGTGACGCGCCCAGCAATCCGTGCCGAGCGGCTCCAGCCCGCACAGCTCGGCCACGCGGCGGAAGATATCCAGCTCATCGGCATTGATACCGAACTTGTGGTACTGCCCGCGCGAAAACTCGCCGCAGGGGTACTTGGTGAACGCGCCGAGCGTGGCCGCTGTCAAATCCAAGCCGCATCCGCGAATGGGGTCACAGGTCTTGGCCAGCAAGCGGAACCCCTGTGCGTTGCCCTCGAACGAAAAACCGTCAAACGGCGTGCCGCGCAGCGCACTCTCGATGGCCTTTTCCCCCGAATGACCGAACGGCGGGTTGCCGATGTCGTGTGCCAGACAAGCGGTCGCCACAATATCCTTCATCTCCGCCAGCGGCAGCGTCTCCGCCCGCCCCACGCCCTCGTGCTTGCGGATGACATCCGCCAACTGCATGGCGAGCGTACCGCCCACGTTGGCAACTTCCAAGCTGTGCGTCAGCCGCGTGCGGACGTAATCGTTACGCCCCAAGGGGAAGACCTGCGTCTTATCCTGCAAGCGGCGGAACGCGCTGCAATACATCACGCGCCCGTAGTCCTGATTGAAGCGCGAGCGGTCCTCCGCCACATGGCGGTTACCGCTCAAACGCGCATTGCACAACAGCTGTTCCCAATTCATGCGGACAGCATAGCACACCCCGCGTCCTCGGTCAATGTTTGTTACAGGCTGCAACAACAGCGGCTATCAGGCAGACAATGACGGCAAGCCCGGCAAGCGGAGAAAGCAGTACTGCCCACTCACAGTAGCCGACACAGCAGCAGCAAGCCATGCCGTCTGCAAGGAAGCCGCCTACGGCCAGCACGGCGAAAGCCGCCGCGCGCCGCCACCAAGCCCTTGCCCCGCGTTGGCGCGTCCGCCAAGGCGGCAGCATGAAAAAGCAAAAACAAGCCGCCATCACCGCCAACAGCAGCGGCATCTCCGCGGCATATTCCACCAAGTCACCCAGCTCCGTTTCCCCCACGTTGAACCACCAAAAGCGCGCACAGCACCACACCGCCGGCGGCAGCAGCACCAACGCACCTACCCCCACAGGGGAAACTCTACGGCAGAAACGGGAAAGACATGAGGACATGGCGGTATGATAGCGGAAACACAAATACGAGTCAAGGGTTATGGAAGGTTTATCGGGTTAATCGGGTTTAAGGTTTATCAGGTCAAAAAATTAGGCGCGGGCAAAGCCCGCGCGGTACTTTCAACTTTATAAATTATAAATTAAAAATTTTAAATTCCAAAAACACTTCAGGCTCGGCAGCGTTTGCTGCCGAGCCTGAGCGTTTTTCGGGGGAAGTGATAAGCTTCAACAAATACCCTTCCCTTGTCTCACTTACAGCACCTCGGGGGCGAGGGAGACAATCTTCATGAAGCCCTTTTCACGGAGCTCACGAGCCACGGGCCCGAAGATACGGGTGCCGCGGGGGTTGTTGTCCTTATCGATGCACACAACGGCGTTGCCGTCGAAGCGCAGGACGGAGCCATCATCGCGGCGGATGGGGGCGGCGGTGCGAACGACCACAGCCTTCACCACGGAACCCTTCTTGACAGAAGCGGTGGGGATGGACTCACGAATGTGGATGGTGATGATGTCGCCGACATGGGCCTGGAAGGTGGCCTTGCCGATCACGCCGATCATCTTGGCGGTACGGGCGCCGGTGTTATCGGCAACCTGAACGAGGGATTCCATCTGGAGCATGATTCAATGTCCTTTCCTTGTTTAGTGTTTGATGACTTCCACAAGCTCCCAGCGCTTCAGCGCGGAGAGCGGGCGGGTTTCACGGATACGCACGGTGTCACCGACCTTGGCGGTCTCGTTCTCGTCGTGGGCATAGAACTTCTTGCTCTTCTTGACGATCTTCTTGAACACGGGGTGCGGGACGCGGGCCACGTACTCCACAACGATGGTCTTGCTCATCTTGGTGGAGGTCACAACGCCGACGCGGGTCTTACGAAGGCCCTGGGGCTTGGTCGTAGTAGTTTCTTCGCTCATATTAGTCCTTTGGGGTTCGTGTTAGTTACGCTTCGGTGGTCTCACCCTGCACGGTCAGGGCGCAGGCGAGTTCCTTGCGGACGATGCGGATACGCTGGTTGTTTTCCAGCTGACCGGTGGCCTGCTGAATACGCAGGTTGAAGTACTCCTCGCGCAGACCACGGATGTGGGCGGCGAGCTCCTTGGCGGGCATACCGCGGAAGTCTTTAGCTTTCTTGACAGGCATAATTACTTGTAAGGTTTGGATTTTACTTTGGGATTAAGCCTGGGGGTCAACACCCTGGCGATAGACGAAACGCGTGCGGATACCCAGCTTGTTGGAGGCGAGGCGAAGAGCCTCACGGGCAGCGGACTCGGTCACGCCGCCGACCTCGAACATGATGTTGCCGGGGCGGCAAACGGCCACCCAGCCTTCCACGGCACCCTTACCCTTACCCATACGGGTGTCCGGCGGACGCTTGGTGAAGGACTTCTGCGGGAAGATGCGGATGTAAACACGACCGCGACGGCGCAGGTAACGATTGATAGCGATACGGCATGCTTCGATCTGGTTGTTGGTCACCCAGCCGCGGGTGAGAACCTGCAGACCGAAATCACCGAAGGCAACGTAATCACCGCTCGTTGCATTACCGCCGCGATTGCCGCGGTGCATCTTGCGGAGGTTGCCCTTGACTCGTTTAGGCATTAAAGGCATAGTCTTATATCTCCTGTTTAGTTAAATGTTCTTGGTTCAGGCATCGCGGCGGGATTCGCCACGGTCGCGGCGGGGACGCTGCGGGCGGTTGGGACGGCCGTTGGAGGGAGCGGCACCGGCAACTTCCGGGCGCTTGTTGATCCAGCACTTGATACCGATCAGACCGTAGAGGGTGTGAGCCTCGGCGAAGCCGTAATCGATGGGGGCGCGCAGGGTCTGCAGCGGCACTTTACCTTCACGATACTGTTCGGCGCGGGCGATATCAGCACCACCCAGACGACCGGCGCAACGGATACGGATACCCTCGGCACCGAAGTCCATGGCCACCTGCACGGCACGCTTCATAGCGCGGCGGAAGGAGACGCGGCGTTCCAGCTGGGTGGCGATGTTCTCGGCCACAAGCTGAGCGTCAAGCTCCGGCTGGCGGATTTCCATGATGTCGAGTTTGACCTGGGCACCGCTGCACAGCCTGGTGAGGGCGGCGGTCATGTCCTCGATGTTCTTACCCTTGGGCCCGATAATCAGACCGGGGCGGGCGGTGGCGATGGTCACGCGGACGCTGTTCCAAGCGCGCTCGATGACGATGCGGGAGATAGCGGGGGTTGCACCCTTGAGATCTTTGTTGAGATCCGCGGTGTAGTCCTTGATGAACTTGCGAATCTTGAGGTCCTCGTGGAGCTTCGTGGCATAGTCCTTGCCCGTAGCATACCACTTGGAGCGCCAGTCTTTAGTGACGGCCAGACGGAAGCCGATAGGATTTACTTTCTGTCCCATAGTGTTATGTCAGTTGAATTGGTTATGCCTCTTTGTTGGCGAGGATGATGGTGATGTGGGCGGTGCGCTTGCGGATCATGTTGGCGGAACCACGGGCGCGGGCCATCGTGCGGCGGAAGGTGGGACCTTCGTCCACCATCACGCTCTTGAGCACAAGCTCATCGGCGGCAAGCCCATTGTTGTTCTCGGCATTGGCCACAGCGGCCTTGAGGGTCTTATTCAGGAGATAAGCGCCCTTCTTGGGGGAGTAGCTGAGCACGTCCGTAGCCTGAGAAACAGGCATACCTTGGACGGCGGCGGCTACGTCGCGCATCTTCTTCGCAGAGATGCGTGCATTCTTGTATACTGCTTTCACTTCCATGTTAGTGGTATTTGTTGAAGATTAGTCGTTGGATGTCACGGAAACGCGGTCACCTACGCTCACGGAGAGTTTGGGGTTGAGGTGCTTTTGCACCAGCAGACCCGCCACGCTCTTGCGAACATCTGTCACAACCGCCAAGGCAATCACCTGGTCGCCGCGCGTGATTTCCATGGGCATGCCCACTTCCACCTTCGCCTTGCTTCCGGCGTTGATGACGATGAGACCTGATTCCGAATCGATGCTCAGGATTTTGGCCTCATCCACTGTCCCGTCCAGTTCGCTTTGCTGAGCGCGGCGCAGCCCTAAGGCTACATCCATATCCAGCATGGCGGTTTCCAACGCTTCGCGTGCGGCAGTGTCTTCGGTCAGCACGCTTGCCATGTAGGCGGCTACGGCTGAGTTCAGACGGAGGGCGCTCTGTTTCACGTTGTCCAGCTCGGTCCTTGCGGCTTCAAGCTGAGAGGCGGTGTCGATGAGCTTTTCCTCACTGTCTCCCAAGGCGGTTCCGCCCAGTGCGTTCAGGCGTGCGCGGATTTCCTTGAGCTGTCGCTTGGCTTCCTCGGCATCCTCCCTCGCCAGGGCGTAGTCGGCTGCGAGTCTCGCGTTGCGGCGTTCCAGTTGGTTGATTTTACGTTCCGTGGCATTCCCGTCCCCATCTGTCCCGGCTGCCAGCGCCACCGCCACAAGGGCTATGGGTAACATACCTGAGACAAGACGGGTAACGGTCATGATGTTAATTTTTTACTTCTTACCGATGCCGCCGTGCGCCTTGAAGATGCGCGTGGGGGCGAATTCACCAAGCTTATGGCCCACCATGTTTTCCGTCACGTACACCGTGGCAAAAGCCTTACCGGTGTGCACGAGGAAGGTCAGACCGACGAAGTCGGGAATGACCATAGAGGCGCGGCTCCACGTCTTGATCGGCTTGCGATCCCCGCTCTGCAGCTGGGCGTCAACCTTGTCGAGAAGAGGCTGGCTTACGAAGGGTCCTTTTTTGAGGGAACGTCCCATTGTCTTAAGAAATGTTATTGGTTAATGATTTACTTGGACTTGCGGCGCTGCACGATGAAGACATCGGAGGGCTTGCGGATGCGGCGCGTCTTCTGACCCTTCACGTGACCCCACGGGGACTTCAGGTGCTGACGGCCACCACCGGACTTGGACTTACCTTCACCACCACCGTTGGGGTGGTCGACGGGGTTCATACACATACCACGCACGGTCGGGCGGATACCCATCCAACGCGTACGACCGGCCTTACCGGAGGACTCGTTCATGTGCTGCGTGTTGCCGACCTGACCGATGGTGCAGTAGCAATCGACGCGGAACTTGCGGATTTCGCCGGAGGGCATCTTCACGAGGGCGTACTCGCCGTCACGGTTGGAGAGGACGGCCTGCTGACCGGCGGAGCGGGCAATCTTGCCGCCCGTGCCGGGACGCACTTCGATGTTGTGGATGGCGGTACCCAGAGGCACGCTCTTGAGGGGCATGGCGTTGCCCACCTTGGGGGCAACCTTCTCACCGCTCTGCACAGTCATACCCACGGTCAGACCCACGGGAGCCAGAATGTAGCTCTTGGCACCATCGGGGTACTGGATGAGGGCGATGCGGCAGGTACGGTTCGGATCGTACTCGATAGCGAGCACCGTAGCGGCTTCCGTGCGGGTGCGGCGGAAGTCAACGAGACGGTAGTGATACTTGTGACCACCGCCGATGTGGCGGGTGGTGATGCGGCCGTTGTTGTTGCGGCCACCGCTCTTGCGGATGGGCTCGAGAAGGCTCTTCTCAGGCTTGCTCTTGGTGATTTCCTCGAAAGAGGGCAGAACCTTGTAGCGGTTGGAAGGCGTGGTAGGCTTAAATGACTTGAGGGACATGATAGCTTACTTGTTTAGGGGTTCCAATATTAGACAAGGTCCAGGGATTCACCGTCGGCCAGACGCACATAGGCCTTCTTCCAGGCGGGTGCGGTGCCGGCATCCTTGGTGCGCTTGCGGCGCACCTTGCCGTCGTAGTTAGCGGTGCGGACGGAGGCGACCTTCTTACCGAAAGCCTGCTCCACAGCATGCTTGATTTCAATCTTGGTGGCCTTAACCGCCACTTCAAGCGTCAGCACGCCGGTCTCCTCATGCATCACGGTAGCCTTTTCGGAAACGCGGGGCTTCTTGATAACGTCGTAGATATCGTTCATGGTTTACTTGGTGCGGTTGGCGATGGTTTCCAGAGCGGACTCAACAAGCACGACCTTGCGGGCGTCAAGGAGCTGCTCCACGTTGACTTCGGCGGCGGTCATGAGCTGCACATCAGCCACGTTGCGGCCGGCGCGCTTGGTCATTTCGTCGAAATCAGCGGCGATGATAAGAATCTTCTTGCCTTCGGCCATCTCGGACACGGCGGCGACGAAGGACTTCGTCTTGCCGTCAGCCACGGAGAAGAAAGGAACGGTAACGACCTTACCGCCGGAGATGATGTCACCGAGCACGCGGCGCAGAGCCAGCTTGCGGGTGGACTTGTTCACCTTCTTGGAGAAGTCGTGAGGACGGGGGCCAAACACAACGCCACCACCCACGAAGATGGGGGACTGGTGGTCGCCGTGACGGGCATTACCCGTGCCCTTCTGGCGGTAGATTTTCTTGTTGTTACCGGCAACCTCGGCGCGCGTCTTGGTATTGGCGGAACCGGTGCGGCGGTTGGCACGGTAGGCGGTCACCAGGTCATGCACGGCCTGGCTGCCCTTCTCGGCACCCACCGTCACGATACCCGCGGCGGTAGCTGCTTCGATTGTGTATTCAGTAGCGGACATAGATAGGTTCTCCTAGTTCGTTTATTTATTTACCGTTCTTCTTCTTGGCCGCGCGGATGACAACGTAGGAACCCTTGGCGCCGGGCACGGGGCCGGACACAAGAATCATGTTGTCGTCCTTACGCACCTGAACAACCTTCAGGTTCTGTACGGTCTTACGTTCGGCACCCATGTGACCGGGCATCTTCTGGCCCTTCCACACGCGGGAGGGAGTGGCGCAGGCGCCCACACCACCGGTACGGCGGTGCATCATGGAGCCGTGGGCGGCGGGGGAACCATGGAAGTTATGGCGACGCATAACACCCTGGAAGCCCTTACCCTTGGAAGTGCCGATGACGTCCACCCAAGCGCCCTCTTCAAAGAGAGACACACCGGGATGTTCAGCGCCCTCGGCGGGCAGTTCGGCGGCGTCGACGCGGAACTCCTTGAGGAGCTTGGCGGGGGCGATACCGAGTTTCTTGAAGTGGCCTGCGACCGGCTTGGAGAGGCGGCTCTCCTTCTGGGCGTCAAACGCCACCTGAATGGCGGTGTAGCCGTCCTTCTCGGCGGTCTTAATCTGGCCGTAAGTGTTGCCGGTCACGTCGATGACGGTGACGGGAATCATGGCGCCGGTCTCCTTGTTGAAGACGCGGGTCATACCAACCTTCTTACCAATAAGTCCTAAAGACATGTTTGTAAAAAATCTGTGTTAGTGTTCGTAATGTTTGACGGACGGAAGATCAGATCTTGATCGTGATGTCCACACCGGCAGGCAGGTTGAGCTTCTTGAGCTCTTCCACCGTGCGGGAGGTCGGCTCAACAATGTCAAGCAGACGCTTGTGGGTGCGGATTTCGAACTGGTCGGCAGATTTCTTATTAACATGGACCGAGCGGTTCACAGAGAACTTCTCGATACGAGTCGGCAAAGGAATCGGACCGGCAACTTTTGCACCTGTACGCTTAGCGGTCTCGACGATTTCCGAAGCGGAGCGGTCGATAGCGCGGCTGTCAAATGCACGGAGACGGATGCGAATTTTGGGGCTTTGCATGAACGTGCGGTTATGTTTAGGTTGTTATTATTTGGGTTGGTTATTTGTTACCACCGCGAGCCTTGACGATCTGAGCGACCAGGTTCGGGGGAACTTGTTCGAAGTGAGAGGGTTCCATGGAGTAGGAAGCCAGACCCTTGGAGAGCGTACGGATATCGGTGGAGTAACCGAACATCTCAGCCAGCGGCACGGCGGCGGTCAGGATACATTCCGTACCCTTGTGCTCCATGTTGTTCACCTGGGCGCGGCGGCGGTTAAGGTCGCCCATGATATCGCCCTGGTTTTCAGCGGGGGTGGAAACTTCCACGCTCATGATGGGCTCCAGCAGCACGGGGTTGCACTTGGCGAAAGCGTTCTTCATGGCGAAGATAGCGGCCATCTTGAAGGCGTTTTCGTTGGAGTCCACTTCGTGGTAGGAACCGTCGATGACGTCCACTTCAACGTCTTCCACGGGGTAACCGGCCACGGAGCCGGAGTTCATGGCTTCATTCAGACCGGCGTACACGGCGTTCATGTACTCCTTGGGAATGGCACCACCCACAATCTTGTTGGCAATCTTGAGACCCGTGCCGCGTTCGCCGGGGCGCATGGCAATCACCACGTCACCGTACTGACCGCGACCACCGGACTGCTTGACGAGCTTGCCCTGAACGCGGTCGGCGGAACCGGTGATGGTTTCGCGGTAGGCAATCTGGGGCTTACCGGTGTTGGCTTCCACCTTGAACTCGCGCTTCAGGCGGTCCACGATAATGTCGAGGTGAAGCTCACCCATGCCGGCGATGATGGTCTGGCCGGTTTCCTCGTCGGTCTTGACGCGGAAGGTGGGGTCTTCAGCGGAGAGGCGCTGCAGAGCGTTGGACATCTTCTCCTGGTCGCCCTTGGTAAGGGGTTCCACGGCCATGGAAATCACGGTATCGGGGAAGGTGGGAGGCTCCAGCGTGTAGTCGAAGTCATCGGCAGCCAGGGTATCACCCGTGGTGGCGTTCTTCAGACCCACGATAGCGGCGATATCGCCGGAGAACACTTCTTCCACATCGGTGTGGACGTTGGCCTGAATCTGGAGCAGACGACCCACGCGTTCGCGCTTGCGGGTACGAGGGTTGTAAACGGTGTCGCCCTTGCGGATAACGCCCGTGTACACACGGATGAACACCAGAGAGCCCACGAACTTGTCAGCCCAGAGCTTGAACGCAAGGGCGACAGGCTTGTCATCGTCAGAGGGGATGATTTCCTTCGTCTCGAAGGTCTCGTAGCCGTTTTCGTCAAGACCGTTGGCAATGGTGGAGGTCACCGTGGCCACCTTGGCCTCAAGGGGAGAGGGCAGGTAATCGACCACAGCGTCAAGCAGAGCCTGAACGCCCTTGTTCTTGAAAGCGGAACCACCGGCAACGGGCACAAACTTGTTGGCGATGCAAGCGCGGCGGATAGCCTGCTTGAGGGTGGGGGCATCAATGGGTTCTTCCATCAGGAAGAGTTCGGCCAGCTCGTCGTCCACGTCGGCCACGCGGCCCTTCAGGTCTTCCAGAGCTTCTTCAGCCTGCTCCTTCAGCTCGCCTTCAAGGTCCACGATTTCGTAGGTGGAGCCGAGACGGTCGCTGTCGGCGTACATGATGGCCTTCTGGTTCACCACGTCAATCTGACCGCGCAGCGTGTCCTCGGAACCGATGGGGATGAGGATGGGGGCGGCGTTGGCACCCAGCTTGGTGCGGATGTCGTTCAGCACGTTGGCGAAGTTGGCACCCGTACGGTCCATCTTGTTGACGAAGCAGATGCGGGGCACGCTGTACTTGTTGGCCTGGCGCCACACCGTCTGCGTCTGGGGCTGCACACCGGCAACACCGCAGAACACCACGATAGCGCCGTCGAGCACGCGGAGGGAACGTTCCACCTCAGCGGTGAAGTCCACGTGTCCGGGGGTATCAATAACGTTGAGCTGGAAGTTTTCGTTTTCGAAAAGCTTGCAGCAGCCTTCGGAGTGAAGCTGTTTCCAGTTGGTCGTCACAGCGGCGGAGGTAATGGTGATACCACGCTCCTGCTCCTGCTCCATCCAGTCGGTCGTCGCGGCACCATCGTGCACTTCGCCGATCTTGTGGATCATGCCGGTATAGAAGAGGATACGTTCGGAAAGCGTGGTTTTGCCACCGTCGATGTGAGCGGCGATACCGAAGTTACGGTAGCGCTCAAGCGGGGCTTTGCGGTCAGGACTGCTAACACTAGCCATAATAGTAGGTAATATGAATGTTTTTGAGTTCAGAGATTACGAAAACGAAAACTACCGCGGCAAATTACCAGCGGAAGTGAGCGAAGGCACGGTTGGCCTGAGCCATCTTGTGCACATCGTCGCGCTTGCGGACAGCAGCGCCCTGATTGGCGGCAGCTTCCTTGATTTCATTGGCAAGAGCCTTGGCCATAGGCACACCCTTGCGGTTGCGGGCAAAGTTGATGAGCCAACGCATAGCCAGAGCTTCGGAGCGATCGGGGGCCACTTCCAAGGGAACCTGGTAGGTAGCACCACCCACGCGGCGGCTCTTCACTTCCACACGGGGCTTGGCGTTCTCGATGGCGCGGGTCAGCACCTCAAGGGGGCTCACGGTGTCCGTGCCTTCGTTGGCAAGGTCAATAGCCTTGTAGACGATACGTTCGGCAAGGGAACGCTTACCGGCAAGCATCACCTTGCCAATCAGCTTACCCACAAGCACGGAATCATAGCGGGAATCCTTGCTTTCAAACTTCTTGTAAACGCGTTTACGACGAGACATAACTCTTTGTATTTAAGGGGTTATTTACTTCTTCTTAGCGGGAGCGGCGGCACCGACCTTGGGGCGCTTGGCACCGTACTTCGAACGACCGCGGCGGCGCTTATCAACGCCAAGGCAGTCCAGAGCGCCACGAACAATGTGGTAACGAACACCGGGCAAGTCCTTCACACGGCCACCACGCACAAGCACAATGGAGTGCTCCTGCAAATTGTGGCCTTCACCGCCGATGTAGGCGATCACTTCTTCGCCGTTGGTAAGGCGAACTTTAGCAACTTTACGAAGAGCGGAGTTAGGCTTCTTCGGCGTGCGGGTCATCACCTGCAGGCAGACACCGCGACGCTGCGGGCAGCTGTGAAGAGCGCGAGACTTCGACTTCTCTTCCAGTACAATACGTCCCTTGCGGACGAGCTGATTAATGGTCGGCATGTTTTTCTAGTTTGTTGTTTTACAAGCCCTTACGCCGAACTACAAGCCCCTCTCACCTTGAGGAGACCTGCCGTTTTTCCGGCGGCGGACCCGATAAAATCCGTACAATCCGTGTATCTCTACACTTCTTGCGGGACGCCCAGTATACCCGAAATCCCCCATTTTGCAAGCCTTTTCTTTGGATTTTAGCGGATTTTTTCAAATTTCTTCCCTTTTCTCCGCAAGGGAGTCTCGCTTATTATATCTACGCGCTCGCACGCGCGCGTAGGAAAATAAAAAAAATGACAGAGAAATTTAGTTAGGAAAGGTTAATTATTTGGATAAAGCGCTTCAAACCGCCTCTCCGGTCACCGACCCTCAAGCGACTAGGCACAACCCCGCACCCGGCTCTACAAACGCCGAACACCCCGCTGAAACTAAGTATACAGCATTTAGAATGCTGAAGTCAATGAATTTTTTGTAAAGCAGCATTTTGCAATTCTTTGTGAAATGAGCTTTCTTCGATGATTTTGAAAAAAGGCATAAGTACAAATCATAACTTGTTTATGGTAAAAGAGAAACTAAGTATACAGCATTCTAAATACTGTATACTCGCGTAGGCGTGTGTTAGGCTTACCGACAGGTGAGCAATGACATTTCTCTCTGCTCTCTTACAAGAAAGGCTTAAAACATCAGCACAAAATACAAGCGCAATATTCACCCAAAAGTTTCATGAATAAAAAATTTGATAAAGTCAGAAAATACACGCATATTCTTCTTTGCACACCTAACCTTAACTCATTGAGTCTCATTAGGAGCTTCGGGCAAGAAGGGATATCTCCCATCATTGTAGCACTCCGTCTTAAAGGCAAACTTCGATCCGGTTTATTGCTCAGCAAATACGCAAAAAACATACACTATGTCAGCTCTTACGATGAAGGAATTGATTATATTATTCAAAAATATGGAGAGGGAGACAAGAAAAAATTCCTTCATCTCCATACTGACTTAATGCTCAGGCAGTGCGACAATCGCTACAACGAGCTAAAGGATTCGTTTTTCTTATTTAACGGTCGAGAACAGGGCAAACTGACACCCTATTTCGACAAGAAAACTCTTTGCGAGTTAGCTGATACATGTGGTCTTCCGATTCCACAACACGAGATTGTGAAGCGAGGGCAACTTCCTCAAAAGCTACACTACCCAATCTTCATTAAATCACGCACACCATTTGGGTTTTGGAAAGCGGATGCCACTATTTGCAAAACTCAGGAAGAGCTCATTGCAGCCTATGACACCCTTAAGGAAAATGAGTGGCTTATGGAGGAGTATATTGATAAGGTTTGCGAGGTTTCCGTACAGGGTATTTCCTTACACGGAGGCGAGGAAATCTATCTACCTTATAAGAAAGTATATACACGTCTCCGTGAAAAGGATTTTGGCTCTTACATGTACTACGAGCGCAACGACTTACCTGACTCTATACAACAGGGTATTCAGAGAGCCATCAAAACCATTGGATTCAGCGGCTGTTTTGAAGTAGAGTTTTTGCAGGATAAAGAGGGCAAACTTTACTTCTTGGAAATCAACCTGCGCTATTCTACCTCTAATCAGGGCATGCGACAAGGCGGAATTAATCTCCCCATGGAATGGGCTCTTTCCGAAATTAACGGCAAACTTTCCACCCAAGACATTTCGTTGAGAAGCGATCGATATTATGCCATGAATGAAATGGTGGATATTGATTATTTCCTTATGCAACACAAGATTTCATGGCGAGCTTGGCTTAAAGATGTACGGCGCGCGGAATGTTTTTATATTTTTGACAAACATGATATCGTCCCTGCCTTAGCCTATTTTACAATTTATGCCTGCAAAAGAGCATTAGCCCTGCTATCACTGAAGAAACATCATGGTTAAAAATAAGGCTCATTATACGCTTACCAAAAAGGCGCAAAGCCAAGCTTTTAAATCTTTCCTTTCAGATTCGTATGAACAAAAAATTTGACAAAGTCAGAGAATACACACATATTCTTCTCGGCTACCCACACACCAATACACTGAGTCTTATCCGAAGCTTCGGGGAAGAAGGCGTTTCTCCCATCATCCTCACTCCCCGAGTCTCAGGCAAAGCCAATTCAGGCTTTCTCCGCAGCAAATATGCCAAGGATATTCGCTACATAGATTCTTACGATGAAGCACTGGAGTATATCATCAAGGAATGGGGAGGCAAGCCCAAGAAATGTTTCCTTCACATCATGAATGATTACTTGGTGACGTTATTGGACGAACATTATGATGAATTAAAAGATTCCTTTTATCTCTTTCACGGTGCTAAAGCCGGGATTCTCAGCCCCTATCTGGATAAAAAGGCTCTTTGCGATTTGGCTGAAGCCAGCGGGCTCCCCACCCCGCAACATGAAATCGTCAAACGGGGTAATCTCCCCCAAAAGCTCCATTATCCCATCTTTGTTAAAGCCCTTAACCCTTTTGGTGCGTGGAAAGGAGATTACACCATCTGCTACTCGGAAGAGGAACTTCTTTCCGCCTACGGTAAGCTGCGCGATGATGTGTGGATTATGGAGGAATACATCGACAAAGTATGCGAAGTCTCCGTTCAAGGAATTTCTCTGCACGGCGGAGAAGATATTTATCTCCCGTACAAAAAGGTATACACGCGTCTCAGAGAAAAAGATTACGGCACCTATATGTACTATGAAAAAAACGATTTACCCGAATCTCTGATGGAGGGCATACGTAAAGCCATCAAAACTATCGGTTACAGCGGGTGCTTTGAATTTGAATTCTTACAGGATAAGTCAGGGAATCTCTACTTTTTGGAAATCAATCTGCGCTATTCCGGATCTAACCAAGGCATGCGGCATGGTGGCGTAAACCTCCCGATGGAATGGGCCCTTGCCGAACTCAATGGTAAAATTTCCACACAGGACATTATTCCTATGGAGCGTTATTACATCATGAACGATAAAACAGACATTGATTACTTTCTGTTATCCGGAAAAATTTCTCTGAAAGAATGGCTGAAGGATGTGTGGCGGTCCAAAGGCTTTTTTATCTTCGACAAGCATGACCTCATGCCGGCCATCGTCTATTACACTTTCTACACACTGAGAAAAATCAGAGCACTGTTCCGGAAATAAAGACACATCCGTTTCTTAGCCTACAGTAATATTGAATAGTCCTCAAGTGCGGTTTACTTTAAACCGCACTTTTTATTACCCTGCTATTCTCAATCTCCCTCGGTACAGGAGTATCGCCACCACGACGGCGCAGGCGGCGGCGCGGAGGCAGTGGTATTCGGGGGTGATGAGTTTCCAATCATCATTGGCGGCGGGCAGCGGCAGCAAGCCGTGCCATGCAGAGATACCCTCGACCACATGACCGTCCATCAGATAATAATCCATCACCATTGTGCCCAAGACACCCACCAGCACATAGAGCACGCAGTACACCACGGGGCGGCGGGTCGATTCACGCTTGCAGAACACATCCGTCAACAACAGCGTGAGCAACAGCGGGTACGCAGCGGTGGGCAGATTCTGCGCTGCCGTAACGGCAGATGCCTGCAAATCCTTCACCACAACCGGCACCGTGACGGCGGGAACCACCTCCATAGCGGAAGCCAACACCAAAGCTATCACCAACCACAGGGTCGCGGCGGCAAGCCCCGGCACCTGCAACACCTTGGGCAGCCAAGAGACGCAGCGGCGGTCGTGGGCGGGGATACGGCAGGAGGGCATCACCGCATCCGCCAGCGCCGCCAGCAGAATGAGGAGGGCGGCCATCACCTCCAGATGCACCATCGAGACCGTCGAGACGCTGACAGGTGCGGACGAAGGCAGCATGGCGGGCGACATGAACATACCGCCCATCGCAGGGGGTGTACTCGTCACCTCGTAGCTGATATGCGCCTGATTCAACAGACACAACGCCGCGCCCACCGCAAACACCAAGGGCAGCACCGCGCGATAACCCACGGAGCAGTTTTCGGACAGCGGGGCGTAGTAGCGGCGGGTGAACTCCAGCATCAACACCACCGCCAGCACCGCCAGCGCCACCATGCCGCCGTACTGCCACGCCGTAAGAAGCAGCCTGCCCTCTCCCTGATGCAGGAGCAGCGCCATCAGCGTTTGGGAATCAAAGAAAACGGAGCACACCTTGGCGAACAAGCCGAACAGAATACCCAAGCGCAGCAACACATGCAGACGCGAGGCGAACATCTGCAACGCCGTCACCAGCGCGCACAGGGCAGGCAACAGGCAGAGCAGCGAGGGGAACAGGTCATCGGGCGCGGCATGCAGCACGCGGTAGGCGGCCAGCGGGGCAAAGAGAAGCGCCGCCAACAGCATCTGCACCATCGTCGATGCCCACACCGACCACACAATGCGGCGCGAGGTGATGGGCGTGAGCATCAGGAAGTTTGTACCCTTCACCTTGGTGTCTGCCTGAACGGCGGCGGCGGCACGCCACGGCATGCAGAACACAAACACAAAGAGCAGCAGCGGAATCAGCCACGAGCCATTTTCCCCGCCTTTGTTCCACACGCTCAACTGCTCCAGCCACGCGCCCGCGGCACACAGCAGAATGAGCAGCACATACCCGCGGCTGCGGAACGCCTGCCGCAGGTCTTTCACCATGACGGCGGGCAGATAATCGGAAAAATGTTTATTCATGGTCGTGCAGCAGGGTGATAAAGGCTTCTTCCAACTTGATTTCGCGGCGGTGGAAATCCGTCAGCTCGTACAGGGCGGAGAGTCGGCGCAGTTCGGCAGCCAACGCGGCCTCCCCCTGCGCGGTGTCAAAGCGGGCATCCACCCAGCCGTCGGGCAGCGTCACCGCATCACTCCACATCGGGCGTTCGTTCAGCTCGGCGGCCAGCGCGGCGGTATCGCCCAACACGTGCATCCGCACCCCCTGCCCTGCCTTGGCATGGCGTTGTTGCAGCTCGCTCTGCGTACCCTGCGAAATGATGCGACCCTTGTCCATGAAAATCATGGAGTCGCACATCTCCGCCAGCTCCGAAAGAATGTGAGAGCTGATGAGCAGCGTCTTGCCCTGCTGACGCAGCGTGTTCACCAGCTGTTTCAGTTCGGCGCGCGCTTGGGGGTCAAGCCCTGCGGCGGGTTCATCCATCACCAGCAACTGCGGGTCGCCAATCAGCATGCGCGAGAGCAGCACACGCTGTGTCTGCCCCTTGGAAAGCGCATTGACCATGCGCCCCGCCAAGTCCGCCACGCCGCAGAACTCCAGCACACGCTGCACCTCTGCCGTGCGGCGGTCGCCTGTCAGCCCGTAGGCGCGGGCATAAAAATCCACATAGTCGCGCACCGTCGTGTGCGGGGGCGGGTCAAAGCCGTCGGGCATCCACCCCAGCTGACCGCGCACCTTCTCCGGCTCGGCCATCAAATCGCGTCCATCATAAACAATGCTGCCGCTGTCGGGGGCATCCAGCGTTATCAGCATACGCATGGTCGTGGTCTTACCCGCGCCGTTGGCACCGATAAGCCCCACCGCCTGACCGCGCCGCAGGGTAAACGAAATGCCGTCCACCGCTTTCACGGCACCATAGTGGCGCACCAGGTTTTCCACCTGCAACAGAATGGGAGCCTCACTCATGCACCCATGATAACACACGCGCGCACGCACGAAAAGAGAAAAAGGTGTCAACAGGAGTTACCCGACGTATTGGTGCTGTTGGCCAATGAATGGGAATTTGTGGGGATGTTGCGCGGCGCAGCCGCGCGGAACTTTACCCGCTACCTTGGTAGCGGCACAACGTTAACCCCACGTGTAAACGTGGGGGTGCGGCGGGGGGCATTACACCCCCGCGAACGGGTGCCCGCTTGTCGGGCACATGTGGTACCGAAGGTTGGGAGGCACGTTTCTTGTACGTGTTTCGCGCTCCGCGTCAATGGTGATTCCGATACGATAGGTTGATACGCAAAGCGCGTGGCAACCCCATGGAGTATGCCACAG
>JAZLFB010000127.1:0-7857 GCA_045615585.1 Akkermansia sp.
AACCAAGCCCGTCAGACACCTTGATGGTGACATCCTTGAGGGTGATGGTGTTGTCGCCCACGTGTATCTCGTTGTTGGCGGTGATGGTCATGTTCTCAATCATCAGGTCCGCCTCGGATTCGATGTAAAGCCCGTCCGCCAGGCTGGCGGCACGCCCTGTTCCGGCAATGAGGCCGTCAGACACGCTCAGCTCCTTGAGCAGTCCGGGGGCCTCCCTCGCGAGAACCCCAACGGCGGTGGCCCCTGCAGAAATACTGCCGTGGGAGTCGACGAGGTCATTTTTAATGTGCGTTTCGCCGAAGAAGAACGCGCCTATCCCCTCGTCCACAGACACTCTGCCGCCAATGGTGCCGTTGCCGATGGAGGCATGCCATCCCAGTTCGGCATCGCTGGTGAGCGTGTTGCCCCCTAGGTTCAACGTGGCATTGTCGCGCAGGGTGACGCTGCCTGTGATGGCGGTTTTCTCCAGCAGGGTCAGGTTCTTGTTCTCGGTTACAGTCAGGGCGCTGTTGAGCGTGCCATTGCCGATAGTGGCGGAGCCTTGCAGGGCCACGGTATTGGAGAGGGTGAAGCTGTTCAGGTTCAGCACGGCCTGGTCTCCCAGGGAAACGCTGGCCGTGCCGGAGAGGTTTCCGCCAAGCATGGCCGTTTCCCCGCTCCCCACAGTCAGCGTTCCTCCGTCAACTGCGGCAGATAGCCCCGTGAACGCAACCCGGTGCAGCCCGGTTGCCGCCCCGCCCAGGTTCAGTCGCGCGCCATTCCCCATGATGAAAGTCGCGTTTTCCCCAATCGTCGTGCCTTGCAGGGAAAGGCAGCCGCTTCTATCGCTCACCACCACGGCTCCGTTGAGCGTGCCGCCGCCGATGGTGGCAGAGCCTTGCAGGGCCACGGCCTTGTCAAGCTTGTGGCCGCCCAGGTTCAGCGTGGCGTTGTTGCCCAGGGTGACATCGCCCTGGCCATTCAGGCTGCCGCAGAGGGTGAGGACCTTGCCCTCGTCCACAGAGAGGAAGCTTTCGAGCGTGCCGCCGCCGATGCCGGCATCCCCGGTCACGCGTACCCTCTTGCTGGCAAGGGTTTTGCCGTTCAGGTCCAGCGTGCCGCCCTGCAGTTCGAGGTTGGTTGAATGTGCCCAGAGGGTCGAGCCAAGCGTGACCGTATCCCCGCTCTTCACCAACAGCTTGCCGCCGCCGCCAACCACCGAGGATTCCCCCGTGAATGTGAATCTGGCCAGCCTGGCAGTTGTCCCGCCCAGGGCCAGCTGCGCATTGTTCCCCATGGCGAACGTTGCGTTCTCCCCAATCGTCACGTTGTCCAGCGTGAGCTTGCAGGTCGACCCTACGCAGGATGCATCAATGATTTCCACGGCTTTGTCAATCACGCCGTTGCTGAGGACAGCATCCCCGGCCACGCGCATGGCTCCCATGGATAGGGAGTGGTTGGCCATATCCAGCTTGCCGCCCCGCAGTTCCAGCACAGCCGTGCCGGATAGGCCCTCGCCAAGCTGGGCCGTTTCCCCTTTCCCCACAAACAGCTTGCCGTTGTCAACCGTGGCGGAGTCCCCTGTGAACGTAAACCCGGTCAGCCGGGCCTCTGCTTCACCCAGGTCCAGTTTCGTATTGTTCCCCATGTTGAAAGCAGCGCGCTCCGCAACCGTCACGCCATGCAGCGTGAGCTTGCTGGAGGAATCGATATTTACAGACGAGTCAATCGTGCCGGTATCGATGGTGGCGGAGCCTGCCAGGGTGACAGAGTTGCTAATAGTGCTGCCATCCAGGTTCAACAGGGTGCCGTTGCCCAGGGTGATGCCGCCGGAGAGGGTCAGGCCATTGCTGCTCAATGCATTCCAAGAAAAAGACACGCTATCCGCCAGGGTGAGGTTGCCGGTAACGGTGCCGTTGTGAATGGTGGCGCCGCTGGCGGTCAGAATGGCATTGTTGAGACTCTTGCCGTTCAGGTAAAGATGGGCATCCTTCCCTAAGGTGGCGCCCCCGCTGAGATTCAGGTCCTCGCCGGACCAGTTGAGTGAGGACTCGTCCGCCAAGGCCAGGGTTCCGGTGAGCGTGCCGTTGCAGATGGTGGCGGATCCTTCCAGGGTCACGGAGTTGCCCGCAGCAAAGCCGCCCAGGTCCAGCGCGCCGCCGGCCATGGTGATGGTGCCGGTGCCCAGCGCCTGGGCGTTTTTCATCGCAATGGTTCCGCCGTTGATGAAGGTTCCGCCGGTGTATTCGTTGGCGGTGGCAATGGTGAGCGTGCCTGAGCCGTTCTTGGTGAGCGCGGTTTCCCCGGTGATCTTGCCGGTGCCCTGGAAAGTGTAGTCGCAGGTTCCCTCCACCAGCACGCCCTTGGGCGCAAGCGCGCCCTCCAGCTGCACCTCGCCTCCCATGCCCGTGTCGTTGAACACCACGTCCACGCCGTCCTTATAGCGGTACTCACGGCCGTCCTGGGTCCAGTTCTTGTCCGTGGTGTTCCAAATGTGGTTCTCACCGGGTGACCAGGTGGCCGTTGCCAAGGGTGCTCCATTGCGGAAGTAGAGGGTGCCACCCTGCCAGGAAAGGTCGTCTGCGCTGCTGCCCAGCCCGGTGACAATCACGTTGTCTGGCTCCCAAAAATCCGGGGTCTTGCCGCCGGTTTGGGATATCAGGGCGTACCGCTCACCTGCCTCCAAACTGTCTGTCCCGTCCAAGTGGATGGTGATGCAGTACAACTGCACATCAGGGCTCAGCCTCAAGTCTCCGTTCAGAGCCAGGACCGGGGTGGTGCCGTTTGCGGCATCCAGGAAAAAGGAGAAGCAGGGGGAATCATCCTCCAGCACCAGGCTTGAGTTGATTCGGGATGCGCCCTCGGCTTTCAATAAGCTGAAGTCCCCGGCTCCGCCAATGGTGGAGTTCACAAGTTCCACGGTCCCGGCACCACTCACCGAGCCGGTGATGGTGGAGTTCTCAAGTTCCACGGTCCCGGCACCGCTCACCGAGCCGGTAATGGTGGAGTTCTCAAGTTCCACGGTTTCCACGCCGCTCACCGAGCCGGTGATGGTGGAGTCATTCAGGCCGATATAACTGTTTGCGGCTGCTGTCACGTCCCCCTCAAGACTGCTCTTGTTTGTCAGGGCAAGCCCCCACTTGCCAAGGTGAACCAGGGGCGCGCTGACGGTGGTGTTTTGCAAATGGGCATTGCCATTGAAAACAACCAATGCTTCGGAAGATAGGCTCGAACCCTGGTCGCCTGTTATGGTCACGTCTTTCACGGCAATTTCCCCGGTGGCGGATGCCGCCAAGGAATCGCCGACGAAGGAAGCCAGGGTGATGGAGCCGCCGGCCGTTGCCGTCAGGGAGCCGCTTACCTGCCCATTGACAGTGATATTCCCGGCGGCCTCTATGGTGGCGGAGGAGCAGCTTACCGCTTTATTAATCTGGATATCCCCGGAGGTGCTATGGATATTGACATTGCCAGCCGTAATCGATTCGCCAATGTTGACAGCGGTACCCTCTAGGGAGAGCGCACCCGATGCGACCGCCCCCCAGCTGATGTTCACCGCACCGCCGGTGGAGCGGATATTCGCGCTTTCAACAGGATTGCCGGAATCTCCCACCGCGCCGAGGGTGACCGCGCCTGCAGCGGTAAGGGCTAATTTCCCTCCTTGGAAGGTACCTTTGATGTCAACGTTATTGGCGGCGCTGATTTGGTAGCGACTGGAAGCCAAAACGCTGAAGATGCCGGTTGCCGTGATGTTTTTTCCGTCCAGCCAAATCAATGACGTTGCAATCATGTCGCTCTGGATGGTGATATCCGGAAGCTCCCCGTTCAGCCCGATAATTCTCAGTGAGTCTGCCGCCGCGGCCTTCGTCACCGATGCACTCACGCTTGCCCGCAACGTCATCTTATTTCCCGCGAAGGAGACGAGATTGATTTGTCTCGCGTAAATGTCGCAATACTCGTTGCTCTTGACAGTTAAGGCGGAGACACGCCCCTGCGCCGCGTTCACTGTCAGGTTGCCATGCAATTCGCAGAGCATTTCCACATCCCAGGATTCCGTTCCGCTGCCGCTACCGGTATAGCGGATATTCATGTTGCCCGTGACAACAGGAACGACATTCTCTGATGCTAAACTTTCCCCGATGACGACCTTGCCGGCGGATTCAACCTGCAACGGCAAATCCGCGTCTGTACGCCCATAAAACTCTTCTATGGTGACACCCGCTCCCGTAGATATGATGGTTGCTTGCCTGATGGGATTCGCCTCACTCCCCAGCGAAGCCAGGGTAATGGCGCCACCGGCGGTGACATCCAGCCTTTCCCCGATGAAGCCTTGAGTAATATGGACATCTTCAGCGGCGACTATTTGCGCATATCCCGAAGAAGATGACTGGATTTCCACTGCGTACAATGTGACGTTCTTTCCAAAGACATCCAGCTTGTCTGAAATACGGACATCCCCGTTCACCCGCACGCTGTTCTCAGCCGTGAGCTTCATGTTGGCACAATCGATGGTATTCAGATCGATGTTTTTCGCGCCAATGTATCTTGAGCCGGAATTGCCGGTAATCCTGTTGGCAATCACATCCCCGGTTGCCGTCAGGCTGCTGTCTGACCACATGTCAATCCAAGGGCTGGAGATGTTGCCGGTTACCTTTAGGGCACTTGCGCTCCCGCTCGCTATGCGGAGCTCGCTAGTGATGATGAGCCCGTCCTTGTCTTGTATGTCGTTTGTCCCGCTCACAGTCAGCGTCAGGGGCGAATTAGGCTGTTTGTTGAAGTTCAGGGAGGCACCGCCATTCAGGCACACGTTGATATTCATGGAGCTGAGAGACTCCAGCGTCAGCTCGGTGTTTTCGAGTTCGAGAGCTCCCGAGGAGAGAGAGCCGTTTGTGATGGTGTTGCCCTTGCCGGCAATCTTCAAATGTTTCGCATCAAACGATTGGCCTGAAAGATTCAGCGTGGCGCCGCCATCCATGTACACCTTGTTCTCCGGGTAGAAATAGATATCCTGTAGTGCCAGAGTTCGGTTTTGCAGCGTAAGGTTGCCCGCAATTGTGCCGTTCTTGATGGTTAGCCCTGTGCCATGAAAATCCAGATACTGCGGATTCAACGCCCTACCGGCAAGGTCCAGCATGGAGCTGTCCTTCATGATAATTTTGATTCCGCCGTTCGGATTTGCATCATCGATACCCGCCGGCATGATTTCCATCTCGAACTTCAGGGAACTGCCCTTCTGCAAGGTAATGGTGCCGCCATAGTAACCGTCGCGCATCCGCGCGCTGCATCCCTCCCGCACCTCAACGTTATTCAGCAGCCAGCTGATATCGTAACCATTATCGCTACGCACCCGGCGCATGCCAGACAACGTGGTGCCCCCACCAAGGGATATCAGAGTGGAGCCCCCCAAATAGCCTTCAACCAAGCTGTTTCTGCCATCAGGCACTATTAGGGTGCATCCATTCAGTTGCGTCTTGAAGTTATCTTTGTTGGGCATCACGATTATTCCTGCCGAATTAATAAATGGAGATTCACCATCTACAAAACCTCGACCAACCACCAGATTCATGGTTTGGTCATAATTCAGCTTCAAGGATGATGTAGTCCAGTTCCACAACAACAGAGCAGAATTCTGATTCGCGAGGGTAACATGAGCATTAATTGTGAAGTCACGCGTGCTGTTCGTGAGGTCGCGCGCAACCAGGTTGTTCGCCTTGATGTTTACTGAGGCCCCTTGCGTGAAGGTGAGCGCTCCTAGCCAGACGTCGTTGTCACGGTAGTCCAGGCCGGTGTTGTTTTCCATGGTGATGTGCAGGCGGTAGTCGTCACCCCACGAGTGTATCATTTTCCAGATGCTCGAGTCACTGGATTCATTCGTCCACTGCAGCAATTCGCCCGCTAGGTTGGTTCCCGAAGCCGGTGCCAGGGTGAGCGTTGCACCGCTGTAAATGTGGATAGGTGCAGACCAGCCGCCATTGACAATGCTGCCACTCTTGAGAACCTCGAGGTTATAACAGGCATACCAGAGCCCCGTGTTGTCCTCGTAAAAGTAGTACCCGTGTTCATTTCCCACGTTGATTTCATGGCGTTCGTCGTTAAGGTAGTAGGTATATGCCTCCGCATGCGGAATGCCCGCGCAGGAGAGCATGGCTGCGAGGATGTAAGCAAGGAAGGGGGTCTTTTTCATGGAGGTGAAATCTATAGGTTGGAGTGTCGAGTGTGCTTGAACGTGTGTATGCGCGCGCTTACGCATACGCGCGCATTATAGTGCTCGGAACCCGGAAGTCAAGGAAAAAGATTGTGAGGCCCGTTCCGCTAAAGCTTCAGCGTGACAAGCGATTTACCCGCGTGTATCCACCCCGCGCCCATTCACGCCCCCGCCCGCACACCACCTGTCTCGGTGGCCTGTCTCGGCGTAGCCCCTCAGGGGCGAAGACGGAACCACGCCAACGCTCACCTCCAAAGAGGGTGTTTTTCCCAACCATCCGGGAACCCCGCTTCCCTAGCCGCATTCGACAGGCGGCCACAAGGCTGCACCAGCCGCTCCACTCTTTCTTTCCAGAGGGAAGATTGGGCAATCCTATCCAGCCAGAACCCGCAAAGGACAATTACAAAGGCCGTGTCTTTCGGGGCAAAGCTCCAAGGTGCCGTGGCGGCACCTCCCAGCCATGCGCCAGACACTGCGTCATATTGGCAATACCAGACCGGGGAGGCTGGCTTGCACATAAACAAAGGCTTTACGAATCTCCTTTTTTTCTGCCAAAGATAATTCCAAATACGCTTGTGGTGGGCACAGCGGTTGCGAACTTGGTGCAACAGAATCAAGCTCGATGTCAGAAAGTCGTCGTTAACACCCAAACCCTGGGCCAATCTTGCCTTCAAATCCGGGCGCAGTCCCTCATAAAGCTTTTTGATGTCCCCAAACGTCGTCATCTCCATGACAATCCAAATCGGCAAGCGCGATACGTCTGTTATTCCGTGATGCACCTTGCAATGCTCAATGCGTGGGTCGTACGTTCCAGTATCGCTGTATTTCGACTGGATTGTTCCCAGCCATTTCGCATGTTGAGTCTTCCCCGTCTTTTTATCCACAGCTTGCATTTTGGGGAAAAGTGAAATGTCTGCGTGGGGCGTATTGCAACCTGTCTCCGAAGTCAGGAGCTGTGTGATGCCGCACCTGAGGGCGACTTCAAAGCGTTCAATGGCATCAATGAGCAGCAGCCTCATGCGCCGGTCGAAGAGATACCTGTTCCAAATAACGGAAAATCTGGTCTTTTGCTTAAAGTAGGCGGACCTCCTGGAAATGTCTGAAGCATCCATTTTCCGGAACGGCCAAGAGTATTCCTCCAATCGATAATACCCGATAGTTTCCACGGCCCTTTCCAAAAGCGAGCGTTCATCGGGATTGGAACAAAGGACACCATGCCTAACCAACATGCTGATCAAATCTTTGTACGACAGAGGTGGATCTACGGAAGACATAAGGGAAAAATGTAGCCTCTAGGCACTTCTGAGAAGCATCTAGAGGCTCTCTAAAAAGCGGGCCATTCACGCATGGGACATGCGCTTACCCGCAGCGATGCACTCTTTCTACCACATGCGTGCCCGCCTGTCAAGTGTTTTCTGTGGCGTTGGCGTGTATCCCACCCCGCGCCCGTCTTCGCGCGTTGCGCTTCCGTCTTCGCTACGCCGAGGATTTGGGATTTGGGATTAGATTGCCATCAGAATTCAGCAGTGACAGCGAAGAGCCAGTGGGGCTTGTTGTCGCGCAGGTTGTATATGTGTTTCTTGAGGGGCATGGCCATGGTGAAGCTGGCGTTGAGGTGGTTCAGCAGGCCGATGCGCAGGCCGCAGCCGGTGGAGGAGAGGAAGGCCTCGCTGGCG
>JAZLFB010000128.1:0-1914 GCA_045615585.1 Akkermansia sp.
TCCTGCGGCTCCGGTTGGATACACCGAGAGTGATTTGAACCCCCGACCAACTGCGTGTAATTGCGGCGTTGCAACTTGAAATGGGCCACCGGGATTCCTCCCTGCTGCGCACGCGCTATGTGTACGCAGGACAAATAAGCGAAGCCACGGCCATACAATATTCGGATGTCCAACGCGCACGGCTTCCCGGTAACGGTTGCGACACACGGCGGCAATGATTCTTCTTGATTTTCACCACGTATAGGTATATCTCTTCATAGAGCAAAGAATAAACGTATCGACGTCATTATTTCTTCTGTAAGCCATAGTCTAATTTTTTTCGCACACTCCTCATGCCCGTATTGTAACGCATATTGATGAGCTTGCAGCAATTCAGCTTTTGAAACATGAGCATTTGAATATATATAATTCATGGCTGTCCAATTTCCAGCCATGGCAGTAATGACAAAAGCTGTAAGGCCATCTTTATTTGGCCTAGAAATATCAACATTTTTTTGAACGAGAAATCTCAGAATGCTCACATGTCCACCAAAAGCAGCGTGATGAACAACACTACTCCCTGATGAATCAACAGATTCTAGTTCCAGACCTAGGCTTAAACAGTACTTCAAAGCATCAATGCTCCCCCCCCACGCTGCATACATAATAGAATTAACCCCATCTGATGCACAGTGCAACATATTTGAGCCTTCTGTTTGTAGAAATTTTATACACTCGAGATTACCGCCATATGAAGCAGCCATAACAGTAGATACTCCTTGATTATCATGTGCTAGTATATCAACCCCATTTTCTTTCAAATAAAGAAGCATATTTACACGCCCCCCTTGCGCTGCATAATGCGCTAAAGAATTCCCTATTTTATCTTTCTGGCAAAGATTGCGCGAGCCTGAACACAGCCATTCTTCCAATTTTATATCGGCTCGGCCCATCAACGCATACATGAGAGGAGTTCGCCCCAAATTATCGATAGCATCTAAACATAATCCATTTTTCTGTAAATATGACGAAATTTCCTCATAGCCTCCTAATGCTGCATAATGTAATGCCATTGCCCCTGATGTATCCTGAGTTTTGATATCGCACCCAAAAAACACCAATTGCTTAATTTCTTCTAACAATAAATCTTCGTTTTTATTTTCCAAAGCTCCAATTAATATTACAGCTGCTATGTATGGATAATCATTAATCGTCTCAGACCCATTCTCTACGGCCTTGAGGTGCCGATTTAATCCAGCGACAGTTTTTTCTGCTAAAGGCAAAGGATTTGCTGATAATTTTATATGTTTAACAAAACTAGGAAATTCAGGTTCTTCGAGGTTACAAGAAGATAGGGTCAAAGAAAAGAGAAAAATTACAAGGAAACGAAAAAGGCTATACATGACAACTCGTTGTAGTAGAAGCTTTGGAATACTACAAGATTTTATTTTGTCATGATGTTTATTTGCCGCTCCGGCAGATTTGTCGCGGTGAAGGGGAGGAAATGGGCGGGCATGGCGAAGAGATGGTCTGCTGTTGGGCAAAAGCTTTGCAGGGCGGCAAGCCCAACCCATACTACCCTAGCCTGGAGGGGGTAAGGGTGCGGGAAAGGGGGAGGCGGCAATGCGCCGCCCCCTGTCCCGCAGGGCGGGCGTTGTTCAGGCGAGGCGCGTTTCCCTGCCCATGAGGAAGCGGAAGACGGGCGAGGTGAGCGCGCGCAGCTTTAGGCGCAGGTAATCCACGGAACCCACGCCGCGCGTCTTGTGCAGCACGCGCGCAATCATGGAGTTGACTCCCTCTATCCTGCCGGAGGTGAGCTTGTAGCGGAAGTAGTTGAGGATGTACCCGGCATCGCGCGCCATGCCCTTGGCCAGGCGCTGGAACGGCTTCAGCCCGGACTGCCGCGCCAGTTCCAGCCATTCCTGCAGCGCGGGC
>JAZLFB010000129.1:0-6527 GCA_045615585.1 Akkermansia sp.
CCTTCCAGCAGGCCGACAGCAGCTTCATTTGGGCAGGAACCACACAATCCCACGTATGGAACGGAAGCAATTTTGGACCTCAGGAAGGCGTGCCCGGTGCCTCCGGTATCGCAGTGTTCACGGATTCCGCCCAGAACAAGGAGGTCGTTATCGCTGCCAACAGCCATATCGCCTCCATGGTGATTGATTCCACAGACTCGTATGTTTTCCACAGCAGCGGATCCAACGTGGTCACCACCGACACCTTGTCGAAATCCGGCTCCGGCACGGCGGTAATGGACGCATCTGTGGTAGTTGGCACTGCTGATAAGAAGGGCAGCGTGGAAATCAACGGCGGCGAGCTGGTGGTGAAGTCTGCCAATACTCTTGCCAATGCGGATTCCATCAGCGGAGAGGGCACGCTGGGCATCGGCTTCAGTGGAGCCTCCGATACGGCTATCTTCCACGGGGGGGACATGGTTGCGGCATTGCACCTGGTTGGGAGTGCATCATACACTGCAAATGAGGATGAGTATCGCTACCTGGATGTGATTTTGGACGCCGGCTCCACCTTTACACTCGGTACCGACAAGAACCTTGCCATCGGTGTTGTGAAGACCATGGGAGGTGGTGCCACCATAGCCCTGCAGAACAACAGCCTTTTTGCTGCCTCCGTTGAGCTGGGCGGTGATGTCAACATTTCCGGTACGTCGGCTTCAAGCAAGACGGGTTCCCTGAATTCCGCAGTTGATGGTGCCGGTCACACCGTGCATGCCTCCGGTGACCTGGTTATCGCAAACAAAGCCTTCAATGCCAATCTGGACGTGGCGGATAGCGGCAAGGTGACCCTGAAGAACGGCTTGTTCGACAAGATTGGCGACATCACCCTGGGAGACGCCTCCACCCTGCATGTGGAATTGGGTGCCGGTATCTCCAACGGCGCCACCATTCACATGGGCAACAATGCCCGCCTCCAGATGGTCAACGGTAACGGCATTAACCAGGTGAACGCCAATATCGTGATGGACGATGAAAATGCCGTCATCACGGGTTCATACAGCGGTAACGGCACATACTTGGAGGGAACCATCACTGGGCAGGGAACCCTTTACCTCTCCCAGGAGGAGCGGCATGCAAATTCATGGCGCCTGGATTCCACCATTTCCGATGCTCAAGCGGGTTCACCGCTGGCTTTGGATATCAACAGCAATGTCACTCTGACCGCCGCCAACACCTACACCGGCGGCACCACCATCACAGGCTCCACCGTGCAGGTCAACAACCAGAACGCTCTGGGTACCGACGGGGTGAAGATAACCGGTGGCACGCTCAAGCTTAACAGCAACCTGAACACGGCATATGTGAACGGGTCCGGCGGGACTCTTCAGCTCAACGGCAAGACTCTGGTGCTGTCTGGGGATGATGATGGCCAGCGCAATTTGCGCATGTTTTCAGGCTCCATTTCCGGCTCCGGCAGCGTCCTTAAGCTTGGCAGCAGTTGGCAAGCCTTCATGTCGGTAGCCAGCCTTGCGGATGTGACGGTGAATGCAGGAGTCTTTCAACTTTCCGGCGGCAGCGCTTCCGGCAAGGTCTCCGTGGCGAAGGGCGCGGAACTGTACCTCGCAACCAGGGATTTCACCATCTCTTCTGCCATTGACAACGCTGGCAAGGTTGCCTTTGCAGAGTCCAGCCCGACCCACAAACTTATTCTGGATCCGGCGGGCAATTTTGAGCAGGAGAACTTGGGGTATATCGATATTGAAGGCGGTACGGAATCCGGCAACGGCTTTGCCCAAGGCACTTCCATTCAGGTGTTCCACAATCAGGAAGGCGCCAAGGTGCAGAACATTGCCACCGTGGAATACTTGGGCGACACCCTTCAGCTGGATGCCGTGACCGGTATTGCCACCATGGGCTCCAGCAACACGGTATACTCCGTGCGCAAGGACACGGTGAACTACGACAGTAGTTTCACCGCTCATGCAGAGGCCGCCAACATTCAGACCTTCAGCTTGATGAGCGAGTCCACCTCGGCTCCTGCAACCCTGCAGCTCAATCAGAATTTGGCTGCCGGGGTGAACATCCTTTCCGCCGGTTTGGGGGGCAATGTGGAAATCGGCAAGGATACGGAGCTCAATCAAAGCCAGCTGGATGCCCAGGTGCGTACCACCCTTACCGGCTCCGGAACTTTCGCCTTGAACCAGGGTTCTCTGGCACTGCCCTCCAATGTTGTCTTGGGAGACAAGGAAAGCTGGACCGGCGTTGTGCGGGCTTCCAACTTTGCAGAGAACGGTGTGGATTTCTCCAAGCTGGCCAACGCCAATTCCTGGGTGGAGGTGTACGGCATGAAGAGCGGCTACCTGGCCCAGTGGAATGGCGGCAACCTTACAACCAACCTCATTCTCACGGACAATCCGTCCATGGGCTATGCCATGTTCATGGACAACGGCTCCTCTGCCGCAACGCATCCCGTGATGACCGTCTCCGGCAACTGGAAGGGTGATGGTACGCTGCGCAACGGCAACGTGAGCAAGACTCTCAACCTGGATCTCAAGTTTACGGGTGATATCAGCCAGTGGTCCGGCAAATATATACAGACAGGCAGCAGTTCCGTTCTCTCCTTTGCCCACAAGGACGGTATGGAGGTGAACGCCTCTTTTGCCAAGTCCGGGAAGGGCGTATACAGTCTGGAGATCGTCAATGATACCACGTTCAACGGCACCATAGAGGATGCCCAGCTGTTCACCGTCAAGGCCGGTGCCAAGGCAACCCTGGCCGGGGCGAGCAACTCTTTGAACGATGTTTCGATTGAGGAAAATTGCGAATTGGCAAACACGGGCTACACCGTGCTGAACGGCGATGTTGCCAACGCCGGCTCCATTTCCAACAGCGGCACCCTGGAGTACGGTTTCTTCGTTGATGGCGTGGACAATGTCACCAACCTTGCAGGGGGTACCATCATTCTTAACTCGATGCTGACCTCCGGTCATATCGACAACAGGGGCATCATCACCATCAGCAGCCTCATGCAGGGTGACGAGGGCACATACATGGACGCCAACGGCAAGACCGGGCAGGATAACCCTGACCACAACGGTTTTGTCACCTCCAGCTTCCAGGTGCTAGACCCGACGGGCGTGATTACCAACAACGGCGGCACAATTATGTACTGCGGCAAGGATGTCACGGCAGAGGTGATGAATGACGGCTGGGTCAAAACTGCCGCCAACTACGGCACGTATAACATCAACACAACTGACAGTTCGGTAAGCTTCAGCAAGATTTACGATAGGTCCGGCAGGGCCTTGGAGTACATATCCTTTGCCGAAGACACTAGTTTGAATGTGGATGATGCGGCGTCGGGTTCCGTGCATCTGTGCACCTCCCAGATTTCAGCCTTTGGCGGAGCCTCCCTGAATGTTCAGGATGCAGCCACCTTGGTGGTGGATGCATCCACTTTGGCAACGGTGTCTGTGTCCAGCGGTTCTTCGATTACGCTGCAGCTTGCGGCGGATGCGCCGGACACACATCTGACATTCGGCGGCTTCACCCCGAACGGGGCCACGGTCAATGTCTCCGGCTCCGGCGTGCTGGATATTGGCAATGGCCAGTACAATATTGCAACGCTGAACATCAATGGCGGAACCGTGTATTCCAACCGCAACGACGGTACGGGATTCACCGGGCACAACACTGTCAACATCAACGGAGGCGGAACCCTTCAGCTTGCCAGCAAGGATAATATGGGGTGGCAGGGAAACGCCACTGCTGCTATCAATCTTCTGGGAACCTCTGTCGAGGCTCCTGCAGTGTTGGAACTGGGAGGCCGCCAAACGTTCAGCACATCGCTTGCCATGAAGGGGCATTCCGTTGTGCGAGCCATGAGCGGTGCCGCGTGGGCCGGTGCTGATACACCGATGCTCGACCCGTTTCAAGGAACCCGTTCAATCACTGTATCCGGTGAGGACAACCTGTTGGCCGTACCTATCCGCATGCGCGATACTTTGACCATAACGGTCAATGAGAATGGCGAACTCACCTTTGATGGTGGAGTCTATGGGCAGGACAGTACCTACAACAAGACTCTCACCAAGGAGGGAGCAGGCAAGATGATTCTTGTCGGCAGCGGACATCAGTACACACATAGTACATTCGCCCTTTCCGCAGGCACGCTGGAAGTGCAGACTAGTGCCACTTTTAACAAGTTGTCCTCCACCGGTTCCTCTGTGCTCAGAGTGACAAACGGGGGAGATCTCTTTATCAACGGCAACTCCACCCTGGCTTCTGCTATTACGAACAACGGCACGGTGAGCTTTGGAAGCGGCTGCTCCATGCTCACGCTCAACGGCACTTTTGTCCACGGCAACGGCGCATATTTGGATTTGGACACCGGCTTGAGCTCGGAGGGCGGCAATGGCCTTCAGAGCGGCGCCTATGTGGTTGTTTCCACCGGAAGCGGCTCCTACACCGTTGACGGCACTGTGGCAGTGACATACGATGGCCAGCAATACACGCTGCATGAAGACGGCAAGGCTTATCAGGCCTTCAATGATTCTATCTATTACGTGCGCAGCGGCACGGCCAACTATTCCCAGGCTGTGGCCTCCACCAATTCCATCACTCAGCTGAACCTGATTCCCAATGCAACCCTCAATTTGCAGACGAATCTTTCTTCAGAGGTCGTGCATGGGGATGGCATTCAGGCCAGCGGAGGTACGGTGCTTATCGGGGAGGGCGTGGTGCTTTCCCGTGACAGCTTGCATGCTTCTGCCGCCACAACGGTGAGCGGCAAGGGCACCTACTCCATGGATGTGGCCAGCGGAACCTCTCGCGGGGCAAACGTGAACTTCGGGACGGACTGGCACGGCACCATCCGCCTGTATGGTGTGGCGACAGACCCCCTGAATCTCAACAGCGTGGCTCAGCAGGGAGACGCTTATGCTCCCATAGAGCTTGCCGGGGTCACCGCTTCCCTCTCAGATGAAACAATTCAGCCGGACCTGAAGCTCACGGATACCGTTGGCGGGGACCTTGCCTTGACGGTGAAGAATGCAGGCACTTTCACCTTTGATGGAGCTATCAGCGGTACCGGCACCATGGCGAATGCCTCCGGAGGCAACACTGTATTCGCATTCAGCGGCGCGGACCTTGCCGATTGGACGGGAGCCATACAGAACAGCTCCGGTAATCTCACGGTGTCCATCTCCGGCATGGAGAGCGGCGGCACCCTGGGCGCGGCCCTTGTGGGTGTGAACACTGTTTCCTATGCAGGAAAGGCAGACAGTGACACTTATGCCGTGGCATCTCTGCAGAGCAATGATGGCGGTACCGTGCTTACCGGCACCACCGGCACGCTGGAGGTGAAAAGCCTGACGGGCAGCGGAGACTTGACCGTCAACGGCAGCGTGAAACTCTCCGGAGGCGAGTATGCCGGCGACAGCATCACCGTGAACAGCAACGCCACCTTGCACCTTAACGGCGTGCAGGCGGAGAGTGCCGTGCTGGGCGGAGAGGGCACCATCAGCCTTGAGGCTCCCCAGGTGACCGTGGCCGGGGTGAATGGCAGCGGGCGCATTGAAGGTGCCGGTGAAGGCTCTCACTCGCTGGAAATAGCGGGTGAAGGTGGTGAGTCCTCCGCAGCCATTGGAAGCGGTGTGGATTTGGTCATGTCCGGCAAGGGTACCCAGGCATTCAATGGTGATGTGTCTGAATTCAACGGCGCGGTGGATGTGCTGGATGGCACGCTCACTTTCGGAAGCGTAATCAACATCGGCTCCCTGACAATGCAGGGCGGCGAGATTGGTCTTGAGAAGGGCGGTCGCCTTGGCAGCGTGCGTGTGGCTTCCGGGGCGGAAGCTTCCATCAACGCTGCGGGTGGCACCATTGCCCTGGAGCACGCTATCATGAACTCCGGCATACTCACCCTTGCCGGAACCATTGATGCCAGTGCGCTCTCCCTGGAGACGCGCGATAACGGCTACATCGATGTGAATCAAAAGACGACACCGGGCGGCAGTGGCTTTGCCACGGTGCAGAGCGCTGTGGAAGTGGTGCGCAACGTGGTGGCGGGAGAACTTCTCATAGAAAGAGTGGTCGTGACCCATGGAGATTTGCGCGCAACGCTTGGCGCTGACGGCTGGGCGCGCTTTGAATCCGGCACCGATACACATTACGATACCTACTACCTGCGTGATAACGAGGTTGCGGATTTGTCTGTGGCGGCCATCAAGGCCGCTGCCACCCGGGGCGGTGTAGAGCTCAACAAGATTGTGTTCGACAACATGGAGACACCCGTCAACCTGATTGTGGACACGACCACGGATTTGTCCCTGTTCAAGGTGAACGAGGACTGCACCGCCAACCTGAATCTTGCAGAGAGCGGCCGAATCAACCTGCCGAGCGGCTACAGGGGTGTGGAAGGCTTTGTGAAGCTCGGCGGTGAGGGCACCTACGGCATCACCAACACCACATCCCTCGGCAAGGGAGTTTCCCTGGATGCCGCCAACTGGCAGGGCACCGTGGCGCTGAGCGGCACGGGCAACACGCTG
>JAZLFB010000130.1:0-9374 GCA_045615585.1 Akkermansia sp.
TTTACCGCCACGTTGCGGCGCAGCTCTTTATCCCAACCGATATAAGTGATACCGAAGCCCCCCTGCCCCACGGCTTTGAGCAGCTTGTAACGCTCCTGAATCACCGTGCCTTCGGGCAGCGGGCAGGTCAAATCGCGCAGAACGGATGCGGTATCGGCCATCGGTCAGCGGGCGGGGGTGCCAGGGAAAGAGGCAACAGGGGCGGGGTCACTCGCGGCTCATGCGCGAGACGGACTCCGACAGGAACTCTGCCAGCGTTTGGCCTTGGGAGAACGCCTTGGCTTCCAACGCCTTGCGGGTGTCGGCATCCAGCGAGAAGGTGATGAGCGTCTCCTCCTTCACCTGCACGGCAGAGGCGGGGGCTGCCACGGTGTTCTGCTTAATCAGCTCGCGGATGATGTGCTCTTTGGCAGCAGGGATGGTTTTGCGCGCCATCCAGTTGCGGACGGTGGATTCCGTCACATAGCAACGCTCCGCCAACCAGCTGTAGCTGCAATTGTTTGCTTTCAGCCAGAGCTTCACATTCAATTTCAATTCATCCTGATTCTGAACGTCCACGACGTACACTTTAACACCCTGCGCCATAAAAATCAAGAGCCAAGTCAGCCAGTACCGACCAAGCGGAGAAGCGCGCACAACACCCGTTGCACCGTCCCCCGCCTTTCGGTAAGATAATTATAGCTTTTTAGAGATATTGCGTCAAGGAATAAATGGACTTTGTGTATCTTTTGTGCTATTTTGCAACCAAGGGGGCGCGATAAAAAATCGCAATAAAGTTTTACAAATGCGCAAATTCTCTGCGCGCGTCCGTTTCTACAGGCTTCACCGGCTGTACGTTTGCAGCAGGGCGACCATGTCGTCGGCCAAGCGACGGATGGCGGTTTCGCGGTCGGTGATGGCGGGGAGCCCCCACAGGGTCGTGGAGTCGTTGTGCGCCACAATGTTGAAATACATGCCGCGCAGACAGGTGAGGCACCACAGCCAATCCCCTTGCCCCATTGCGGGGAAAAAGGCTCGCACCGCCTCCTGCCACTCCTGCAAGGCGTAGGAGTAGTGCGATTCGTACACCTCGCGCGTCAGTTCGGCGTCCTCGTAGCCCATGCGGTTGAGAAAGCACAGCACCTCGGTGCCGTCGGCCACGGTGGCATCCCGCCACTCGGTGAAGGGGGCAATCAACCATGCCGTGATGATGTCCTGCACCGAACCGCCGCGCGCTTGGGCGGCATGCAGGGCGTTCAGGCACACCTCGTTGTACTGCTCGGAGAGGTAGGCGAGCGTGTCGCGGTACACATCCGCCTTGTGCCCGAAATGGTAGCGGATAAGACCCATGTTCACGCCCGCATCATCCGCAATGCGGCGCAGGGGCGTACCCTCGTAGCCCAACAGAGTGAACTGCCGCACAGCGGCGCGCATAATCTGCGCCTTGGTGGCGTCGGACTTGCTCACAGCGTCTTTCCTTTCTTCTCCTGCCGTTCCTGCAGGTATTCCACGTCCTCTTCACTAAAGCGGGAGAGCTTGGTGCGCGTGATGCGCCCGCCGTACTCCTTGAGGTACACCATGCGGTGTTCGGCATCGTAACGCTGCAACTTGGCAAAGAGCGTCATCTGACCGTTGGCGGAACGCCATGTGCGGTAGCCTTTATCCGCCAGCTTGGCGCGATAGGAAACCATTTCCTTTTCGGCATCCGTCACGCCCTGTTTGAGACTGTGTTCAATCCCCTCGGTAAAGCCGTCGTAACCGTCAATAGCCAACATGAGCCGCCCCGTGGGGGCAACGACCGCCAAGGCGGGTTTTTTCCGCAAACCATAGCGCAGGGCTAGGCCGTTGATGGCGTTGCGGCTGTACTTGGCGGAGCCGCGCATCTGACTGTCCTCGGCAATGGAAGCACCGCTGTCCAGCTTCACGCGCACCACGCGGTCCTTGCACCAGTCGTTGAACTTGGGGGTGTCCAGCAAATGCTGACCGAGACGCGAGCTTTTGGGGCTAATCACCGAGTCATGGAACCAAATCATCATCGGGCGACATTCGCGGTGGGCGAAGCGCAGGGCGCGCCCGTAGTCCGTCAGCCAGCCGTTGCCGTTGCGGCGGGCCTCGAATGCGGCGGTGATACCCTCAATCTCCTTGTCGGGGTCGTTGGGGTCGGTCCAGTAAATCTCGCCGTCCGCGCCGTTGTCAATCTTCTCCAGCTCTTCGGAGGTGGTGACGTGGTAGTTCACCGCGTTGGGGTCGCCTTTGTTTGCCAGCAGAGGGTTGCCCATCTGCGCGGCTGCTTCGTCCTCCGACATCATGTGATGGACGGGCTTTTGGGTGTCGTGCTCTTTCTTGTCCGTGTGGGTACAGGCGGGCAGCAAGGCGACAAGGGCGGTCAGCACCGCCGTGGTGAGGGCGGCGGGTTTCATGCGTGGTGCTCCTGTTGTTTCACGGCTTGCCATGCGGCTTCCATTGTCTCGGCAGAGGCATCGGCCAGCGTGGTGTCAGCATCCTTGAGAAGTTTCTCCACCGCATTGAAGCGGCGTTCAAACTTGCGGTTGGCGGCATCCAGCGCCAGTTCGGGGTCCACATGGCGGCGGCGGCAGAGGTTCACGATGGTGAAGAGCAAGTCACCCAGCTCCTCCTGCACGCGCGGGTCGTCGTCCGACAGGGGCAGCGTCTCCGCCACCTCGCGGGTTTCTTCCTCAATCTTTGCCACCACACCCTCATGGTCAGGCCAATCAAAGCCCACTTTCGCCACCTTTTTCGTCAGCTTGTAAGCACGCAGCAGAGAGGGCAGCCCCTTGCCGCAGTCATGCAGATAGGGTTTATCCTCAATGGCGTGCTCCTTACGCTTCACGCTGTCCCACAGGTTGATAACACCGTCGGCATCTTTCGCCACGGAATCACCGAACACATGCGGGTGGCGGCGCACCAGCTTTTCGGACAGCTCGTGCGCGACATCCTCAATCGAAAAGCCCTCTTCGGGATTCTCCGCCGCCATCTGGGCGTGAAAAAGGACTTGCAGCAGCACATCCCCCAGCTCCTCGCGCAGATGCGGCCAGTCGCGGGAGCGGATGGCGTCAATGCATTCATAACTCTCCTCCAACAGGTTGGAGACAATGGAGTCGTGCGTCTGCTCGCGATCCCACGGGCAGCCGTCGGGGCGGCGCAGGCGTTTCATGATGGCCGCCGCGCGTTCCACCTGACGGGCGGGTTCCTGACAATGGATGATTTCTTCGTCCGTCATGGCGTGAAGAAAAAGGGGCTTATTTCTTGCCGTTGCGGCGGTCGCGGCGTTCGTTCACGGCCTTGCCCGCCAAAATGTCGTCAATGTGCTGCACCATATCCCACGAGACACGGCGGCGCTGGTACTTGCGCCACAGGTGGTCGCGCAGGGCTTGCCAGATGTCCTCCGTGAAGTCGGCGGGGGTGAACTCCACCTCGTCACGCAGGGCGCGTCCCACCTTGGGCGCCACCATCAGCTGCCACCAGCCGCCGAAGTGCTGAGCCTCATAAATCACCTTGTTGCCGTCGGCATCGCGGTCCTGCCAGGAGAATGTTTCCATAATGTTGTATCGTTGGGGTTGGGGCGTGTATCTGTTAAAGAGAGTATCAGCGGCGACGGCGGCGGATATCGGCATTGATGGCGTTCACGTCGTCCTGCATGGTGGGCGTAATTTCCTTGGCGGGCATGGCATCACCCGTGCTCAGGGAAATGATGAGGGGCTTGGAGCGGTTGCCGTTGGCATCGTACTTGTAAATGACGCGCTGCACCAGCTTCTTGCCGGGGTGGGTGTACATGCGTTCCTCCACCAAGCGGGCACTCTTGTCGTAGCCGTAGGCCACTTTGTAGATGATATTCTTCTTGTCGTCGTAAATGATGCAGCTGACCAAATGGCCGTACTTGCCCTCCGCATAGTCATTGACGGCGGCCAACTTACCGCTGGCGGTGTAGGTGGCGCAACGCATGCCGTGCCAGCCCGCCTGACGCTGGTAGATGGATTTGGAGCCGTCGGGATGGCGCATCACGCGCACCATGTCCCCCGTGTTGGCAAGGTCGGCACTCTGCGCCGAAGCCGCGGGAGAGAGAAGCAGGGCTGCCAGCAGGGGCATCAGGAATCGGAAAGCCTTGTTCATGCCGCTATTCTACCCGCAAAGCCCCCGCAAGGCAAGAGGAAATGCATGAAAGTTGGATGTTGGATGTTTGAAGTTGGAAGTACAAAATTTGCGTGGCTGCGCCACGAGGAAAGAGACAAAACGCAAAGCGCACTCATGGGCTTATCATGAAAGCTGTAGCATACGCTTTACGTTGCCTTTATCTCCCGCGAGCGACTTGTCACGACATCTTCTCTCGGCGAAGCTTTAGCGGAGAAGGAAGGCGCGCTGACGCAACTCTGCGAACATCAGAATTTTTTAAACATCTTGTTCACAATCCACAACGTCACGTTCAACGCTGCTTTATGTCTTTCTTTAACTTGACTTCTCGCGCCTTGCGCAGTATATTTTTTCAGAAAAGAGGCGAGAAAAGCCCCCATTATGCCGAAAGGTACCGACATGACAATTCCTACGACTTCTTCCAAACGGCTTATCTTAGTTGTTCCCTGCTATAATGAAGAGGAAAATATCCCCCTCTTTGTTGCAGAAGCCTGTAAGCACCTCGACGCTTACGATTGGCAGATCATCTTTGTTAATGACGGCAGCAAAGACAAGTCGTGGCAAATCATTGAGGAACAAGCCGCAAAAGACTCACGCATGCACGGTCTTTGCTTTGCGCGCAATTTCGGGCACCAAAATGCTCTGAAAGCTGGTTTGGAGGAGGCCGCTGCGCATTACGATGCCGATGCGTATATCACGCTCGATGCTGACTTGCAGCATCCCATCTCTTTCATCCCGGAAATGGTGGAAGCGTGGCAGCGAGGCTATCGCGTGGTACAGGCACAGCGGTTAGACGAGGGGCGCAAGATATCCGCTTTCAAAAAACTGACATCCTCTGCCTTCTACGGCTTTTTCTCACTCTTGAGCGGCATCCCCATGCAAACAGGCATGTCTGATTTCCGTCTGATAGACCGCTACACACTCGATTTTGTGATTTCCTGCCACGATCAGGACTTTTTCCTGCGCGGACTATTGCCGTGGAGCGGGCTGAAAACCATCCTGCTGCCCTACACTCCGGCCGAACGTTTGCACGGCTCCTCAAAATTCACTTTCAAGAAGATGCTTGCTCTTGCCATGAGCGGCATCGTGGGTTATTCGACACGCCCCCTCCATGTAGCTATTGTGCTCGGTCTTTTCTCCATTATTCTTTCGCTGGCGTATTTCTTGTATGTCATCGTGATTGTCTGTCTGGGTTACAGCGTGTCCGTAGGATGGCCCTCTGTCATTGCCACAGTTTTGGCTCTGGGCGGTGTGCAGCTATTCATTGTGGGAGTACTCGGCATTTATTTAGGTAAACTGTTCATGGAACAAAAGTCCCGCCCCACCTATGTCATTGGGGATAAAACAAAGTAACCCGCAAGGCAAGAGCAAAGAGAGAGGAAGGAATGTTTGACGTTTGATGTTTGAGGGTTGATGTGCAAAATTCGCGTGGCTGCGCCACGATAAAACGACAAACGCAAAGCGCGATTTTCCGCCATTGAAGGGAGTTCCCCGCGCCGCAAGTGCGCTGATTTAATACCTCCAACCTCAAACTTTAACAAAAAAGTCTTTCCTTTTCCCGCGTTCTGTGCATAATGCGCGCATGCACGATTTTCTTGTCCTTTGCATGCAGTGGATTCAGGATTGGGGTTATTGGGGTGTTTGCGCCCTGATGGCCATGGAGAGTTCCATCCTGCCCGTACCGAGTGAGATTGTGGTTCCGCCCGCCGCTATTGCCGCCACCCAACCGGGGGCAACCATGACCTTTTGGGGCGTGGTGCTGGCAGGCACCGTGGGTTCCTACCTCGGTTCCTGCTGCATGTATTTCTGCGCGCTGCTGCTGGGTCGCCCGCTGGTGCTGCGTTTCGGCAAGTATTTCTTTATGCCCCCGCACAAGGTGGAAAAGGCCGAGAAGTTTATGCAGGAGTACTCCACCGCAGGTATCTTCTTTGCCCGCTTCCTGCCCGTGATTCGCCACCTCATCTCCATCCCTGCGGGCTTGGCGCGCGTGAACTTTCTGACCTTCAGTCTCGCCACCATCATCGGCTCTGCCATCTGGTGCGCGGTGCTGGCATGGTTCGGTGACAAGGTGGGCACGGAACACCCCGGGCTCATGGAATCCCCCGAAGCACTGGTGGAGGCCGTGAAGCACGAATCGCACCTTGTGGTGCTGGGCGTGTTGCTGCTGGCCGTTCTCTACGGCATCATGAAATACATGACCCGTGAGAAAAAAGAAAAGTAAACCCACGAGTTCCTCTCCCAAAAAGAAGCGGCTGCCCCTCGGCAGCCGCTTCTTTTTTGCTGTTCAAATGCTTTACACATCGGCATTGCGCATGTCGCCCGTGTCTATGAACGCGGTGTGGAACGCGAATGCTTTACGCAGGTCATGCGGGGTGTGGCCCTTGGGGGTGCGCTCCAGATAGCGGCGCAGCAGCGGGCGGTAATCGGGGTGGGCGCAGTTCTCAATGATGAGTTCGGCTCGCTCGCGCGGGGATTTGCCGCGCAGGTCGGCCACGCCCTGCTCCGTCACAATAATCTGCACATCGTGCTCCGTCTGGTCGGTGTGGGAGACCATCGGCACAATGGAAGAAATGGCACCATCTTTGGCCACCGAGGGGCAGGAGAAAATGGTGTAGGCTGCGGCGCGGGCAAAGTCGCAGCTGCCGCCCACGCCGTTCATCACCTTGGAACCCATGATGTGCGTAGAGTTCACGTTGCCGAAGATATCCGCCTCCAACGCCGTGTTCATGCAGATAAGCCCCACGCGGCGGGCAATGGCGGGGTTGTTGGAAAGTTCCTGCGGGCGCAGCAGAATCTTGTCGCGGTAGAAATCGAAATTGGCGTAAATCTCCTGCAACACGTCATCCGACACATGGATACAGGCGGAGGACGCAAAGGTGCAGCGCCCCTCTTTCATGAGGTCAATCACCGTGTCCTGCAACACCTCGGTGTACATTTGGAACGGCGGGATGATGCGGGACTTACCCACCGAGGCCAACACGGCGTTCGCCACGTTACCCACACCGCTCTGCAAGGGTAAAAAACCCTTGGGGATGCGACCGATGCGGTACTCGTTCTCCAAAAACTTCACCATATTGTCACCGATTTTCTCCGTGACTTCGGAAACGGACTTGAAGGAGCTGACGTGGTCCGGCTCATGCGTCACCACCACACCCACAATCTTAGAGGGGTCTACCTTCAGCGTGCGGCTACCGATGCGGTCGTCCAGCTTGTTCATGGGGAACGCCAGACGGTTGGGCGGGTCCTGCGGCAGGAAAATATCATGCAGACAGCGCAGCTGCGTGGGGTCATGGAAGGTGTTCAGCTCCAGAATGATGCGGTCGGCAAGCATGCAGATGGTGGGCGTGATGCCCTCGGCGGTCGTCAGCGTCAGTTCGCCGTCCTCCGTCGCCTCGCACACCTCTACCACCGCCGTGGTGGGGCGGGGCAGATGCCCGTAGCGCAGTTGCTGCGCCAACAGGGAGACGTGGACCTCCACATACTCCATCTCATGATTATTGGCGGCGGCGCGCCCCTCTTTGCTGCCTTGGTAGGGCATCATACGCTCCAGCGCGCCCGCGGCGGCCAACACGCCGTCCACGCGGCTGCTGTTGGAAGCACCCGTCACCAAAGTAATGCGAAAATCACGCCCTGCGGCATGGTCTGCCTCGGCGCGCTTAGCCAAGGCTTCGGGCATCTTTTTGGGTGCCCCTGCGTTGGTGAAACCGCTGAACCCGACCACCTCACCGTTCTGAATGAGGGTCGCCGCTTCTTCTGCTGTCAGTGTCCGATATCTCATAACTGGCCGTGTACGCATCCTAACACAACTTTCATCTCATGGCAAGCCGCGAGTTACTTTACAGACATACTTAGAGTATACTCTAACTCTTTTTTCTTGTCTTTCCGCCCGCGCGCGCTAAACTGCGGGCATGACAGACCGCCCCCGCAACCTGAATCACGACATCCGCCGCCAAGACCGCGTGATGGATGAACAGGCCATGTACCGCCTGTTGAACGATGGAGAATACGGCTTTCTGGCGCTGCAAGCCGAAGAGGGCGGCGGCTACGGCATCCCTGTAAACTATGTGTGGGATGACGCGGCGGGCTGTCTCTATATTCATTGTGCGCCGCAGGGGCGTAAACTGCGCTGCCTGGCGGCGGAACCGCGCTGCACCTTCTGCGTGGTGGGGCGCACGAATCCCCTGCCCGCCCAATTCACCACGGAATACGAAAGCGTGCAGCTGCACGGCACCGCCCGCATCGGTCTGCCCGATGAGGAACGGATGCACGCCCTGCACCTGATTGTGGCAAAATACTGCCGCGGGTTGGAGGCAACAGGGGCGAAGTTCGCCCAAGGTTCCTTTCACCGCACGGAAATCATCCGCCTTGACCCCGCGGGCATCAGCGGCAAAGCCAAGGTGAGATAATGTCATGTTCTGCCGAAAGTGCTCCGCAAGCTCTTGACAGCGAGGGGCGTTTTCGTTAGGATAATCACAACAACCCTACCCCTACCTATATGATTGGAGCTATTATCGGAGATATGGTCGGCTCGGCCTACGAGTTTCACCCCATCAAGCGCAAGGATTTTACCCCGCTGTTCCACAAGAAATGCCGTTTCACGGACGACACGGTGATGAGCCTTGCCGTCTGTGCAGCCCTGTTTGCGCACCGCCACGGCGACCCGCTGCCGCTCAGCGAGCTGACGGTGCAGTTCATGCACAACATCGGGAACCTCTTTCCGAACCGCGGGTACGGCGGGCGCTTCCGCCAATGGTTACAGTCTGAAAACCCGCAGCCCTACGGCAGTTTCGGCAACGGCTCAGCCATGCGCGTGAGCGGCGTGGCCCATGTGGCGACAAGTTTGGAGGACGTGAAGCAGCTCTCCCACACCGTGACCGCCGTCACCCACAACCACCCCGAAGGGCTGAAAGGGGCGGAGGCCACCGCCGTGGCCTGTTACATGGCGCTGCACGGCAGCAGCAAGGCGGAAATTCGCGCCCATATCACCGCCAACTATTACCCGCTGGATTTCACGCTGGACGAGATTCGCCCCGATTACGGCTTCTCAGAAATCTGTCAGACCTCTGTTCCCGAAGCCCTGCAATGCTTCTTTGAAAGCACGGATTTCGAGGACTGCCTCCGCAACTGCGTCTCGCTGGGCGGCGATGCCGACACGCAGGGAGCCATTGCGGGCGCGATTGCGGAATGTTACTACGGCGTGCCGCAGGAGCTGCGCGAGCAAGCGGAGTTCCGACTCAACGAACGTC
>JAZLFB010000131.1:0-5820 GCA_045615585.1 Akkermansia sp.
TTCAGCGCTGCGGTATCAGCAGACAAGATACCGCTGTCAAACAGCATCTTGCCGCCGGAGAATTGCAGGTTGCCCTGGAAGGTGGCTGCCCCACTTCCTCCGGAGACAATGCTCAGCTCCTGGCCGAATGCCAAGGAGAGGGCCTTCTCTCCATAATCCAGCGTTGCGCCTTGGGCAATGCTCACATCACCATACACAACCGGGGCCTGCTCTGCGTTGGAGAACGCGAGCGTGCCGCTTTGCACTTCTATGTTCTGCAGCTTGATTTCCGCTCCGGAGAAGGTCTGCGTACCTGTACCGGTCTTCCGCACGCTCAAGCCGTACCGGGCATCGCTCGCCACACTGCCGGAGAAGTTGCCGCCATCCCCTGTAATTTCCAGCGTAGTGTTCCGCGTGGAGGCCTTGTCTCCTATGATGCCGGAGATGATTGTACCGGAGCCGTTCAACTTGTTCACCCTGGCTGTCTCCGCGCTCACGGCCAGCGTAGTGGAGTCGTTCAGGGAAAGGGTGCCGCTTTCCAGGGCCTGCTCATGGGCAAGCTCCAGCGTGCCGCCTTCCATGGCGAGCGTGCCGTTGAACGTGCCGGCACCATCCAGCTTGACATATTTTGCCGCTTGGGGGCGCAAAGTGCCGCTGCCAGCCAACTCGTGAATGACCCAGCTTGCGGGGCTTTTGTCATCATTGTTCGTCAGGCGCGTTGCGCCGCTGTTGACGAATTTGTCAAAGGTCTTGACGCCTTGGCGGGCACTGATGTTGAGCCCATCACCCTCTGCATTCACGGTGCCGCCGAAATTCTGATCCGTGCCGTTCAGGTACAGCCACAAAGCCTCGATCTTCAGCGTGCCCTTCTCTTCCTTGGTTATCTTGCCATCCTCATCCTCATAAGTTTCCGCCACGTTGAACTCTGCGGAGGAAATGGAGTATTTCCAGCCAAATGACGGATCCAGGAAATATAAGCCGCCATTCTCCAGTATCAGGCTTGCATCCTTGGCAATGTCGACAGTTCCCGCTATGCTGGGGTAGTCGTTTTGCTGGATATCCATAGTCTCACCCATGCGATAACGGGTCTCGCCCTCCGTAAAATAGGCCATTCCGTTGATCTGGGCCTGCTTGCCGACCAAGGTTCCACCCTTTGATATCAGGGTGGATGTGCTGGAGAGGGAACCCTGTGTCAGGTTGATAGTTCCCTTATTCAAGGTGACAACGCCGGAGAATCCCGCGTTGTTGGCCTTGAGGGTGCCTTCTACATAGATGTCGCCCCAAGTGCTCTTCTGATTGGCGTCCAGCGTGGCTCCCGCCACAACATGCGTGGTACCGAACTTGCTCAGGGCATTGTCTGCATTCAGCATAACCGTGCTGCCCGCTGCGATGTACAGGTCATCGTAATCCGCGCTGCCGCTCATCGTGAGCTTGTGGGAACCGCTGATGTTGACGGTGGCGGCATCCATGGCTCCAGCCCACTCCAGGTCCTTGGTCATGGTCACGGTAAGCTGGGCCTTCTCTCCGCCGGCGCTGTAGACCCGGCTGCCGGCCTTCATCTCCAAATCCTTGAGCTCTTGCGTGGTGCCGCCCAGCTCCAGGTAGCCTCCGCGGTAGAGGGTGACGGAATTGGTGCTGCTGAGGGCATTGTTTGTCCCAAGGCTCAGGATGATATCGCCCGTGTCATCGATTACCTGGGAGGCCTTCCCTTGGTCGCAACCGCGCACCGACACATCACCGGTGATTTCGGTAGCGGCTTCCAAGCGTATTTCACCACCGGAGAAAGTCTGGCCATCCACATCCAGATTATTGCGGCCCCTTGCCACCAGTTCATTTTGCAAGATGAGCTTGCCGGTAGCGGCACCGAAATGGTACGTGGCGTTGTCAGCAATGATAACGTTACCCGTGTAAAGGGTGTTTTCTTGGACACCAATAAACAAATCCGCATGGTTGCTCAAATCCAAATCTTCTGCGGCTATGCGGTCTACCAAGAGGGCCCCTTTGGACTCTTTCTTAACCTTGTCAAGACCACCGGGGGAGAGCACGCGGTTGGTGTAATTGATGTCAAAGGATGCCTTGCCAAGCGCTGCGTCGGTATCGTATTTCAGCGTCACGCCGCCTTTGAAACTGATAGTGCCGCGAAAGTCGTTCTGCTCGTTTGTCAGGTAGACAACGCCCTTGGCATAATCGGAGCCCAGAACGAGGTCAGTCGAAGTGGAATCTGTTGCCTCCTTGAGCTGGAAATCTACAACGAGCTCACCACCGCCACCGCCGAATCGCCATGCCCTATTGCCCTGGCTGTCCACCTGAGCCGCCAATGTTTGCGAACTCGTGCCGTAATGCACGGTTTCCCCCTGGTTGGCACCGATAATGAGGTGTGAGTGCCCTGACAGGTCGAATGCATTCTCTGCATCCTTGGTCAGAGCCAAGATGCCGTCAGAGTCTACATGTATGTACTCCAGAATCTCGCTCTGCGTCTTTTCGGCAAACACATCGTCCACCACCAGGTAGCCGGAATCCGTCAGCCTCCACTTGCCCTCCGCTGCAAAGGTGTCGCCCAGCGCTTGCAGGTTTTCCACATACATGCCGCCCTTGGAGAGCACTTTCGCCCCAGTGTGCCCGGAGTTGTCGCCGCTGAGCACCACGAGCCCGCCGATGACTCCGGGATTGACGGCTAGGGTGCCCTGGCCGGAAATCTTTCCGCTATAAGTCAGTTTCGTGGCGACTCCGGGGTTGAACTCTATGCTCATTGTGCCGCCTTCATTCAAATGGACGTTGCCCTTGAGACCAAAATACCCGGCTATCTCGTTGGTATCCATCAGCTCATAACCGCCTTCCACGTACTCGTGGCGGTGGGTGACGCCCTCTCGCATGAGGAAGGTGCCGCCCTCATTCACGGTGACATCTCCAGTCAACCGGGCGTGGTGACCCAGCTCAAAGGTACCGCCATCCACCGTCACATTGGTTTTGCTGTCTGCATAGTGCCAATCGTCCGCACTGAAATAGCGGGCATTGGAGTAGTTCACACCCAGTGAGCCGGGGGCGTGCAGCGTATTGGTTCCCTGTAGGGCCAAGGTGCCGGATTGCACGATAATTCCGCTCTTCTCTTCCCCCACCGGAGCGGCATTGCCCAAATCCGTGTAGATGCTGTGCAGTGTGAGCTTGCTTTCCGTCCCCCCGTTGTAGATGAACTGGAACACGCCACCCTCCTTGGAATCAACAAAGGAGCCGAGATATTCTTGCTGCCCTCCCTGGGTCCAGGCCAGCTTGGTGGTGGAGCCTGCTTTCGCATTGGTAATCAATGCTTCATCCGTAAGCGCATGGATGGTGAACCCAGCGGCCTCAGTGCCTTGGCTGTTGTTCCAAGTCATGTCCTGGCCGTTCATGTCCAGCAGTGCGCCACCATAGCCGAAGGTGAAATCACGCTTGATTTGGCCAATGTCGCTGATGACAACGGTGGTGCCGTTGTTGGCCAGCACGTTGTAGGCGGCGTATCCGCCATTGCGCTCCAAGTACGTGGTGCCGCTGCCGCCCAGGTTGAGCAGGATATCGGAGTTGTCGCCGCTACCGGTGATGTGCAGGTTGCCGTCTCCTATCTTGCGCCACTCGCGGGCATGGTCGGGAGTACCGTTCAGGCTCATGTACACATCCACCCCGGCATCCACGATAAAGCCGGCGGTGTCCAGGCGGGCATTGACGCCATCCTTGTTGGAAAGGTTGTAGGTTGCCTGCCCGGCGGCCCTGTCTTCATTCGTGAAACGCATGTAGCCGAGCCCCAGGTCCACATCTCCGTCCATCTCGATGTTGTAGGTCTTTCCCCCGTCTCCCTTGAAAACGAGGTCCTGCGTCTCAAACAGGTCGGCATACGTCAGCCCGGCTCCGGTATTCAGGTACTGATTGCCGTACGCGTACCAGTTGTCATTGTTCTGAACATCATTCAGGTCTTTCCAAGTGTGGTTTCCTGTCTGCAAGCCAAGATAGGTCTGCAGCAGATTGCCGCTAGAATCTGTCACCTTGCCCTGGTAGGGGCGTGATTCCACGTTGTTTGTGGCATCATAGTGCCCATCGACTCTGACATTGGCCTCGCCAATGTGGATGGTGCCGGTACCCGGCATCTCCACATTCCGGTTGAAATACTTCATCACCGCCTCTGTCCACTGGCCCGCATAGCGGGCCTGGGAGAAGTACTCACCCTCGCCGGACTGCATGGCACCGGCGTACAGGTATGATTGGGTGGCCTCATCGTAAATCCACGTGGGGCTGCCGGAATCACCGGCCTGGATAACGAACGGCAGTGGGTTCTGTCCATCCCGGTTAATCTGGTCCACCTGCCACCATCCCCACTTGTTGATGACAATGCTGCCGCTGTCATCCACCACGCCGCGCACATCCACCTGCCCCTCCTTGGCATTCCTGCTGGCGCTGGTGATATCCATGATACCGCCGATGCAGTATGAATACGCACCGCCTTCCCCCTGCCGCTGGTTCTCAGGGTTCACCACATACATGGTGCCGGAACCGCTGCGGTACCATGTCTGGCCTTGCAGGGAGGGATAGTCTCCCGTGTACACGCTGCTGCCGGTCACATCGGTGATAATCTTGCTCAAGCGCGTCACCTTGTAGTCAATCCCCGGCACGAGCAGGAAGGTGTTGTTGGTGCTGGAGCGGTACTCGATACCGGCGTAATGGATAGCGTTGGAGTCCCCCAGGGTGCTGCCGGTGAACGTGGGGTCTATGACTCCGTTGTGCTGCACCGTGGCAATGAAGTTGTAGCCGATGCCCGCAGCCGGGCCGGAATCCACGCGGCTGTCGTAGTTGATGAGCGGCTGGTTTTCCGGCCACATGTAGGTGTCGATATTCTCATTCAGGTAGGTCAGGCTGATACCCTGCGTTTCCCTCAAGTGCAGAAGCAAATCATTCACGCCATGCACAGCGTACTGCCCCTTGTTGTCGCCAAAGTCACAATAGGTGGTGCGCGTGAGCTGGTCGCTGCGGCTGGCACCCTGCACCGTGTTCGCAACGCCGGCAGCAGCGGCGCACAGGACAATCAACAGGGCTTTGCGGAGAGATGTGGGAAGGTGAAGTTTCATGCAGACGAGATATCTGTTTTAATCTACCCGTTTTCCTTGGGATTTCAAGAAAAAAAACACACATCCTCCCACAAATTGAAGAGGCCCAGCCGCCTGCATGGCGGGTGGGGACGCGTATATTTTTGAGGGATAATCACTTCCTTCTGCGGCGGGCGGCCAGGGCCGCCAGCGCCAACAGGGAAAGCGTGCCTGTGGCGGGTTCCGGAACCGTGCTGAAGAGGGCCACCTGGCCCACGTTGTTGCCGTTGTAGTTGTACACCAGGTAGTAGCTGCCGGATTCCAGCCCCTTGTAGTATTCCGCAGCATCCACTTGCTCGGGGATAATCTGCGCGTAGCTGGCTTCACCCAGCTTGAGCGCATCCACCCCTTCGAACAGAACGTAGGTCTCTCCCTTCAGCAGCCTGGCCACGTTCGCGTAGTCCGCCTCGGAGAGGTCCATGCCCGTGTTGAGCGTGAGCGCGCTGCCCAGCATGAGGCCTGCACCGCCCGTGGCGCTCACATCCAGCGTGGAGCCCGTTTCCATCACCACGTTCGCGTTCAGCGTGGCCCCCGTGCCCTTGGCGGTGAGGCTCTGCGCGTTCTTGATGGTCAGGGTGCCCTCATGCTCCGTATCGGCTGTGGCCGTGCTGCCGTTGTACACACCCAGCGTGGCATTGGCGCCTATGGTCACGTCTTTCACATCCACGCTGGCGGCGTTCAGGATGTTGAGCACGCCCGCCTCCACATCCACAGAGCCGTGGAAGCCGGACAT
>JAZLFB010000132.1:0-5548 GCA_045615585.1 Akkermansia sp.
GGTGTCAGCGTAATCCAAGCCCTTCTGGGTGAGCCACTGGCCCGCATTGTTCGAGTATCCGGTATCACCGCTCAAGTAGTACTGCAACACCCGCCCCGCCTGGGCACCGCGGTTCTTCCACTCTGTGCTCAGCTTTGTCCAAATCTCCTCGCCTCGCGGGGCATCCTTCGGCACGATGACCGCGCCGCTCTTCTCCACGCTGTCCTGCCACCAGTCCAAGATTCCTGCAACCGCTGCCACGGACGACATCTTGTTGTCGCCCTGAGCCCCGGTTTCTGGGTTGTCAACCGTACCGGAGACGCTGTAGGCGTACTTGGCTGCATCTTCTTCATTGTTGAGCCCGTCCAGCCAAATGGTGTCTGCCCAAGCGCTGGTTCCCATGCCCATTGCCGCCAATATGGAAAGTAATGTAAGTGTCTTTTTCATAATCTGTTAGGTGTTAAATGAAAAACCAATTCACGAGTGTTCAGGAACTGGATTTCTATATACTACAGTATTTGGAATACTGTAGCAAGCATAAAATCAAAAAAAATTGATTTTCAAGGTTTTCTCCGAGCGTGCCTTCAGCTTCCCGGAGTGGTCAACATTTTGCAACTCGATGATTTTAGGGAAAAAACACATTTTTCTTGCATACAGTATTCCAAAAACTGTAGGCATGGAGGCATCCTGCCACCCTCACACGGGATAAGCAAGGCCCCACCCGCCGGAGCGGATGGGGCCTTGACGTATCTCCTGCAAAATTGATTACTTCCTGCGTCTGCGGATGCAGAGTCCTGCAAGCGCCAGCAGACTCAGCGTGCCCGTGGCGGGCTCGGGCACGCCCTGAACGGTCATCTGGAGAAGCTTGCCATCACCAGCGAGCGCCAGAGTGGCAGTAGTCAACAGCTTGCCGTCTTTCATGATATTCACCTGCTGGGGCTTATCCAGCCCGGCGATTGCCCACCCAGCTTGCACCAAGGTGATAGTCTTGCCCTCGAAGGCTGTCCAGTCCTCCACGGCATCGGCATTGATGCCGAAGGTGACTTTTTGAAGGTCGGTAGCATAGGACTTGGTATCTCCTGTAAGTGTGAGAATAATTTCATTGGAGGTCGCCATGCCGTCCTCCAGATGGAAGTTCATGATTTGGGCGTTCTTGATACGCTTGGCGGAAATGGCGGTGCCGTAAAGGTCAACGGTGTTGCCGTGCGCATTCGGCGCGTCCGCGATATTCAGTCCGCCGACATACAAACCTTCGGCACTGCCTTGGCACACCACATCGTTGCCTTGGGCGTCATGGAGAGTGAGAGCGGCCCCTTTCCCGACCAAGTGCAGGTGGTTGTCGTATACCTCGCCTGAGGATGAGGCTACGCGTATTCCTGAATCCACGCGCCCACCGGAAACGATGATGACGTTGTCGTGAACATTGCCTCCGTCTGCCAATCCGCCGTTGATGGTATTCACGAGACCGTTGCTCATAATGACGCTGTTGTGGTGGGCCTCGCCGCCGTTGCCTTCAATTGTGCTGGAGCCGTTGATAACTCCTACCATGCCTCCCTTCATGGTCACTGTGTTGTAGTAGCAGGAGGCCTTTGATTCCGAACGGGTATAGCCGCCGTACACGGAGGCGTTCGACAGGTCGTCGCCACCTTCCAAAGCCTCAAGGAGAGAGACATTGCCGCCAGAGGCATCCTCCCCCTGCCCATAGTTGCCAACATAGCCGTACGCAGCTTCCACGTAGGTGGCTCCCTGAATCTCCGTTAATGTGGTATCCCCCGCGAACACTTGGCTTCCCGCAGCGGCGGTGAGCATGGCAATGAATAGTGTGTGTTTCATAGTTTGATTACTTGCTTGACGGGGGATTGTACTACATTCTTGCAAGGCGGGTCAAGTGCATTTTTTCCTAAATCAGTGCATACGCACATGTGTCCCAAAGATTGTTTCCCTGTCTTGCAACGAGTTGATGGGTAATCGTTAGGAAAATCGCCCAAAATTGAAGCCCGCCTCTCTTGGAATTTTATCAGTAAAGGCGGCCGGAGATGTGCGGACGGGATAGCGGAGCCACCCCGCCATTCGTCCGCCTCCCCCAAGGCTACGGCGTGACGGGGCGGGGTTCCCCTGCCGCGTCATTTGGGCGGTGGTTACCCCACGGGTTTACACCCGTGGCTCAACGAAGGAATGCACCCCGCAAGGCGGGGTGCCGCCGGGAAACCCCGTTCTGCGGGGTGGGTGGCGTGTCCCGTTGCACGATACGGCACCACCAATATGCGCTTTGCGTTCCATCCACCCATCCACCCAAATTCATAGGTTCGCAAAACACTTTGGGACACATGTGGGTGCAAAGACTCTGCTGGAGTATAAACAAGGCCCCACCCGCCGGAGCGGATGGGGCCTTGACGTATCTCCGGCAAAATTGATTACTTCCTGCGTCTACGCATGCAAAGCCCGGCAAGCGCCAGCAAGCTCAGCGTGCCTGTGGCGGGCTCCGGAATGACCTGTTGATTGAAGGAGCCGGAAACGCTGAGCACGCCGCCGTCTTTGAGGTTGTATGCCAGATTGTAGATGCGAGCGGTCAAATCAGCACCTGCGCTCAGCCCGCCGTTAGTGGTGATGCCAGCACCATTCTCTGTGGTAACGTAGAACTTTGTTTGCAAGGCGAGTTGCTGAAGCAAATCGGAGGTGAATACTTCCTCGTTGCCGATTCCCGTGGCAATATCCATGGAGAAGCCGCCCTTCCCGCTCAGCAGGGTGGCAAGGGCCTCCCCGCCCACGGCGAATTTCACATTGGCTCCTTCACCCAGGGTGAGCGCGACTCCCTCTCCCAGCATGATGTTGGAATATGTGCCGGAATCCCAGCCGAAGTGCTCGCTGTCTGCGGCAATCTTCCATCCATCCACGCTGAATACAATATCGCCCATGTTCACGGTCAGGGCTTCCGTGTACGTCTGCTGGCCGGGGGAATTGCCTACGATGAGAGTGCCGCCGTTCACGATGACATCTGCAAAGGTGCCGCTGCCTTTCAGCGTGCCCTCTTGCAGCTCAATGTTGCCAAGGGTGGCGCCGTTCACCAGCGTGCCGTCTCCCGTCTTCACAAGCGTGCCCTCACCGCTCATGGAAGAGATGGTCACCGCCTTGCCCTCTGCCACCTCAAGCGTGTTGGTGCCGACGGTGGCATCCACCTTTACGTTGGAAAGCGTCAGGCCGTCCGTCTGCACGGAAAGCGTGCGGGATTTGTCGGTCTCCCCGGTGAAGACAACCGCGCCTTGGGTGGAGCCGCCTTCCACTATGGTGGCGGTGCCGTCCTTGATGGTGATGTCGCCGTTCACCACGCCCTTCAGCGCGCTGTCTTGGCCAGCGGCTTTCAGCTCCTTGGAGACGGTGTAGCTGGAACCCTTGTCCACCTCCACGTTGTATATGGGGGAGAAAGTTCCTGTGCCTAGGTCCGTGTAGGCGGCTTCTGTGAGGTATTTATCCAGATGGCATGTGAGACCATTGACGACAGCAACGGTTCCCTGAGCCCACAGGGAATAGGTGTCGTTCCCGGAAGCGTCCTTGGTAGGAGTAAGGAGACCGTGCCACACTTGCGCAGTATCATGCGGATCGGAATAGTAGAGGTAGGTCAGCAGCCCAGTCTCGGTATCGTAGTCGGCACCCCAAACTGTAATGTTGTAGCTCTTTTCCGGGATACGGACGGTATAGGCGCGGCCATCCTTAAAGCCGTTGATAATGTTTGTAGAGAATTCCTCCAGTGAGTTGAACGTAGCGGGAAAGAACTGTGAAACCAAGGAATCTTTCTCAAAAGAGCCGTAATCCTGATTTAACAAGCCATCGTAGTAGTTGCCTGGGTGACCATCGTGTGATTTCCTGCCGTTGTAATAGTACCCGTCTATCCACCACTCAATGGCGTTCTCCGTATAGCCGCCTTGATTATCGAATGCAGCTTTGTATTCAGGATAGACATTACCCTGCTTCGGCGCATTTGCTGGCACGGCATATCCTTGTTCAGCCAGTTGGTCTTGCCACCAGGCAATCACGTTGGACGCATTCGCCGCCCAGCACATGCTGCCCCACATGGTGACATTGTAAGCATCCCGATAATTGTCCTTGTTGTATCCGTCTGCAAAGACGGATACAATCTCCGCCTGGGCCGTCATTCCACCCAGCAGGGCCATCAGTAGAAGTGTTTTCTTCATATCGTGAAGCAGTTGTCGATTACTTCCTCCTGCGGCGGGATGCCAGGGCAACAAGCGCCAGCAAGCCCAGCGTGCCCGTGGCGGGCTCCGGTACAGTGGGGGCGCTGCCGCTTATTCCAGTAGTGAGCACAAGCGCATTATTCAGCATCTTATAGGAGAAGTTGGGAGCTGTCAGCGCGGTAGGCACCTTGGTTCCTGCACCATCCTCAAGGGAGAGCTCAAAGCTGGTCTGCTGGGCCAGCGCGGCCAATTGTTCTTCCGAGAAAGCCCCAGACTGCAGGCCGGTGGCCAAGGTGAGCTCCAGCGTGCCGGTGGCGGTGGTGAGGCTGTTGGCCGCATCCGCGCTCATGGCAATCACTATTTTGCCGTCTGGGCCGATAACGAAGTCATGGCCATTCATATTGATGGTGGAGTACGTGTCAGAATCCCAGCCCACGCTGTTGCCATCATTGGGAGTATCAAGCCCGGCAGCACAGAACACCAGCCTGCCGCTGGAGAGCGTAAGGGTATCCGTGAACTCCTGGTGACCGGGTGAGTTGCCGACAATCATTTCCCCTCCGTCAATGGTCACCATGCCGAAAGTGCCGCTGCCTTTCAGCGTGCCACCTTTTACGGTGGTGGTCAGGGTCATAACGCCATCGTTGGTGTGCTCACCGGATGTGATAACAAGAGCTGCCGTGTTTCCGGTCATATTCTCCACGGCTCCCTTCTTTCCTACAAGGAGGATGGTTTCTCCGCTCAGCGTTGCTCCGGCTCCAAGTTGGAAACGACCGTCCTGCACGTCAACCGTGCCTTTCAGTTCAAGGGCCTCCGTCACCGCTGCGGTGCCGGCTCCTGCCTTGAGCAGATTGCCCTCGCCTGTCAGCTTACCGAAGGACGCGGTCTTGCCTTCCGTGACCTCCAGCGTGTTGCCATCAGCAGCGGCTATTTTGATTTCCTTGGCTATGGTGGAGGTACGCTCCACTACGAGCGTACGGGTGGCTTCCGGGGAGGCGGCGTTGTCGAACGAAAGCACGCCCTCCGTGCTGCCGCCCTTGTCAATCTCAGCGCTGGCCCCGGTGCTGTCCACAAGATGGAGCTTACCGGATTTCAGGGATATATCGCCCGTTTTCTCTCCCTTGGAGTCCACCGGGCTGTTTTCCGCCAGTGCGTTGCGCAGGTCGTATTTCAGGCTGTAATCCGCGCCATCCACGGTCAAGTTCAGATAATGGGAGAACAAATCTTCGTCTCCACCGGCCCCGGTCATGGTCATGCTGTACGTGTCAAAGCGCAGACCCTGCGTCCTCATTCCCGTAAAGTAGTTGACGACACCGTTGCCGTATGCAGGGTCCACACAGAAATCGGCACTGTACATATCATAGAGGCCGTCAGAATTTTTG
>JAZLFB010000133.1:0-10951 GCA_045615585.1 Akkermansia sp.
AAGGTGGACGGCCGCCACGCCACCCCCAAGGAGGAAGTGGTGCTGCTGCTCAACAAACCCCGCGGCTTCGTGTGCAGCCGAGAGACACAGGGTGCCGCCGGCACGGTGTACGACCTGTTGCCGCCCAAATACCGCTACGCCAACTATGTGGGTCGCCTCGATGCGGACAGCGAGGGGCTTCTCCTCTTCACCAACAACGGCGTGCTGGGCCAAAGTGTTGCCCACCCCTCCGGCGGTGTGGAGAAGGAATACTGGGTCACGCTCGACCAAGCGTTTGACAGCAGCGTGCTGATTCAGCTGCTCAAGGGTGTGCGTATCCCCGAAGGGCAGGCCAAGGCCAAGTATGTTTCCCGCCTGTCTGCCCGCCGCGCCTGTGTGGTGCTGGAGCAGGGATTGAAGCGCCAGGTGCGCCAGATGTTCGGCTGTCTGGGTCTGCGTGTCAAGAAGCTGGTGCGCGTGCGCATCGGCTCCCTGTGGGGCGGCGATTTGGAGCCGGGTCACTGCATGGTGCTGACGCCCGAGCAGGTGGAGGAAGCCACGGTAAACCCGCGCCGCCGCAAGGGGCTGATGGGTGCCAAGCAGGTCTTTAAGCCCCGCACCGTTGAAAACGGCAAGCCCGCAACGGATGATGAGGAAACCTACGTCTTTAACCCCGCCGATTTCGAGACGGAGGAGGAAGCACTGGGTATCTCCACCAAGTTTACGGATGGTGAGGCCTTTGAGCCGGAGCGCGAGGAATCCGCCCGCCCCTTCGGTCGCGCCCCCCGCAGCCACCGTCCCTTCCCCGAGGAGGGCGAACGCCGCTCCTTCGGCGGTCGCAAGTCCTTCGGCGGCGAGCGTCGTTCCTTCGGTGACCGCAAGTCGTTCGGCGGTGAACGTCGTTCCTTCGGTGAGCGCAAGAGCTTTGACGGCGAGCGCCGTTCCTTCGGTGAGCGCAAGTCCTTCGGCGGCGAGCGCCGTTCCTTTGGTGACCGCAAGTCCTTCGGCGGCGAGCGCCGTTCGTTCGGCGACCGCAAGTCCTTCGGCGGTGAGCGCCGTTCCTTTGGTGACCGCAAGTCCTTCGGCGGCGAGCGCCGTTCGTTCGGCAACCGTCAGGGCGGTTTCCGCCGCGGCAACGGCGGCGGTTCTTTCCGCGGTCGCCGCGGTGATGCATGACGCTGCCTGACATTCGCTTTTCGCCGCCATGAAGAACGTATCTCCCTATCTGCTGACACTCCTTGCCGCCCTGCCGCTGATTGCGCAGGAGCCGCCCGCCTACGACTCCGATGACCTTGTGTTGGAGGGGCGCGTGGCCGAGGTCAAGGAAAAGGCGGAAGCGGGGGATGCCTACTCCATGCGGCAGTTGTATCTGCGCTACGGCTTGGCGGGTAAGAGCGACCAAGCCGCCGCGTGGGCGCAGCGTTTTACGGACACTCTGACCGCCAAGGCCGATGAGGGTGACACCCAAGCCATGCTGAATCTCGGCATGCTGTACCAACAGGGTGAAGCCTGCATTGCCCCCAACCCCGGCAAGGCCGTCAGCTGGCTCACCAAGGCCTCCGATGCGGGGGATGCCCACGCCGCCTACATGCTGGGCGATTTGCTGAAACAAGCGGGCAACGACTCCGCCGCGCATGTCAGCTACGCCCGCGCCTACGGGCTGTACAAGGAACAGGGCGAGCTTTTCAACCAAGGCTACATGGAGCAGAACGGCATCGGCACCGATGCCGCCCCCGCGGCAGGTATCGCCCACATGCAGGAAGCGCTGGCGGCGGGCAACACCGCCGCTGCCTACCAGCTGTTCAAGACCTACGAATGCGGCATCGGCACGGCGGCGGATGAATCCAAAGCCCTTGAATACGCCCAAATCCTTGCCGACAAGGTCAACGATGCCCGCATGGCTTATCTGGTGGCGGATGCCTACCTGAAGGGCAAGGCGGGTCGCAACGACAAAGCGGCGGGCGAAAAGTATCTGGAACAGGCCGTGCAGGCGCGTCTGCCCGAAGCCCTGTACCACAAGGCATGGCTCAAGGAACAGGCGAACGATTACCAAGAAGCGCTTGCGCTGTACCGCGATGCCGCCACGATGGGGCAGCCCGACGCCGCGGTGAAAGCGGGTAAAATTCTCCTTTACGGTCTTGGCGGGGTGGAACCCGATGACACCACAGGGCTGAACATGCTGCATGTGGCGGCGGAGAAGCTGGATTCCCCCATTGCCGACTATGAGCTGGGGCTGTATTTCGACAGCATCGGCGAAAGTGCCTTGGCGGACGACTGGTTTATCAAGGCTTCCGACAAGGGCTTATCTGAGGCGATGGCTCGCCGCGGGTGGCTGCACCTGAATCCTTTTTCGGCGGTGGAGTGGAGCCCCACGGAGACCTACCGCTGGTGGCAGCGCGGTGCCGAGATGGATGCCGACTGCAAGCTGTATTACAACCTGTACCGCTTTGCCTTTATCCCGCTGCTGCTGACCTTGGTGTTCGGTATTCCGCTGTGGGTGCTGTACCGCGTGTGCGGCAAGGGAGGGGCGCAGGATTGACCCCGTCCCCGCAGACGCGTTGCGTTTTTCGGCAGGATTTTTCCCTCGGCACCTTGGCAGCAGAGACGGACGGCGCGCACCTCACCCGACTGTTCCTGCCCTGTGAGATTCCCGCAACGGCTCTCCCCTGCACCGCTGATACACCGCATGCCGCTTTGGCTCGCCGCGCGTTTGAGCAAATAGAAGAATACTTGGCGGGCACGCGCCGCCGTTTCGACCTGCCCCTGAAACTGCCGTCCCTCTCCCCCTTTGCCGCCCGCACCATGGCGGCGATGGCGGCCATCCCCTACGGCGAGACACGCACCTACGCCCAACTGGGGGCGGCGCGGGCGGCAGGGCGCGTGTGTTCGCAGAATCCCCTGCCCCTCATCTACCCCTGCCACCGCGTGCTGCCCGCCGCGGGTGGCATCGGCAACTACCGCGGCGGAGTCGCCCTGAAAGCCGCCTTGCTTAACTTGGAACGAGAGTAGGTATAAGCTCTCGTCAATTTCCCATAATGGGAGCCACATACAAGCTGCCGATGGTGAGCCAGACGGGCAGGGTGAGGAAGGAGCAGATGGTGGTGGAGAGCAGAATCTCCGTGCTCATTTCGGGCTTGCCGCCGAAACGCTTGGCCAGCACTACGGAGACGACGGCGCAGGGGATGGCGCTCTGAATCACCATGATGCGCTTGATGAGCGGGTCAACAGGCAGCAGCCATGCCAGCAGCAGAATGAACGCAGGGGCCAGCACCAAACGCGCCAGCAGACCGCTGATGAGCAGACGCGGCTGCCAACGGAAGTTCTTGCAGAGGTCGAACATGGAGCAGCCGAAGATAATCAGACACAGCGGGGTGGCGACCGCGCCCAGCATTTCCGCCGTTTTCATGACGGGTGGCACGGCAATATACTGCCCCAGACCGCTCCACGCCAGCAGCAGCGAGCCGACCATGGCAATCAGCGGCCCGCGCAGCAGCGATTTGAGGGGCAGCGATGCCCCGCCGATAAGCAGCACCGCCACGCTCCACACAAAAATTTCACAACCCATGTTGTGTACGAACAGCACGCCCAGCGTGGGGTCATCGGGCGCGGTAAAGAGCATCTGCACAATGGGGATAACGAAGAACGCGTAGTTCTGCATGCCCGCCGTGACGGAGAAGGTACGCAGCCCTGTACCGACTTTCAGCCGCAGCATTTTCGCCACCAGATAGGAGGCGAAGACACCCGCCGCCAGCTCCAGAAAGCCGCAGCCGATGGCGGTGACGGAGAAGCTGAAACGGCAGACCTCCGGCGTGGCATCCACCACCATGGTGCGCATGATGTTGTAGAACACCAGACAGGGGTAGGCCACATCCACCGCCAGACTCATCATCACGCCGTCATCCTGCGGCTTCACCATGTTCTTTTGCCGCAGCAGATAGCCGATGGCAAAGAACACGAAGATGGGCAGGGAAGCGATGAGGCTGTTGAGAACAACGTGGAACATGAAGAAGTTGGAAGTTGGAGGTTGGAAGTTTTGAGTTAGGCACGCTGCGCGTGCGAGGAAGACATCCGCGAAGCTAATCGCCCCGCGCCGTTTCGATGTTGCGGAACGTGTTGTCCGATACGCGGATAAGAGTTGCTTCTCTAACCACGGGAAAAGCTAAAAGGTCGGAACTCGTCAGAAACCGAGATGAACGCTTTGCGTTATTCTACAGGACGTGGCGTAGCCACGCAAACTTTAATACTTCCAACCTCCAACTTCAAACTTCCAACTTTCCTCTCATTCTCCGCAGACGCTGGCGAGCATTTGGGCTACGCCTGCAAAGGCTGCGGAAACGCGGTTTTGACCGGGGTCGTCAAGGGCGACGGGGTGCCCCTCGTCACCACAGGCGCGTGTGCGGATGTCCAGCGGAATCTTGCCGAGCATGGGAACGCCGAGTTTCTGCGCCTCGCGCTCGCCGCCGCCTTCACCGAAGATGTTGTACACCAAGCCGTCGCTGGGGCAGACGAAGTAGCTCATGTTCTCGATGATGCCGAGGATGGGCGTCTCCACGCGGTTGAACAGACCCACCGCCTTGCGGGCGTCGATGAGGGCCACTTCTTGCGGCGTGGTCACGATGACGGCACCGCTCAAATCCACCGTCTGCACGATGGTCAGCTGAATGTCGCCCGTGCCCGGAGGCATGTCGAGAATGAGGAAGTCCAGACCGCCCCAGTCCACATCGCGCAGGAACTGCTGGACATAACGGGTAGCCAGCGGACCGCGCACCGCCACGGGGGCGGCTTCATCCACCAGCAAGCCCATGGAGAGCAGCTTCACGCCGTGAGCTTCCACCGGTAAAAACTGTTCCTGCTCGGAGCAGCCGGGGCGCTCCTTGGTGCCGAACATGAGCGACATGGAGGGACCGTAGATATCGAGGTCGAGCAGACCTGTGCGGTAGCCCGCGCGGGAAAGGGCAATGGCGAGATTGGCGGACACGGTGCTCTTGCCCACGCCGCCCTTGCCGCTGGCCACGGCAATGATGTGCTTCACACCCGGCACGCTGGATTTCCAGTCCTTCGGGTCATCATTGGGGGTCTTGGCTTTCTTGACTTCGGGGGCGTGGTGTTCGATGTTCACGTCCAGCTTCTTCATGCCGGGCAGCTCCTTAATCACGCCCATCACGTTTTCGTAGATGTAGCGTGGCACATCGGCGTTCTTGCTTTCCACCAGCAGGTCCACTTTCACATGGCCGTCCGTCACGTCAATGTTTTTCACCAGACCGAACGATACGATATCGCGGCTGAAACCGGGGTATTTCACCGTGGTCAGCGCGGCGCGCACCAGTTCGGGTGTCAGTTGTGTTTCACTCATAAATCTTACTTGTTGCGTTTGAAAAGTTTCCACGGCATGAGCACCGCGCTCACACTCACCGCCACCGCCGTGCAACAGGCGCGGAAAGCGTAAACCAAGGGGTGCAGCACCGCGCGCAGCGGGCGGCAGTTCTCATAGCACAGGCTGGCGGCAACGATAGCACAGATAACACTGAATTTCAAGGCTATTCCCATGTGCCAATGGATACCCGCCGTCTCCAGAGCCATCTCGGCGGTCAACGCCACGCCCACAAAGCCCACCAGCAAAAAGGCGGTGTAGTTGAGAATGGGGTGCTTTTCGATAATGGTGATGCACCAGCCCGCCACAATTCGCAGGGCGGCAATGCCGATGAATACGCCCAGACACACCACCCAGATGTGCAACGCTTCGGGGATTTGCGTGACACCGTTCACCATGCCCACGGCGGCTACCACGTTATCCAGCGACAGGGATAAATCCATCAGCTCGATACTGAGGATGGTCATCAGGAACGATTGTCCGACTTTGAGAGCCTTGTGCTCTTTTTCCTCCGCGGGGTGCAACTGCACATGCTGACAGGCAAGGTAGATGAGGTAGAGCGCACCGAACCACTTGACCCACTCGTTGTGCATGAGCCACGCCACCAGCGCGAGCGCAATGCCGCGGAAGGTGTACGCGCCCACCAGCCCCCAGCGCAGGGCGGGTTTTTGTTGGTGCTTGGGCAGTTGCGCCGCCATGGCGGCAATGCCCAGCGCATTGTCCACCGAAAGCAGACCCTCAATCAGCACCAAATTGAACACCACCATCGCACAGGCGGTCAGGAAAGCGGGCATGTCCTCAATCTCTGCCCATGCGTTCATGAAGTCGGTCAGCATGGCTGTGATTATACCATAGCAAGCTGCCCCGCGCAAGAGAAAGCACACCGACAGACGCAGCAGAAACCGATAAGCGACTTTCACCCCCGTCGCCGCATGGTTTTTAGCTTGCGTCTGCCCGATGAAACAGCTATACTAACACACATGAATCCCCCCGCCATTGCCATTGATGGGCCTGCCGCCTCCGGCAAGTCAACCGTTGCCAAGCTCATTGCCAAGGAGTTGGGCTACACCTTCATCAACACGGGTGCCATGTACCGCGCCGTCACGTGGTACGCGCTGCAACAGGGCGTGAACCCCGCCGATACAGAGGCGGTGAAAGCGCTGCTGCCCGGCATTCCGCTGGCATTCGGCAAAGAGGGTTCCGCCTCTACGGTGCTGTTCAACGGTCGCGTGCTGACCACGGAACTGAAAGAGAAAGCCACCAACGATAACGTATCTTCCGTGGCAGCCATCCCCGAAGTGCGTGCGCTGCTGGTGGAACGCCAGCGCGACTACAACACGCGGGAAGCCGTGGTGATGGAGGGGCGTGACATCGGCACGGTCGTGTTCCCCGACACCAAGTTCAAATACTTTGTAACCGCCTCGGAGGAAGTGCGCGCTGCCCGCCGCGCCGCCGAGGGTATCACCGATTCCATTGCCGAGCGTGACCGCAAGGATGCCCAGCGCGCCTGCGCCCCCTTGGTGCAAGCCGCCGATGCCCTGTTGGTGGACACCTCCGACATGACGATTGACGAGGTTGTCGCTTTCATTGCCAACGACATTCGCCGCAAGCTCGAAGCCTAAGTTTTCCCCCATCTCTTTATGTTACTCGACAAAACACCATTCTATCTGGTCTTTCACGCGCTGTGGCGCGCTATCCTGAAAGCCGTTTTCCCCATCAAAATCCTCAACCGCGAAAAGCTGATTGAGGACGGTCCCTGCATCATCGTGGCCAATCACCAAAGCTTCTTGGATCCGCCCCTCATCGGCTGCCTGTACACCAACCCCATTTGGTACCTTGCACGCAAAACGCTGTTTGACGCCCCCGTGCTGAAACAGCTTCTGCCGCATTGCCAGACGCTGGGTGTCAACCAAGAACGCCCCGACCCCGCCGCCATTTTGCAGGTGATTCGCAAGGTGCGCGAGGGCAACCGCCTGATTATCTTCCCCGAGGGTTCCCGCTGCCCCGACGGCAAGATTCACGACGCCATGCCCGGCATCGGTCTGATTCTCAGCAAGCTGGGCAGCAACATTCCCGTGCAGCCCATCCGCATTGAGGGCGCGTATGACTGTCTGCCCATTCACCGCAACAGCATCCGCATTCACCCCATCACCCTGTCGGTGGGCGACCCCATCTACTTCACCCCGCAGGAGCTGAAAGCCCGCGGACGCGAGGGGCAGCGCGCCATCGGCAAGAAGCTGATGGATGCCATTGCCGCCCTGCCCACGCAGCCCTGATGCGGCGGCACTTTCCAACGTAACTGCGGCTCTTTCTTCCGTTCCCCATGCTCACCACGCTGCGGCTGCGTCACTTTCGCTGTTACAACACCCTCTGCTGGGATATCCCGGCAGAGGGCGCTGTATTGCTGGGGAACAACGCGCAGGGCAAAACCACGGTGCTGGAGGCGCTGTGTCTCGCCCTCACCCTGCACTCCCCCCGCGCCACGCGGCTGGACAGACTCGCCGCCCACGGCGTAGGGCAGTTCGGGCTTTCTCTCGATACGGAAGAGGGCACGCGCCGACTGCTGTGGCAGAGCGGGCGCAAGGTCGAGATGCAGGTCAACGGCGAACCGCGCCGCGACTACGGCGATTACTTGGCGGATTCGTACCCTGTCACATGGCTGGACAACGCCGACCGCGCGCTGGTGAACGGCGCGGCAGAGGAACGCCGCAAGTTTCTGGATTTTCTGGGTGCCCAATGGCACCCCGCCTACCGACAGGCGTTGCAAGCCTACCGCAAGGCGTTGAAATCGCGTAATGCCCTGCTCCGCAACCCGCGCCGCAGCGCCGCCGCCCTGCACAGCTATGCCCGACTGATGGCGGAGCACGGTGCCGTGCTGGTGCAACTGCGCCGACACCTGCTGCAACTGCTGCAACCGCATGTGGCGGATAACCACCGCAACATCTCCGGCGGCGGTGAGTGTGTGCAGCTGACCTACGCCCCCGACACGGAAGCCCCGCTGGCCGAGGTGCTGGATGCCTGTCTGGCGGCGGATGAACGCGCGGGCTTCACCACCCACGGCCCGCACAGGGATGATGTGATGCTCACCATCGGCGGTGTACCCGCGGCGGAATACGCCTCGGAGGGGCAGCAGCGCACGCTGGCAACCGCGCTGTTGTTGGCACAGTCTGCCCTGCTGCAAGCGGAGACAGGCCGCGCCCCCATCCTCTTGATTGACGACATTTTCGGTGAGCTGGACCCCGAACGCCGCCGCGCCCTGCTGGCGGGGCTGCCCCCCGAATCGCAGATTTTTATCACCACCACGCACCTCGACTGGCTGCGTGACACCCCGCCACCCCTGCCGCTGCTGCGTGTGGAAGGCGGGCATATCTCTCCCCTGAACCGCTGATTTTTCCGCATGCACACACCCCGCACATGGCAACTCCGCCGCGAGACATGGCAGCTCCCCGCCGAGGGGGCTATCATGGGTATTCTCAATGTAACTCCCGACTCTTTCTCCGACGGCGGGCAGCACAACACGCTTGAAACCGCCCTTACCCACGCCCGCCGCATGGTGGCAGAGGGGGCGCATCTCATCGACATCGGCGGTGAATCCACCCGCCCCGGCTCGATGGAGACGAGTATTGAGGAGGAAGAACGCCGCACCCTGCCCGTCATCCGCGCGTTGCGGGCAGAGTTTCCGCAGCTCCGACTCTCCATCGACACCCGCCACGCCGCCGTGGCCGCCAAGGCACTGGAAGCGGGGGTGGACATCATCAACGACATCACGGGGCTTGCCGACCCCGCCATGCGCGAACTCTGCGCCGCACAGCCCTGCGGCATTGTGCTGATGCACATGCTGGGCGAGCCTCGCACCATGCAGCAGAACCCGCAGTACACCGATGTGGTGGCGGAAGTGCGCGCTTTCTTTGAGGAGCGTGTGGCTCTGGCCGAAGCGGCGGGCATTGCCCCCGCCCGCATCTGCCTTGACCCCGGTATCGGCTTCGGCAAGAATGTGCAGCACAACTTAGCACTGGTGCAGCATTTGGAGGAGACGCGCGTGCGCGACCTGCCGATGCTGATGGCGCTCTCCCGCAAGCGATTCATGGGGGCTGTGCTCAACGGCGGCACCCCTGCCCCGGTGCAGGACGCTCTGCCCACCGTGGTGATGAGTCTCCTCTCCGCCGACCGAGGTGCGGATTTGCACCGCGTGCACGATGTCACCACCCTGCGCGATGCCCTGCGTCTGCGCGCTGCCACCCTCACCGCCTAACCTTTTCCCCACACAACAAACATTTTATCATGAACAAAACCCTGCTCACCACGCTGTGTCTCCTGCTGCTGGCGGGGGGTGCCTGCCAAGCCGCCCCCACGAAAGCCCCCAAGGGCAAGAAAGACAAAACCGCCCTCAAAGTCGATAAGAAGGCCGCTAAAGCCGACAAAAAGGATAAGACCAAGGACAAAAAGGGCAAGAAAGGCAAGACCAACGGCGAAATCAAGACCACCGAAGAGCTGGATGCCGTGCTTGCCGCCGCCGCGCTGGAGCTGGCCCCCACCGTTGAGCTGAAACTGGGCGGCGACCTCAAGGGACGCGAAATCGGCGAGCTGGTGCAAGCCACTCAGGCAGGGCACGCTTTGGCGGGTTACTCGTTCTCCGAAAACCGCAGCACAGGCAAGGTTACGCTCTCTCCCCAGTACCACGATGCCACCAAGATGGCAGCCGTTCTGCGCGATGACAGCCTGCGCAGCCAGCTGACGCCCGATGAAGCCAAGGCGCTGGACTCGCTGAAAGCGCGTCTGGACAGCATCATCACCCCCGACATGAGCGATTTTGACAAGCTGGTGGCCGTTCACGACAATATCATCAACAACGCCCGCTATCTCATTAACAACAAGACGGAGAAAGGCAGCATTGCCGTGCTGCTGAACGACAAGATTGCCCTCTGCACGGGCTACACGCGTTTAGCCAAGGTGATGCTGGACTACGCGGGCGTGCCGACCCTGATTGTGGTGGGCGAAAGCAAAGGACCGCACACATGGAATCTGGTGAACGTGGACGGCGCTTGGCGCCATGTGGACGTGACATGGGATGACCCCGTGGACACGCAGGGCGGCACCGACAAGCTGATTTACGATTATCTGGGGCTGTCCGATGCCGACCTCTCCCGCGACCACACGTGGGATAAGACAGGTCTGCCCGAAGTCACAACCGACACCCCGCTGTACCTGACCCGCAAGGGCATGTACTGCCGCAGTTTCGATGAGTTCTTTGCCAACGCCGAAAAAGCTGCCGAGGGCGGTGCCACGCATTTCGAGGCCTACGTGACCGACCTCGGTGCCCCCGGCTCCTTCCGACAGGCCGCGAGCAACTACATGCAGAAGGGCGGCAAGCTGCGCATCATGAAGTTTGCCGCGCCGCAGGGCGAAACCCGCGGCACGGTGGTGATGGAGTTTGCCCCCCTGCACTGATACCGTCTATCACAATAACAATACCCCCCGAACGTCAATCAGATGTTCGGGGGGTATTGTTATTTCAAGAGAGTCCGGCAGTTCAATCAATCTCCCAAATAATCGTGCGGCGGTAGGTTTCACCGGGGCGCAGCTCAATGGTGGGGAAATGGG
>JAZLFB010000134.1:0-3900 GCA_045615585.1 Akkermansia sp.
CTTTTCCTGATTCAGCTCCATCTTGCCTGTTGCAATAGGGTTTATTTTTTCTGGATCCCCATACTGGTAGATATTGTATTCCTTGTCCAGTTCTTCAGGGTGAAGTGCAAAAATAGCTTGCGCGCCAACTAGAGTCACAGAATCTCCGGGTTTCCAGTCCATGCTCTCTACCGCATCAAAGGTGAATTCAAAGTCGCCGGTCAGGTCGAAGGTTTCTGTGAGAGTAACCATAGGCTTGGTGCTGGTAAGCAGCCCATTCTCCAAATGGAAGTTGAGAGATTGAAAACCTTCCCACCTTCCCACTTCAATGCCTGTTCCGTAAAGGTGGATAGCGTTGTCAGCGACAGTTCCTTTTTTCTCGCAGTAGCCTGCAATAACATGGTCTACCGCTATTGCCGAACCATTCACCTCCACGTTTTCTACAATGCCTTGGAACCCATCACCCACCAAGTGGACTCTGTTATTTGATACACTGTTTCTTCCATACCCGCCATATACATATCCGCATTTACTTCCGCCAGATAAGACAACAACATTGTTATCGCTCGCGTTCTGATTTGAATGCCCCCCCATGATGGATTCTTTACAGGAGGCGGTGCCAGTATAGACGACAAGGTTGTTCGACGCTTCGCCTGATGATGATACACCCCCAAGCAAATTTGTAACAAAGCCTCCGCTCATGGTGACGGCGTTGTTGGCGACTTTGCCACCAAAGGCGGTGCCACCATACAAGTTGCCTACGATTCCACCAGTCATGGTCACAGTATTGCCTGTGGCGTTTCCTTCATCGGATATACCTCCGGAGACCGTATCGAGCTTCTCGTAGGGAGATTCAGTACTCTCCAACACCAAGACAGAGCCGCCAGAAGCATCATCTTGGGTGTAGGTTCCGTATACGGCCACGGGAGCGAGAGGTTGATTTTCATCCGGGGAGGCGATGTAACCAGTGTTCGCATACGCACTACCCACCAGGGCTGCAATAAGCATTACGGTGAAAAAAGTGGCGCTTCGCCAGATTTTATGACCTACCCCACCGGCGCGAGGGTATCAAGGAATCTCTTGCAGGTGGACTCTCTCAGTTTCAGATAGAGGTATCGAATGTCTCTGATGCCTCTCATCTGAAACTGGATTTTTGCGATTTTCGAGTTTACTCCCTCGATGATGCCCGAGGTCAGCTTGTGGCGGAAGTATCCCAAAACGGCGGCTGACTGTTCCTTCAGGGTCTGAGCCATAGTAATAAAAGGCTTCAGCCCGCTCTCCGCAGCCATTGCAAGCCAGCCGTCGAAATACCTCTGCGCTTCCTCCAGGCTCTCGAGCGTGTAGAGGTGGCGCAGCCCCTCCTTCAGGAGGTATGCCTTGTTGATGTTTTCGTTGAGCGAAAGCACCTTGTCGAGTTTCTCCCGCCCCTTTTCCTTCAGGTTCCTTGGGTCATAGAGCAGGAGATATCTCGAACCCTTGAGCACCTTTGCCTCCTCCTTGCCCGCCTTGTCCTTGGATTTGGCCTGGTACTCGCTGCGCCTCACCTTGGTGACTGCATCGTTGGCGTTCTTGACGATGTGGAAGCGGTCATAGCAGACATCGGCACCGGGCAGATGCTCCCGAACGGCCTCCGTATATGCGTTGGAGCGGTCTGCCCCAACCACCGTGATCGCTTCCCTCTGCTCGTCGCTCAGGAGGGCGAAGAAGCCGGCGAGGGCCTCCTTTCCCTTGCCCTTTCCAATGTAGAGCAGCTCCCCATTCCTGTCCGTAACCACGGTGATGAACTTGAGCCTCCTGCCAAGGTATTTCTCGTCCACCACTATGGCTCCCAGGTTGTCGAGTTTCACGGGCAGCAGGAAGTCCAACACTTCCAGCACGGCCTTGTTTGCCCGGCGCACGGTGGTCGCGGGGATTCCCAGGCTGCGGGCGACATCGGCCACAGACCCCTCCTTGACCAGCCAGCTGATATGCCACATGAGCCGCCACGTCATCCCCATGGAGTAATGGAGTTCCTGCGGCCTGACTGTGTGGAACTTGTCGCACTTGTAGCACCAGCACTCCAGCACCTCGACCTCCAGGGTGGTGCGGTGGATGCCCAGCGGCAGATCTCGCACATTCACCGTATAGCGCCGATGAATGCTCGGCCCGGGCTTCCTGTCGTGCGGACAGAGTAAAAACGCCAAGTCTTCGTGTTTGTACTTGACTGTGCATCCCTTTGCATTACAATCCACCTCGTAGGCTTTCCATCCGTCTATCGGCAACACTTCGTTTATCATTTCACCGCTATTTATAGCAGAAGATGCCGTGGGTGGGGAGCCTATGTTTTTTCATGTTTCCATAAAATCTGGCGAAGTGCCAAAAAAGTCTTCTTCATGGCTTCACAAATCGCGTAGAGTATACGCCGATACGTTGGCAAAGACAAGGCAAAACAATTTGCCTAATACGCATCGAAGGTACGCCGGGGTGGAGCGTTTTTGACACTGCCGCCCCGCAAGGCTCATGCCCAGGCGGGGCGGGTTGCATAAGCTAGCATGATTTCGCCTACTTCCTGCGGCGGCGGGCGCAGAGTCCTGCCAAAGAGAGGAGAGAGAGCGTGCCAGTGGAGGGTTCGGGAACGGCGGGAACGGTCAGCTTGAGAAGGGTTCTATCCTGGTTAAGCTCCAGTTTGGCAGTTACGGTATCTGCCTCGGTTACCTTGATGTCGTACTCCTTGTCAAGCAGCTCCTGCGGCACAGCAAGTCCCAGAGCGCTGCTGACCAAGGTTATGGACTGACCGGGCTTCCAGTCCATTTCCTCCGCCGCTTGGAAGGTCAGCTCGAACGAACCGAAATCGAGCGACGTCTCCTTGCTCGTCATCGTTAGTATGGGAGGTGCCCCGGGGTCTAAAAGGTTGCTTGTCAGGTGGAAATTGATTTCCGCCGCACCACCCAAGGCACCGCCCACGGTGATTCCTGCGCCGAAGATGTCGATGCCCTCTTTTGCGGTTGGCTCTGCACCTGTTACAGCCATGATAGAACCGCCCACAGAAAAGGCGCTTCCGCAGATTTCACTGGTACCTTCCCCGAACTTCGCGCCCGCCCCCACCAGAATGACCTTGTTTTGGCCTATGTCGCGTATTTCGCTTTTGCCTCCGATAATATCCTTCTCGACAGTCCCCCCGGCCACAATGACAGTGTTGTGCGCGGCATCCCAGCCCATACCGCCTGTGATGGACTAAACCGTGCCGCCGGTCAACATGACAGTGTTGTCAATGGCCGTGTTGCCCGTTCCTCCTATGATTGCGCCATGCGTACCACCGGCCACTGAGGTAACATTGGCTCGCGCGAAACCTGTTTCCCCCACGCCGCCCGTGATTGTGCCAACTGTGCCGCCGGTCACTGTGATGATGTTTTGGTAGGCGGTCGTTGGGGATGTACCGCCTGTAACGGCACCGACCTGCCCGCCAGTCACTGTAATAACGTTGTCTTGTGCGTTACCGCTCCACGCCACGCCACCCGTGATTGTGACGATGATGCCATCGGACACGGCGACGAGATTGTTGGAGGCGGTTGATTTTGCCACTCCACCTGTAATCGTGCCGACCTGTCCGCTGTCCATTGTGACGGTGTTGCCAGTGGCCGCAGCCGCAGAGGAATATCCGCCGTAGATGTTTGCTGAGCTAAAGTCGGGACCTGTATCATTAAGCCGGAAGATGGAGAGTTCGCCTCTCCGGGCATCTTCCGTGGTCGAATATGCACCGAAATTATCATTCCCTTCCAAAAAGGTTAACCCTTTGCAATGGGTGGGAATGTAATCGGCGGCGAACACATTCTCACCTAACCCGGCGGCAGCAAGTATGGTGAGAAAGAGCGTTTTCTTCATGTTCCGCCAATCATAGGGCAGCCGGTTGCCAAGGTCAAGGAGAAACGGGAAATTCAGGCG
>JAZLFB010000135.1:0-9072 GCA_045615585.1 Akkermansia sp.
CTAAGTCGTGCCGAACGCGGTACGCAGGGTACGGTGCTGCACATTGTGGTGTACAAGGGGGCGGAGGAAGCCCGCATGCTGGCCATGCTGGCGGGCATGAACATTCAGGCGCCGCCCACGCTGCCCGATGAGGTGAAGGCGCAGGCGCGCTATGTCTTCGGTGAGACGGACCGCCTGACCCGCCAACTCAACGACCTGTTTGCGGGGGTCAAAGATGAGCGTACCGCCGCCGCTGCCGTGCCGAAGTTGCAGGAGCTGCTCAACGCGCTGAAACAACAGGAAAATGCTATGGAAGCCCTTTCCAAACGCTATGGTCGCGCCATCCCCGCCTACATCGGCACCCTCTCCCCCGGTTCGCCTAAGGATGACAGCAGAGAGAAGCACATCCAACGCGTGCATGATGCCGAATGCTACGGCTGTGAAGCCCTGTCGCAACTGCTGGAGGACTTTATGGGGCTCTGAATGAAGTTGGAAGTTTGAAGTTGGAGGTTGGAAGTATTTTAAGTTAGTGCGCCTATGGCGCAGAGAAGACACCCGCGAGGCTAAAAAATCACCTGCCATCTCGCAGCAAATGCTTTGCGTTATTCTTCTTTCCCGCACGCGCCTTGTCTCGGCAGCAGCCGAAGACGGAAGCGTGCCTGACTCAACACTTCCAATATCCAACTTCCAACATCCAACTTTCTTTTCTCCGCCTTCCGGGAAGGCGGAGAAAAGTCTTGCGTGCGTGGGGGAAATGCGTTATATTGCCCGCACACGTCGGTGATACTGACCTGTAAACCAAGGATGGGTGGCAGAGCGGTTGAATGCAGCGGTCTTGAAAACCGCCGAAGGTTAATCCCTTCCGTGGGTTCGAATCCCACCCCATCCGGTTGTTGCCACAGTGGCGGAATGGTAGACGCAGGAGACTTAAAATCTCCCGGCTTTCGGGCTGTACGGGTTCGAGTCCCGTCTGTGGTAGTCTTTTCTTTTTGAGGGGGACGGTGGGTGCGTGCAAAAACGGTCGCAAGCCCCAATTTTTCTAACAAAAAGGCTTGCCACCTGCGGGTCGCTGTGTAACAATAGCGCGTCCCGCCTAGTACCATGAATTTTGTTACCTCCTCGTTCGTGTTGTTTTTTCTGCCCGTGTTGTTCATCGGGTGGGCACTGCGCGGGCATGTTTCTCTCTACCGTCTGTTTCTGTTAGGCGCCGGTTTGTTTTTCTATGCCTGTGTCGGTCCGCTTTACCTGTTGCTTCTGCTGGCTGTGGCGGTGCTTAACTGGGGGACGGTGCGTCTCATGGCCGCTGCCGCGCGCTACGCCAAGTGGTGGGTGGGGCTTGATGTGGCGGTGCATATCGGGCTGTTGGCTTTCTTCAAGTACTACGAATTTCTCACCACATCGATTATGGATGCCGTCGGTTTCTGCGGCGGTGATGCCTCCTTCCTCTTCTCCGAAAAGATTGCCGAACTGGCCTTCCCTGTCGGTCTGTCGTTCTACACGTTCCAAGGTCTTTCCTACACCATCGATCACTACCGCAACCCGCAGTCTGCCCCCCGCAGTTTGATGGATGTGCTGTGCTATGTCTCCTTTTTCCCCACCATTATGGCTGGCCCCATCATGCGTGAAAATGACTTTTTCCCGCAGCTGGCAGGGGCGGCGACCGCCGATTGCCACAGCCATTTCCGCGAGGGTACGGCACTCATTCTGAGCGGTCTGTTCAAAAAGCTGGTGCTGGCATCATACCTTTCCGTGCATGTGGTGGACCCCATTTTCACCTCGCCCGAAAACTTCGGTCATTGGGCGGTGCTGGCGGCGATTTACGGCTACACCGTTCAGATTTACTGCGACTTTTCGGGGTACACGGATTTGGCGTTGGGTATCGGGCGTTTGATGGGTTTCAAGCTGCCGCCCAATTTTGACAGCCCCTACCTCTCCCTCAACCTGCAGGAGTTCTGGCGCCGTTGGCATATCAGCCTATCGACATGGCTGCGTGATTATCTCTATATTCCCCTGGGCGGCAGCCGCCGCGGCAGCCGCTATGTCAACCTGACGCTCACCATGCTTATCGGCGGTCTGTGGCACGGCAGCGGCTTTACTTTCCTGCTGTGGGGGTTGTTACACGGTCTGTTGCTGGCGGTGGTGCATGCCTTCCACCAGCTGCGCAAGAAGTTGGGCTGGTTGCCTGCTGAGGGTGCGAAGGGGGTGCCGGGCAAGATTTTTGCGTGGTTGCTCACTTTGCATGTGGTGGCGGTGCTGTGGGTGTTCTTCCGCGCCGAAAGTGTTGATACCGCCCTCTGCGTGTTGGGGCGCGCGGTTGATATTCAGGCCGTGGGCGAGGGTTTTTCGCTGTTGCTGATTCCTGCGGTCATTGCGGGGTTGCTGATTCAGGTTGTAGGTCCGCATGTGTATCGCCGTTATGTGGCGCTCCCTGTGCCGACATGGGTTTACGCTTTGCTCTCCGGGTTGGTGGCAGGGCTTCTCTTTAACATGGGGCCGGATGGTGTGTTGCCCTTTATCTACTTCAATTTCTGATATGTCGACTACCCCTCATCTTTCACCTGCGGCACTCTGCTTTTACAGCGTGCTGACGTTGATTGTCCCCATGCTGATGGATGCCGAAAACCGCGGTCGTCAGCTGGTGGAATATGCCGAAAAGGTGCCCCCCGTTATGCAGCAGGTCGGGCAATGGAGCGGCTTGACGGCTCTCAATGCATGGCAACGCCGCATCATTGATTCCCTGTCAGAAGAGCACCTGCTGGCCTCTGATATTGAAGAGGAAGCATGGGAGCTTCCGGAGAAGTCGGATAGCCCCGTGGGTGAAGAGACAGTGGGTGAAGCGGTAGATGCCGCCCCTGCCGAAGCCGGAGATAACAGCGCCCCTGCCGAGGAACCGCCCGCAGACAAGCCTGCAGACGATACCGACACCGTTGCCCCTGAGGCTCCCTCCGCTGATGATGCCCCCGCGCCTGCCGATGAAGAGCCGTTGCCGGACTCTTCCGGGCTTTCTCACGATGTTTCTTCGGCTATGGAAGGTACGAACCAAGCGGGTCCTGATATTCAGGAGCCGCCCGCATTGGATTTTGACCCGCTGAACCCCGAAGAACCTGTTGTCCGTAACAGCCCCGCCGTTGTGACAGCAGGGGAGACGCCCGAAGAACCCGCCGCCGATGCCCCCGCAGAGGATTCGGCGGATGCAGGCTCCGATTCTTTGCCGACCGAGGAGCCGACCCCCGCCGAGCCGTCGGTTGCCGAGCCCGACGGCGCACAGCCCGCCGCGCCTGTTGCCGACATGACCGATAAGCGCCCCGTTCGCTGTCGCATCATGTTGGTGGGCGATTCGATGATGGAGGGCTTCGGTCCTGTGATGCACCGCGATATGCGCGCGCAACACGGGTTGGATTTTGTGCTGACGGCCAAATTCTCCACCGGGCTTTGTGTACCCAAGTTCTTCAATTGGCCCGAACACCTGGAACAGGCTGTTCAGGATAACAATCCCGACATTGTCATCTTCTTCATGGGCGCCAATGATGCCATGCCCATGAACAACGGTGAAAAGGGTGTGGCACCCGGCACGACCGACTGGCACGAAGAGTATGTGAAACGCGCTATGAAGATGACGGAAATCGCCCAACGCAGCCACGCGTTGGTGATGTGGGTGGGTCTGCCCATTATGGGCGGTAAATATGCTGCTTTGCAACACAAAACGACCGAGGCTATCCGCGATGCAGCAGGGCGCAGCGGGGTGCCTTATGTGGATTCGGAGCCTGTCTTGGCCGATGCCAACGGACAGTTCAGCAGCTTTGGTCGCAATATTAACGGCAAAGAGGTGCGACTGCGCCGCAAAGATAAAGAGCACATGACCAATGACGGCGATTTGCTGTTGGTGCGCAATGCCCAACCGACGCTCAAGCAGTTGCTGGCGCAGTTCCGCGCCGAACATCCGGAGCGTATTCTGCCCGATTCGGTTACGGAAAAGCCCTACAGTGCGCCTTTGAAGATTACGATTAAATATGTTCCGCCCAAACGTAAAAAGTAAATGGATTGTTCTGTTGCTTCTGCTGCTTTGGTTGCCGCTGGCAGCCGAGCCTGCTTCTTTCGAACCCGGCGGCAGCGGAAAACTGAACACCAATGTGCGTGTGTTGCTCGCGGGTGACTCGCTGATGGAGGCGTTGGGTCCCCAGTTGAAAGAGGCTTTGAGCGGCTACGCCGGGTTTGAGTTTTTTCCCATCGGCAAGCGCTCCACGGGTCTTTGCCGCCCCGATTTTTATAACTGGCCCGAAGTGTTGGAAAAGAATCTGCAGGAGCACCGCCCGCACATTGTCGTCATGTGGATTGGTACCAACGATAATCAGGGCATCTACGGCATGAAGGGGCTGGGTGAGGCGACTTCCCCCGAATGGATGAAAGCCTACTACACGAAAGTGCAGGAGATTGTCAACCTGTGCCGGAAATACAATGCTACCATCATGTTTATGAGCCCCCCTGTCATGCAGGAAGCCAAGTTTAATGAAGAGTTAAGGCGCATCAGTTCGGTGATAGAGTATGCCTGTAAACAACATAATCTGCTGTTTTTGAATACCCGCCCTGTGTTGGCGGATTCAAAAGGTGCTTATCTGCAAAGCGGGCAGCTCAAAGATGGGCGAGTTGTTGAATTGCGCACCCGCGATACCGTTCATATTACGAATGAGGGTAACAAACTCATTATGAGCGGGGTGTGCTCGCGGCTGTACTGGCTGATTTATCACCGCATGCCTACTCGCAACGGTTTTGCGGCTCCGTCTGCAGGCTCCGGATTGAAATATCGCAGGACAGGCTCTGTACCGCAAACGGGCAGCGGCAGTATCAACGGGGAAGGGCGGGCTGTTGTGCCGACGAGCCGCGGTCGCCGCTGACCCATGCACATGCTTTGCTCGATTTTTGATTGACGCATGCGCGGCGAGGCGTTACCATGGTTGGCATGAAGCTGGTGAGCTGGAATGTGAACGGTCTGCGTGCCACGCTGGGCAAGGGTCTGGCGGAGAAAATGGATGCGCTGAATGCCGATGTGCTGTGCTTTCAGGAAATTAAAGCCCGCCCCGAGCAGGTGAGCGACCTGTGGCTGGCAAGCTGGCCGCACGCGCTGTGGAACCCCGCCGAGCGCCCCGGTTACAGCGGCACACTCATTCTCTCCCGCCGTGCGCCTTTATCCGTTTCTACGGGTATCGGCGTGCCGGAGCACGACACCGAAGGACGTGTCGCCACCATGGAGTTTGAGGATTTTTATGTGGTGGACTGCTACACCCCCAACTCGCAGAACGAGCTGGCGCGTCTGCCCTACCGCCAAGAGTGGGATGCCGCTTTCCGTGCCTATGTGGCGGGTCTGGCAGAGAAAAAGCCTGTGATTTTCTGCGGTGACCTGAACGTGGCACATGAGGAGATTGACATCGCCCGCCCTGACACCAACCATTTTTCCGCGGGCTTCTCGGATGAAGAGCGCGCGGGTTTCACCACGCTTTTACAGACGGGGTTCATCGACACCTTCCGCCATTTCCACCCCGATGAACGCGACCGCTACAGCTGGTGGAGCTTCCGCGGCGGAGCCCGCGCCCGCAACGTGGGCTGGCGCATTGACTACTTCTGCGTTTCTTCACCGTTGATTGAGCGTGTGAAGGCGGCGGAAATTCATGCGGATATCACAGGCTCCGACCACTGCCCCATCTCGCTGGAGATTGAGTAATAGCTCTCTGCCATGAAGAGCGCGCGTTTTCAGCGTTGGGCGGTTTGTTGGTTATTTCTGCTGTTCGGTCTTGCCGCCGTGGTGCAGGTAACGCTGTGGGAACCCTACCGCCTGACAACGGAACACGCACGCATCGAGCTGCCGCAATGGTCCGCCGAGGCTAAGCCCCTGCGCGTGGTGCTGCTGGCGGATTTGCACCCTTTTCCGTGGGACGGCGCATGGATGGACCGCGTAGTGAAAGAAGCCGTGGCGCAGCAGCCCGACCTGATTCTGCTGTTGGGCGATTTCCGCAATGCTGTGGACCACGACAAAACGATGCCGCCGCAGGAGTTGGCCGACCGCTTGGCACCGTTGTCCAAAGCCGCGCCTGTCTTTTTTGTGACAGGTAATCATGAATGGGGAACGTGGTGTGCAGACATGGGGCGCGCCATGCAGAAGAAGGGCTTTTTCAGTTTAGAGAATAAGACCATCCGTTTTTCTCTGGCGGATGGTCGTCAACTCGATTTACGCGGCGAGCCGTGCTTCGGCAGCCGCATCCGCCGCCATTTTGCCCCGCCCAAGGAGATTGACCCCGCCGACCCGCCCCTGCTGGCGGTGGTGCATGACCCGCTGGATTTTCTGCGCTGCAACACCAAGGCAGATGCCGTGGTGGCAGGGCACACCCACGGCGGGCAACTGTGTTTACCCGACGGCTATCCGCTGGGGTCCCTCGGCTACATGTGGACCCCTGACATGCTGCGGGCGGGGTTGAAGACCACCAAGTCGGGCGACCCGCTGTACATCTCCCGCGGTATCGGGATGAGCGTGCTCCCCTTCCGTTTGAACTGCCCGCCCGAAATCAGTGTTATAGAGCTGGCAGGTAAGGGGCAGGGCGGTGCTGCCGCCGCCCGATGAGCCGCCGCAGGGGAAAATTTGCTTCAAAAGCCCCTTTCTGAAGAGATTGCCCGCATTTTTCACTCGCCACAGGCGGGGGCTTGTGCTAGTATGGTGGCATCTCATTCTCTGAACCTATGTCTAAGTTCTTTTTCATGACCGCCCTGCTGGGGTTGTCTTTCCTGCCCCTGACGGCTCAGGAGCCGCAGGCTGCCACCGCCGACGAAGGCGTTGAAGCCGTGGGCGAAGCGGAAATTTTCTCGGGTGCCGGTACCCCCAACACCGACCTCTCTGCGGAGGAAGCGTTGGAACGCGCCCCCAAGACGGCGGAGGAATTCGCCACGCAGGAGACAAAAAAGCGCGCCATCATTGATGCCGAGCTGCCCGACATCCCCGAACCCACCCGCCAAGCCCTGCTGGTGGCGGCGGAGTCGATGTCCATCACCGATTTGAAGGAGTATCTGGCGCATGAACACCACGCCTACGACGGTCACACCGTGTTGGAGCACGCCCGCATGCACGCCACCTTCCTGCCCCCGCTGGAGCGCAAAATCTGCCCCGACTGCGGTCAGGCCACCATCAACATCAAACCCGATGACCACCACCCCGCGTGGCTGCCCCACTACACGGGCGCGGGTTACCAGTTCAGCCGCTTCCCCATTCCGTTGAGCGTCTATGCGCCGGAGGAAGAGGGCATGGGGCTGTGGCAGAAACTCTGCCACCGTGTCGATGTCGACCCCTTCAACCTCGCGGCTTCCCTCATCTTCCTCTTTGCCATTCTGCACACCTTCCTTGCGCCTAAGTTCCAACACATGGCGCATGAGCTGGAGCAGAGCCACCGCCAAAAACTGCGCGAAGAGAAGTTCCGCATCCTGCACCCCGAACAGCGCATGCCCGTGTCCTTTGCCAGCACGCTCTGCCACTTCCTGGGTGAGGTGGAAGTGGTGTTCGGTCTGTGGATTATCCCCTTCGCCATCGTGTGCCAGAACTACTACTCGATGGAGGATTTTCTGCGCTACATCGACCACGACACCAGCTTCACCGAACCGCTGTTCGTGGCGGTGGTGATGGTGATTGCCTCCTCCCGCCCCATCTACCGCTTGGCGGAAAACACGCTGCGTTTCGGTGCTTCGCTGGGCGGCGGCAAGCCGATGGCTTGGTGGCTCTCCGTGCTGTGCATTGCGCCCTTGCTCGGCTCCTTCATCACCGAGCCCGCCGCCATGACGCTGGCCGCCATTCTGCTGGCTAAGAAGTTCTACCAGCTCAAGCCCTGCATGCCCCTGCGCTACGCTACGCTGGCGCTGCTCTTCGTGAACGTGTCCGTGGGCGGTACCCTTACGCACTTTGCCGCACCCCCCATCGTGATGGTGGCTTCCAAGTGGGATTGGGGCATGGGCCACATGTTCATGCACTTCGGGTGGAAAGCCATTGTGGGTATCACCATCTCCAACTTCATCTACTTTGCCATCTTCGCCAAAGAGTTCAAGCGTTTGGAGGAAGTGCAGCGCGCCAACAGCGCGTTTGACGGCCAAGTGCCGACCACATGGGAAGACCGTCAGGACATCATTCCCGTGTGGGTGTACATCGTGTCCATCCTCTTCCTTGCGTGGACGGTGTACTTCGCCCACCACCCCGCCATCTTCATCGGCGGCTTCCTGTTCTTCCTCGGCTTCACCATGGCCACGCCGCAGTACCAGAACGCCTTCTCCATCAAGGTGCCGCTGCTGGTGGCGTTCTTCCTGGCGGGTCTGCTGATTCTCGGCGGCGTGCAGGGCTGGTGGATGCAGCCCGTGTTGCAGGCCTTGGCCGAGCTGGGTGAGGAAACGACGATGGGGCTTGCCAGCATCCTGACGGCGTTCAACGACAACGCCTCCGTGACCTTCCTTTCCAGCACCGTGCCGAACCTGGAAGAGGGCATCAAGTATGCCGTGGTGGCGGGTGCCGTGACAGGCGGTGGTCTGACGGTGATTGCCAACGCCCCCAACCCCGCGGGTCAGGCCATTCTGGGCAAGTACTTCAAGGGCATCAGCGCCGTGCAGTTGCTCCTCTGGGCGTTGCTGCCCACGGCCATCATGTTCTGCATGTTCAACTTCATTCGCATCGGACAATAAGAGAAAAGTTCAATTTATAATTTATAATTTATAAAGTTTTGAGTTCGGCGCGGCTTTGCCGCGCGGAATTTCCGAAACGCATCCGTCTTTGCCCCTGCGGGGCTACGCCGAGACAAAAAGCGCAGGTAGTGTTTTTTAGGATAAAGAGTAGGGAAAACTTTTGTCTGCGGTTGTTATGCCGCCTACGAGGCGGCGGCAGTAAGCGGAGCAAAAAAGTTCCCCGCGCGCAGCGCGGCACTATTTCACTTTATAAATTATAAATTAAAAATCATTACCATCCCATAGAGCCGACGATGAGTCGGCTCTATCTGTATATACAGGGGTTTGTGAGGTACTATTTTGAAAAATAGGGTTTAGAACTTTTTTGCGAAAACAGACTCAAATGGCCATGTG
>JAZLFB010000136.1:0-5293 GCA_045615585.1 Akkermansia sp.
CCGACATCAACACCGAGAATTGTTGCGCCGCCGTAGACTTCCTCTCCCGCCTGCCCTATGTGAACGCCGATGCCGTGGGGCTGTGCGGTATCTGCGGTTGGGGCGGGCTGGCGCTCAACGCTGCGGCGGTTGACCCGCGCGTGAAAGCCACCGTGGCCTCCACCATGTACGACATGCACCGCGTGACCGCCAACGGCTATTTTGACAGTGCCGACACCGCCGAAGCCCGCGATGCCCTGCGCGCCCAACTGGCCGCCCAACGCCTGACCGATGCCGAGCTGCCCGCCCCTGAAACCGCCGGCGGCGTACCCGATGTGCTGCCCGCCGATGCCCCGCAGTTCCTGAAGGACTACTTTGCCTACTACAAGACCCCGCGCGGCTACCACGCCCGCTCGCTCAACTCCAACGGCGGGTGGAACAAAACCTCTGCCCTCTCCTTCCTCAACACCCCGCTGCTGACCTACGCGGGAGAAATCCGCAACGCGGTGCTCATCATCCACGGCGAAAAGGCGCACTCCCGCTACTTCGGCGAAACCGCCTATTCTCTCCTGAAAGGCGACAACAAGGAGCTGCTCATCATCCCCGGTGCCAGCCATGTGGATTTGTACGACAATTTCGACAAAATCCCCTTCGACAAGCTCGACAGCTTCTACCACACCTACCTGAAGTAAGGGCGAGGAACGGAAAGAAGTTGGAAGTTGGAGGTTGGAAGTATCGAGTCAGGCTCGCTTCCGTCTTCGCCTACGGCTACGCCGTGACAGGACGCTCGCGTAAAATGCACGTAACGCAAAGCGTATGCTATAGCTTCTATTCTATGCCTTTGCTTACGCTTTGCGTTGCGAATTTACCCTGCGGAGGCTAGTCTCGGCGTAGCCTTGGCGAAGACGGGCAACTTTTCCCTTACGCCTTGGTTTCTATGCGGATGACGGTGTTGCTCTGTAGAGGCGGGGGCTATTTCGCGGGCGGGGATGAAAGCTCGGCGCGGAGTTGGGAGAGGGCGTAGAGAGGTAAATCCAACAGTTCGCAGATGCCGCCGTTTTTCAGGGTGATTTCTTGGCGTTCATAGGGGTGCATGGAGGTACGCACGGCTTTGCTGATGTTGAATTTGGAACAGAAGGCAAACAGGCTCTTGGCACGGAGGTTTTGTTCCGCCTTGGCTTCCAAGGGGATAACGCCCTGCTCATCCTCCAGCAGAAAATCAATCTCACTGCGGGCGGATTCATTGGCCCAGTAATAAGGCTCTGCCCCAAACTCGGCTAAAAGCTGTTGCAGCACATACTGCTCCGTCAAAGCTCCTTTGTATTCCCCGAAAACTCGGTTCTTTTCCAGCAACAACGCCGCAGGGAGACGGCACATAGCACCCAGCAAACCAATATCGACAACAAATGCCTTAAATACGCCGTCCTCATAGGCAGAGAACGGAATGCGCGGTTCCTTGACGCGGTTGTTATGGTGAATCAACCCCGAATGCAACAGCCATTCCATAGGTTCCGTTGCATTTCTGCGACGGATATCAGGATGCACATCCTTATAGATGAATTTCTTATTTTCCCGCGACAGTTGAGAGGGCAGAGATTTCCAAATTTGAGCAATGCGTGTGCTGACGGTAACGGAAACGTGTTTGCAGAAATCCCGCTGATAGGATGCCAACAATTCCTCCTGCACCTCGCGAACAAGTGCATAATTTTCCGTTTGGCGGAAGGTGTCCACCACCTCCGGCATACCACCGATGTAGTAATATCGACGCAGCAGCTCGGCAAAAGTGCTATGGAACGTGTTCACCAATGGCCAATCACGCGACTGCAGGGCATCCGCAAATTGCTCACGCCCGATGCCGCGCAGGAACTCCGTAAAGGACATGGGATAAAGCATCATCTGATTCACTTTACCGACGGGGAATCCGGTACCTTCATGCACCTCTACCCCCAATAGCGAACCGGCTGCCACCACATGCAACTCCGGCACATCCTCACAAAAATATTTCAACGACGTCAGCGCGGCGGGACATTCCTGAATTTCATCCAGAATGAGCAGCGTTTTTCCGGACTCAATAGGGAGGCCGACCAGCAGTTGAAGCGCATCCAAAATACGCTTCATATCAAAATCATCTTTAAATATGCTCCGTGCTTTTTGATCCGAATCGAAACGAACGTAAGCAACATGTTCAAAACACTGCCGCCCGAATTCCCGCATCAGCCACGTTTTACCCACCTGACGAGCGCCCAACAGCAGCAAGGGCTTGCGGCGGAAGGAATCTTTCCAACGAATCAGTTTCTCTAAGGCTAAACGTTTCATAGAACGGATACGCATGAATCATAGCTCTAAAGAAGTTTTACTTCAAGCCTTTTTTCATATCTTTGCCACAAAAAGGCAGGAACTTTGGCTCAAAATTGCCACAAAAAGGCAGTTTATTTCGAGAACAGGCGGTGGAGGATGCCTTGGCAATGACGGGCAACTTTCCTTTACGCCTTGGTTTCGATGCGGATGACGGCGCTGCTCCAGAGGGCTGGGGTGTCGGGGTGGGCGGCGCGGAGGCGGTTGATGGCTTCGCTTTCCAGACGCCCTGCGCGTTTGTCGATGTTCTCTTCTGCCAGCAGGGCTTGCAGGGTGGCGGCAAAGGGGAGGGATGCCGTGCAGACCACCGCCACCACGGTGTCGGTGCCGTAGGGGGCGGATGCCACCAGCTCATCCGATGCCAAGAAGCCTTTGGGCGGCAAGGCTACTGCCTTTTGGGCGGTCAGCTTGGCCCCCGCGGCAGGGGCGGAGGGTATCAGCAAGCAGACATCACCCATGCTGTCATGCTGCACCAAAAACACCTCCGCATCGGCGGCGGATTCCACGCCGAAACGCAGCACAGAGCCGTCCGTCACCGCGTGGCGGGGTTCCGCCAACCACAGGTTCACATCAAAATCATGCGGTAAGCCCCAGAACTCGCCCGAAACGCCCGTGGGCATCTCTACCGTTTCCAAAGCACGCACGCGGCGTTGTTTTCCGCGCTCGCCGTTAATACGGCTGCCGCCCGCACGGCGCATGGCGCGGGGGGCGGGCTTGGCGGCGGCAGTCGCGCCCGCTTGGCGTTCCACGCTCTCACCTCGGCTGTTTTTCAGGGCGCGGGGCGCGGGCTTTTCGCGCTGTGCCAAGCGGCGGGGTGCTAAGCGTTCCGCCACAGGTTTCAATTCGGGCAGAGGAACAGGCGGCGCGGCGGGTTCAGGGGCGACTTCCGGAGTGGGTTCAGGCTCCGGCTCGGCTTCAAGAGTCGGTTCGGCGGCGGGTTCGGGTGCCGCAGGGGCTTCAAGAGCGGGTTCGGGTTCCGCCGCATACTCGGCTTCCTCCGTAGGGGGCAGCGGGGCGGGAGTGGGGGCGGAAGCCGCGGCATCGGTGTCCAGCACCTCCAACGTCGTGTTGCCGATACGGAACACCGAACGCGGCACCATCGCCGTGAACAGGACAGGCACCTCACCCAGTCGCACGCCGTTCACCGAGTTATTGTCACGGATGCACCAACGCCCCTCCTCGTGCAGAATGAGCGCGTGGTAACGCGACAGGCTGCTGTCATCCGTGAGGGCGATATCGCAGTCCTCCGCACGCCCCAGCACGTACTGCGCCCCCTCCTCGGCAGGGAGGGCGTACTTGCGGGCTTCTCCCGCGGGCGTGGTGATGAGTATCTTGAGCATGGCGCGTATCAGAGTTTCATGTCAATGCCGTGGCGGCGAGCCTGTTGGCGCAGCACCCGCAGGATTTGAGAGCAGAGGTCGGCAGAGGTGTACAGCTGTTCTTTCACCGCTTGGACGGCGGCGGCGCGTTGGGCGGCAAGCTCCTGCAAGCGGCGCAGGGCTTCCTCCTCATGCAGACCGCGCAGTTCGGCGGGCAGATTGCCGCGACCGCCCAAATCCGCCAAGGTGCAGGTACCGCCGCAGCGGCGGCAAATCTCCACCGCATCCCACGCAAAGCCCTCCAGCAGCTCGCTGCCGTCGCCCGTCATCCACATGGCGATATCGGACTCTTTGGCGGGCAGACTTTGCACCAACCGCTGATGGCGGGCGCGGTGCATCTCCTGCTCCGCAGGGCCGCCCAGAGGCATGACTGGCACCGCCGCCAGCGCGCGCACCGCCTGCACATAGTCCTGTGTGCCCTGCTGCGATTCGGGCGTACCCGCCCCCTGAATGGTGAGGGCGACACCGCCGCCCAGCTGTGCGGGTTCGCGCCACGAGTTCTTTTCGTTCTCGCTCTCGTAGCCGCTGCATGTGTGCACGGTGTTGAGGATGATGTCCGACGCCTTCAAATCGGGAATCAGCGCGTGGTAATCCACCGCGCCTTGGTCAAACGGCTCATTGCCCGCCACGATAATCACCTTCAACGCGTTGGCGTTTTCGCGGCGGTTCCACGCAAAATTGGTCATGGCAAAGGAGATGGCCGCGCCGCAGCACTCCTCCGAGCCGTTGCAGGACACCTTGGCTACCTCGCGGCGCAGATGCTCCACCGCCGTGGTGAAATCCGTCACCTTCCACGGCATGCCGTTGTCCTTTTGCGCGCCGTAGGCCACCACACCCACATTCACGCGCGCCTTGCGTCCGTTCATCTTGCTCTTAGAGAGCACCGCCATCATGCGCCCCATGGAGTCCGACACCTCGCGGAACAGGAAATCCATACTGCCCGAAGCATCCAACGCCAGCACAATCTGAATATCATCGTTCTTGCCCACGCCGAAACGGCGGCGGGCCGCCGCGCCGCGTCCGTCGCCCTCACCCGCGCCGCTGCCGTTACCGTTGCCCGCGCCGTCACCCAAGCCGCCGAAATCACCCAGTCCGCCCGCAAGACCGCCCGATGCACCGTACTCGCCCGCATCGAAATCCGAGCCGTCCAGCACATCCAACTCCGCCACGGAAACGGCACTTACCGTGTCCGCCACCACCACGCTGGGCTGAATCTGCGGGGTCATGCCCGACAGTTTTTGGGAGGACGAAGAATGCGAGGGCTTGTCCTGACGCTCCAACTGCGCCATCGCCGCATCGGGGATGTACGGCACCGCCGTAAACTTGGGCAGCGTGATACGGCGGTATTCATGCACCAGATACAGCGTGATACCGCTCGCCAAAATCGAGACAAAGCTCACCGCCGCCGCCGTAGCAATCAGGCGGTTGCGGATTTTGCGCAGCACTTCGCGCCGATGTCTCACATGAATGGCCATGGTCGTTATTTCTGCATGGCTGCCTCTACAGCGGGTAAAGCGGGGTTATCGGGCAACAGGGCGGCGTAATCCGCCGCGGTCTGCCCCTTGGCATCGGCGGCGCGG
>JAZLFB010000137.1:0-3526 GCA_045615585.1 Akkermansia sp.
TTGGTCTTGTTGTCGGTATCCATATTGGTTGAATTGGGGTTTGGATTCGTTTCAATCCCGGTGTGGAACCGTACCGCACCGGAGCGGGAGGAGGTATCCTGCCCACATGGATATATAACTTGCAAACAGCCGGAGTTTCACAGGGTGGTACTGGGAATGGGCCGCTGGGTGGTCCTGGAAGGCCGCAGAAGGAGCTTGGAGGCCCTGGGGTGGCAAGGGAATGCCTCCGGGTGGTGGGAACGCGCCTGCAGGTCCTGTAGAGCCCGGGGAATGGCGGGTGGGGAAAGACTGTCACTTTCCAAAGGTGTGACGTAACATCCGGGATGCCGGTGCGTACACTCAGGACCGCTCACACTCCAAGGGTGTAGCGGGTGATGTGGAGGATGGCACCCAGGAGGGCGAAGTCGGTGAGGGCGCGGCGGAAGTTGGTGGATACAGTCTCCCCCTGTCCTTCGAGGTACTTGGTGAAGCGGTCCACAATGAGGGGCACGATGTCTCCCTCGTCGGCCTCGTCCTGGTCGTACAGAGAGAGGACTTCGGAGGCGATGGCGGCGTAGGCGGTGATGTGTCGGCTCATGAGGGCGTGGTGGCGTGTACAGAAGTAGCCGGGTGCAAGGGTAATCCCTGAGACTTCATCGGAGTGCGAGTCCTCCGGGTGTTCAAGGAGGTTGCAGACCAGGGCCAGGAAGTCGGTCAGGCTGTTGGCTTCGTTGTCTGTGGGGTTGAACTTGTCGCCAAGCTCATCGGCAATCTGTTCGTATGCCCAGGAGACGGTGTCCCCCAGATCCAGCCCGGCGAAGAGGTATTCGTGGGCAGCGGCGATAATGGAGGTCAGTACGGTGTGGAAACCGCTGAGGATGACGTTCTGGGTGCGGGTGCCCAGAATGGGGAGCGGGGAGTCGGGTGTGACGGTAGGCATGGGGGAATGATAGCGGCACTGGGTATGGTGGGCAAGAAGAAAAATGGGGCCCGCTATTCCTGCCTGCCCTCTGCATGGTGATGCGGAGGGAGAGAGGGGAGGCAACACAAAACCCCACCCGCCGGAACGGATGGGGCTGTAATGTCTTTCCCGGGAGATGGGTTACTTCCCCCGGCGGCGGGCGGCCAGCGCCGCCAGCGCCAGCAGAGAAAGCGTGCCTGTGGTGGGTTCGGGCACATTTCCGTAGCGCACCAGCAGGAGCTGCTTTCCGTCTTCGCTCAACTCCAGCGTGGCAGTTGCTGTCACAGTATCCTTCCCATGTATCTTGATGTCGTATTCCTTGCTGAGCAGTTCCGGGTTCACCTTGAGTTCCAATGCGCTGCTCACCAGGGTCACGCTCTGGCCCGGCTGCCAGTCCATAGCCTCCACTGCATCAAAGTTGAGGGAATAGTCTTGGATGGTGGTCGCGTTGCATGATAAGAAGTTTGTAAGATCCAAGGCTTGGTCTTCGGATGTCAGCGTGAGCATGGGAACAGCAGAGTCCAGCTGACCTTTGACAATATGGAAGTTCAAGATTTGAATACCCATGACCGCACCGGCGGTGATGTCCGTGCCGTAGATGTCGATGGAGTTGCCACTGCTCTTCTCAGAGACACCGCCACTGACGAGGATGTTGCCTTTAATCGTAATGCTGCCGCCCTCCTCGTCTTCAGCTGTTCCTCCCTGCCCGGCCAAGGTAAGGTTGTTTTTGCTGGCAACGCCTTTCCCCCCGGCTTGGGCGATGATGAGGTTTCCGCCAATGACCGCCCCGCACACAGTGACAGCGTTTTTGGTAGCAGATCCATCTGTGCTCTTGCCGCCTATGAGATTCCCGTCAATTGAGCAGTTGTCTGATACGACAACCGTATTCAAGTCCGCATTCCCCTTTTCAGTTGCACCGCCGGTAATACCCTTTGCCTCTCCTCCAGACACTACAACGAAGCTGGTTTCGCTCTTGCCACTGGATGTCTTCCCTCCAATAATCTCTCCTTCTATTACGCTCCCTGTTATTGATACGTTGGGACCTGATATAATATTCCCGCCTGAAATCTCGATTCCTACAACATTACCTTTCACTACGCTGTTATCCCTTATAAGGATCGATGTCGATATTCGATTGGTGTCTCCCGAAGAAGAATAGACACCGTAGATTTGCTTCACCATACCGCCTAGCATGCCCACCCAAACCGATGAGAACGTTTCTGGTTGCTGTCCATAATGTCCATATACCGTGATGTTGGAGCAATCGGTTTCTCCTTCGGCAGATATGTACAGGTCAACTTTTGTCGTTTCCCCCCCTTGGTATTCTGTGTCCGATACCATCACCCCCCCTTTCAGCGCGGTCCCTACAACGGCGAATGCATGCGAACTGAAGAAAGCGGCAGCAAGCAAGGCTATGATATGTGTTCGTTTCATGTCGTTCTGGTTGATGGAAAAGAAACACCCGGCATTCGCGCGAGGGCGCGCTATTCTACCCTGGATCATCCGCCATAGCAAGACTATAATCAACAGCCTACCTGCGCTACACGTACGCGCACAGACGTTCAGCATGTAGATGCGGCCCCCGTTCACCTCCCAATCGCGGCAGCCACGGTCGCGCTGCCCTTGACTGCCGGAAAAATCTGTCACTTCCGTCACCGGGTGGCGGAAGCGTGGGCATGCCGGGAAACAGTGAAGGGTGCCCGGCCTTCCGTTCCAGGCACCCTTCTTATCCAGCCCACACGCTGCTGGCTGTGATGGGCTGAAAATCTGCCCCCGCTATTGCCCGTGCCTATGCTTGCCCGGGATAGTGCCGCCACACCGGTGCATTGTCATGTTCCTATCCGCGCCCGGTTGTCACGACGCCCATGGGTGCTCAATCGGTCATCGCCTCCATCGGCGGGATGGAAGGGTAGGGCTTGCCCCGCGCTACGTCGGGCAGCTCCTGAATAAGCATCCCCGGGCGAAACTGGAAGCTGATTACTTCCTGAACTCTTCGGTGAAATCAGACCAATCCTCAACCTTGAAAACCCTGATGTCACGAACTGATTCACGGAACCACCCGATTGCCTTGAGGGAGGAAATGGCAGCGTATACGGCACGAAGGGGATTGGGCAAATCGGGAGAGGCAAGATAAAGACTCCCCTGAGTATGATTATCAAAACCTTGCGCCTTTAACACCTGCTCAATCTCATAGTAGGCATTATTGTATGGATCTCCATAATGCTTCTTGAGATTGTCAACTATCATGTCGAAAGCGATTGCGTACATGGCGAATGGGTAACGGGTTTGTCTGTGCAGATAGTGGCATAAAAGCCGCCGGTCGTCAAGCTCGAATTTTCCATTTTCCGCGCCCGGTTGTCACGCACGCCCATGGGTGCTCAGTCGGTCATCGCCTCCATCGGCGGGATGGAAAGGAAACTGCGCTGGTAGCGTTTGCCCCCGGCTGGCATCTGGCGCATGGCGGCGGGGTCTATGAGGCCGTGGGTGCGGCAGAGCTCCGAAAAGCGGCGGGAAACATGGCAGGTGTGCATATAATGCAACCTTTGCAGAATATACTCGTCATCCGGCTGGGCAATGTCGTCCAGC
>JAZLFB010000138.1:0-6080 GCA_045615585.1 Akkermansia sp.
TCGTATGTACTGAACCAGTCAAGGTTCATAACAGACGCCATATCGCCTGTGGAAAGCATGGCCCCTTCGTTGATGGTGAGCGCGCCGGTGAGGTTGAGACCGCCGATACCACCGGCGGCGGACACGTTATACGTGGAGTCGGAGCGAAGGGTGAGATTACCATCCAGCTTGGAGTAGCCTTTGTCTTGATTACCCTTGGCTTCCAATGTGCCAGTCACCACCGCAGTACCCACGATGGAACCATCGTCGAGGTCCAGCGTATCGTTGGCACCGATGGTGAGATCGGTGATGTTCACGGCAGCAGCTTCCATCAGGTTCTGGATGGCGAGCGTGCCGGTGCCTTCGGACTTGCTGTCCACGGTCACCTTGCCGTTGAAGCCGTCCACGCCGCCCTCGATGGTCTGGGAACCCGTGCCCGAGTAGGTGATATCCAGGTTCGCGCCCAGCTTGCCTGCGTAGGTGTAGTCGTCGCCTCCGGTGATTTCCAGGCTGTTGTTCTGAGCATCCTCGGCGGTGTGTTCACCAGTGCCATACACCACCATGGCTCGGTTGGCCTCCGGATCGATGATGTTGTCGCTCAGGCCGAGCACCTTGGCATTTTCCGTGTCCACGATGATGTTCACGGAGCCGTTGGCGGGGGCGGCTGCATCATAGTAGGCTTCCAGCACCGCGCCGGCCGCCACGTTGTCGTCCTTGATGGTCAGGTTCATGCCGGAACCGCTGGCCGCACCGGCGCCCACACCGTACTGCAGCGTGCCGTTGTAGCTGGAGGTCGGCGTGGCGGCATCTGCATCACCAATGTTCACCTGCGCCGTTCTGGCACTCCCGCTTACCGCGTTGACTATCTGGAGGGAGGTGTTGTTCTCATTGCTGAGCTTGTCTATGCTCACCACGGAGGCAGAATCCCCGGCCGTGCAGCCATCCAGCAGCACCACGGATGTTCCGCCACCGGTGACAACCAGATTATCCACGTTATTGTCGGCACCGCCAACCTTCACCTGGGTGCTACTGTTCAGACGGAGCGTACCATTGTTCACCACGTTCACGGTACCAAGCTGCATTGCCTGTCCGGCGGTACCCTTGGTGCCGTTCACTGTCAGAGTGCCTCCATCCACGTTCGTGGCCGTCAAGGTGTCGTCGCGGTTCGTCACCGTCACGCTGTGCGTGGTCGTCAGTGTGCTGTTCGTCAGCTTATTGCCCAAATCATTGATATTCTGCGTAGTCGTTATGTCAAGGCCAGTGATGATCTCATCAGCATTGGCTTCTGCATACTGTCCCCTGGTCGTCGTCGTTACGGTGCCGGGTTCGCCCAAGCTATTGACCAGGGTCAGCTTATTCATATACGTTGTGGCGCCCTCCTGCAGGGCAAGCGCAGCATTGGTGGATTCGTAGAATGTGGCAGTTCTTATATCCAGGTATTTGCCGCTTGCCACCGTTACTGTGCCGTATGTGGTGCCATCATCGGAAAGGTCAAAATGATTGGGTACAATCGTATTGCCCTTCAGCAGCACAGAGGACGGGGCTTGCTCAGTACCGCCCATTCTCAAGCGGCCGGTATACCTCTGGTCTGAGACGGCGGGATCTGCAATCAACGTCAAATCACCATCAAAGACAACCGTAGCACCCGCTTGGTTTTTCTGGCTCACTTCCACATAGTGGGCTGTCACCGCATCCTCAAAATGAACCTCGGAATTAGGCCGCAGCAGCACATCTGGCTCATCCGATGTCTGAACCAATCCTTTCACATCCACCATACCATTGAAGGTGGCTGCGTCTCCGTCCTTGACCTCTATCTTGCGGACTTTCACATTCCCGTCGATGGTCGTGTCGGAATCGATGGTTAAGTTGATAAAGCCGTTCCCTTCATTCACTCCTCCGCCTACGGCAACGGAATCCGCAGTACCGCCCAGAGTCACGTTCATGATACTACTGGTGGCTTGCTGCACAAAGCCGCCACCGAAGGAGATGTCCCCGGCGTGATCCACCTTGTAGCTGACTCCGTTGGCCGTATTGTAGTTTACGATGTCACCTGTCCACTGGGAGAGGTCTCCCTGGAAGTTGAACGTGGCCGTTCGGCCCTCCGTCTGGGTATAGGCAAAATCACCGGCTCCGGAAATGTCGCCCGTGAAATTGTACACTCCTCCGCTGTCGGCCGCATTGATTTGCATGGCCGCCGTATTCTCGCTGCCGGACTGGCCGTTATCCTGGTTGTCATCGTTCAGGATAAGGTCTGCTGCTACGGTTCCGTTGCTGTTGAACCAGTAGCTTGCGCCGCTCATCTTAACCTTGGAGTTATCCGTGTACAGCCCAGACAAAGTTGTCGGTCCGGTCAAGCCACCGCTCACCTCCACGATGCCGGTCCAGGCAGAGGGGTCCAAGGTTACGCCCGGCAGTGTGGAATCACCGGAGCCCAGCACATAGGTGCCTGCACCCTTCAACACGCCTGTCAGTGTATTGGTGTTGCCATCGATGATGGTAACGGCAACGCCCTCGTTGATGGTGATGTCAGAGGCTTTAATGTTATCCGTCAGGGTCACTGTATGGCCATTCGCGTTGGTATCGAAGATAACGTGTGACTGGCTGGTATACGCAAGTTGTCCGCTCGGGTCCTCCTGAGTATGCCAGTTCATGTCGGCATCCGTCCGGTTGGACCAGTTTCCATTAGTATCGTTCCAAATCAACACCGGCGGCTCAGCGAAAGTCAGCACCAAGTTGCTACCGCTCACACTCAGGCTGGCTCGGGAAACCAAAGAGCTGTCATTGAAGTTCAAGGTAACATTACTCAGGTAGTCCGGGGTAATAGTGCCGGCCTGGAAGAGCGTGATGGACTTCTCACTACCGGTAATGTTCAGCGAGGTCAAATCCAGAATGGAGTTGTCATACAAGGTCAGCGCTTGCGTGGTGGAAACAGCGGAAGCACCCATTTCCGAAAGCTTCAGGGTGGCGCCACTAAGCACTGACAAATTGCCGCTAAGGCTATCGACTTGTGTTCCCAAGGCCAAGGTGCCGCCTGTAACATAGGTCTCGCCACTGCCCAGAGCGGTAGCGCTGTTGGCATTCACCGTGCCGGCCGTGATAACTGTCCCGCCGCTGTAGGTGTTGGCTCCGTTGAGGTTCAATGTGCCATCGCCCTTTTTGACGAGTAGACCATTACCACTCATCGCTTTGCTCACCGTGATGGCATGGTCGGCAGCGGCTTCAAACGTGGTGCCCTGGCCGGTTTCCGTCAAATTGACAGTGTCAATGCTGTCGGCAAGCGTCCAGTCAGCTTCTGTGGCTTGCAGGGTTGCCCTCCCCAGGTTGAGAGTGCTGGAATTGCCAGCACGCTTGTAGATACCGGTACCAGAGGTGATGTTCACCTTCACCCCGCCTTCAAGGGTTGCGGTGTTTCCGTTGGAGATGTTCAACCCGGCGGTGTCGATTTGGCCGGAACCCTTAATCGTGCTGCTGCCTGGCCCGTCAAAACTGATAACGCCTGCCAGCTCCAGTTCTCCATTGACCTCCAAACCACCGCCATTCACACCCCAGCCAGTTGCTATGGTAGAATTCTGGCTCGCGCCCAAATTGGAGCCCGTTCCTCTGACCTCAACTCCCGTGTTGACAATAAGCCACCTGGTCTTATTGCTATTATCAATCGACATATCCAGGGTGTCGAAAGTGTAGGTGCTTGTTTCGCCCTGCCCTTGGCCGGGTTTGGCAGCAAAAACCAATTTGGTTACATTATCGCCATTTGCAATCATCCCTATCTTGCCCAACGTATTTTCGCCGCCATCGAATGTCGTGGTGGAGCCGCCGATTTTCAGCGTTCCCACGTTGGCATCGCCATGGATGTTGATCTGCACGTCACTGTTATTTTTAAGCGTGAACGTGGAGTTTTCTCCTCCTGCGATTTCGGCAATATCGAATCGGTTCCCCGCACCGTCCACGGTTACCGTCACGCCGTCATCAACATGGATTGTGCCCGCCTGAGTTTGCCCGGCCAAGGATATGTTCTGAGTATTGGCCGCTGTTGTAAAGAGGACATTGTCATTCTGCTCAAACAGGGAGCTGCCATCCCCTGCACCATCTGTATGCCAGTTGGAGGAGGTGGTGTCCCATGTAAGATTGTTGTCATGGTTATCCCAAATCAGCACCTTTGCAAAGGTGAGCACCAGGTTTCCGTTGTTGTCTACGCTCAACTGTCCACGGCTATCCAAGGATGAGTTCTTAAAGTGCAGTGTGATGCCATTCAGATGGTCTGGGCTGATGGTCCCGCCCTTAACCAGCGTGATAGAGTCCTCTTGGCCGGTGATGTTGTCAAATGCTGACAAATCCAGGCTGGATCCGCTGTTCAGCGTGAGGGTACCTGTGGTGGAAACGGCGTCGTCCCCCATCTCGTTGAGCTTCAGAGTGGCACCATCGTTGACCGCGAGCGTGCCACCGAGAGTATTCACGGAGGTGTCAAGCACCAGCGTACCGCTGCCCACCGTCAAGGTGCCGGAACTGGTAAGGTTGTTGGCAAGCGTTGTGGTGCCGGTTCCAGCCAAGGTGATGGATTCCTCGGAATCGATGGTGAACGTATCCAGCGTCAATGTGGCATTGTTGGTGATGGTGTTGTCCCCAGTGTAGGAGTGGGCTTTTTTGAGGATGATTTCGCCAGCATTATTCGCGTCAACCACAAAATTGCCCAGCTCGAACTCACGGGTTACAGTTGCCACAGCGGTCTGGTCAACCATCCAGTCATGAGCAGCCTTCAGCACAAGGCTGTCAGCACTTGTACCGATAAAGCGAATATGGTTGCCTTCGCCTGCAGTGCCTTTCGTGATAGCTGAGTCAGTCTTGCTGTTGGTGGTGAATTCAACAGTACCTCCCTTGAAATCAGCACTGGCGCCGTTACCATATTCGGTGATAAGCTTGCTTGCCTTGAATGAGCCACTCGTCATCTCAAGCGAACCTGCACTGTCATTCTTCTTTCCGAGTTCCAGAATGCCCACCGCATTGACTGAGCCGCCATCAATGGTAACCTTGTGATTTTCCTTGACAATCAGAGTCGTGTCTTGATCCACTTCTAAGGTACCGCCACTCACAGTCACATCACCGGAACCCAAAGCACTGCCGTTGTTAGCAAGCAGTGTACCTTCGTTTACTGTAGTGCTGCCGGCGTAGCTGTTGCTGCCGGAAAGGACAAGCGTGCCTGTGCCGGTTTTCTTGATGCCGCCTCCGCCGTTAAGAGTACCGCTCAGCGTGAGCGTGCCCTGGTCTGCCACGTTGAGCTCAGTGGTATTGTCACGGAAGCGAATAGCGGCGCTTACGTTGCTGGTTCCAGATGATTCAAGGATATTGCCAGTGCTGAAAAAGTCCAATGCGCCGTTGGAACCCTCGCCTGCGCCGGTCACAGTGGCGTTATTCAATACAATCTTGTTGTGCGACTTCACCGTCCAGCGGTTGGAGCCGAAGTCCAGTGTACCACCGTCAACCTTGATGGTTACATCGGTGTTGGCATCATACCACAGAGAGTCCACACCGGTCACCGTGCCGGTCGTCCCTGTTCCAATGGTCACATTGCCCTTGATGGATTGTCCTCCGGACGTAAAATTGAATTTCGTGTTGGTGAGCTCTGCAGTACCAGCGGCATTGCTGAGCTTCAGGGTGACGATATTGCCTCCCTCTGTGGAGTTCAATACGGCTTTACCGGCCTGAACTTCCAAGGAGAGGAGATTGACAAGTCCATCCACCCGCATCTCACCCTCTCCGGCCTTGACCACAGTGTCGCCCTGCGCAGCTTCTGATCCCGTCAGGGATGTAACCGTGAGATTGTAACCTGCGGTATTCACCGTAGCGGTGGCACCGCTGTCCACCACCATGTTGCCGGCGGTCACATTGTTGCCTAATGTGGCCGTGGTCGTATAGGTGGAAGTGAACTGCACGTTGTCGCCTGTGTTGAACGCAGTCGTACCCGGATTGGTATCGGCGGTGGTATGCCAGTTGTTGCCGCTGTCCCACGTGGCACCATGCGTGCCGTCCCAAATCAGGTTCTGCCCCTGCTGCGCAAAGGTGAGCACGAGGTTGTGGTTGTCGTTGCTCAGAGTATAGCTCGGCGC
>JAZLFB010000139.1:0-2360 GCA_045615585.1 Akkermansia sp.
CAGCTTGCCGCTCGGCGAATACGTGGAGCAGCGCATGCCGTGCCACCCCACCTGCCGCTGGTAGACGGAGCGCGTGCCGTCCGGCTGCCGCGTTACGCGCACCACATCGCCGCGGTCGCGCGTCATGTCTGCGCTCTGGGCATGCGCCGCCGGCGCAGCCAGCGCCACAAGGGCAGCGGCCGCCACAAGCCAATTCCGGTGTATCCTCTTCATACGCGCCACATTCTACCCTGCCCCGCACGCCATATCAAGACAATATCGCGGATGCACACGGGGAGACTTACGAGGCCATGAGGGCCTGGCGGTTGACAAAGAAGACGGCGGCCATCACGCAAAGGAAGGCCCAGAGGTAATCCCATTTCCAGTGCTCGCCCATGAAGAAAATCATGAAGGGCACAAAAACGGCGAGGGTGATGGCCTCCTGCATAATCTTGAGCTGCGCCAGGGAGAGGCCGTACTCGCGGCCTATGTGGTTGGCGGGCACCATGAAGCAGTACTCCAGGAAGGCAAGTCCCCAGCTCATGAGCACGAGCTTCCACCAGGGGGCGTCCGGGGTTTCACCGGGATTGCGCAGGAAGCCGTACCAGGCGAAGGTCATGAAGGTGTTGCTCGCAATGAGCAGGATGATGGAAAGCCCGAGCTTCATGGCACCCGCGGGGAAATCACTTGGAGATGAGGAAGAAGCGGGAGGGGTCCTTGCGCTGCGGATTGTGCACGAAGCGCAGCCCGGTGAAGGCATCGATACCGATGACACCGCCCTGCCCCGGCTGGAGCTGCGGCGTGAGCGGGCGTGTCTCCACCCCCTTGCCGAGGGCGAGGACCCTAGGCTTGCCAAGCCCTATACTCATAAAACGGCCGCCGTTCACATCAGAAACGCCGACGGTGGCCTTGGCATCCTGCGCGCCCATGCCCCACGCCTCTGCCGGCATGTAGGTCACAGAGCTCCCCGTATCCAGCAGCAGCACCGTGGAATGCGGCTTCTCCGCCGTTCCGGTGTCCACCTGCATGTGCGGGCGCTGCATCTGGTCCACCTGCAGGGGCTCCATGGGCACCATGGTGTCCACGTCCTTCGGCAGGCCCCAGTGGCAGTTGTCGCCGTTGCGCAGGTCAAAGGTGAAGGGTAGCCAGCCGAGGATGTCCATGCCCAGGATACCGTCGATGGGCGAGGCCATGGACTGCTGCACGCCATCCAGCGGCAGGCAGAGCACAGGCTGCTCAAAGACGGTTTTCTCACCAGCCGTGGCGGCGGTGTCCAGCTTGACGACATAGAGGTCCGGGCGCTGGCGTGAGCTGGCGCTGTTGAACTGCATGCCGCTGGTGTCCATCTTCTGCGCGTCGGGGAGCTTGGCATCCACGAACTTCTTGCTGAGCACGGTGTGGGAAGCCCCGGTATCCAGCATCATGAGAGCCTTCACGCCGTTGATGGTCACATAGGTGAGCACCTGGTGGCACTTGGCGTCACGGAACATGGAGCCCACCTGTGCTGCGGGCTGGGCCTGGGGTGCAGGCTGTGCGGGTGCGGGGGTCTGCTGCTCCTGCGCGGCGCAAAGGCCGCATGCCAGGGCGGCCAGAAGGATGGCGGCGTTTTTCATGGCAAGTCAAGCGCGGTTCTTGAGCTGCGGGAAGAGGATGATATCGCGGATGGAGCAGGCCCCGGTCATGAGCATGCACAGGCGGTCTATGCCGATGCCGATGCCGCCCGCGCTGGGCATACCGGATTCCAGGGACTCCACAAAGTCGTAGTCGATTTTCTGAGTTTCCTCGCCGGCCTGGTGCTTGAGGCGCTCCAGCTGCTCGATGGGGTCGTTCTGCTCGGAATAGCCGGGGCAGAGCTCCTGGCCGTTCATCACCAGCTCGAACACATCCACCACCTCCGGGTTCTCCGGGTTGGCCTTGGCCAGCGGCACCAAATCACGCGCCACATGGCACACGAACAGCGGGTTGGCCTGCTTTTCCTCCACCAGTTTCTCATACACCTGCTGGGTCACGCCCACATCGTCCAGGTCCTCGCCAATCTGCACGCCCAGCTCGCCCTCCGCCTTGGCGCGGCGCTGCTCCGGCGTGAGGCTGAACCAGTCTGCCCCGGCCACTTCCTTCACCAGGTCCGCATAGTCCGCGCGGCGCCACGGGCGGGTGAGGTCGATGGTCCAGCGCAGGTTGCCCTCGTCGTCGTACTGGTCAAACTTCAGCGTGCCGAAAACCTTCTCCGCCACGGTGGTCACCATCTCCTCGATGAGCTCGGCCATGGTCTCGTAGTCGCCGCCGGCCTCGTACACCTCAAGCACGGTGAATTCCGGATTGTGGCGGCGGTCCACGCCCTCGTTGCGGAAATTGCGGTTCAGCTCGAAAACCTTCGGGAA
>JAZLFB010000140.1:0-7289 GCA_045615585.1 Akkermansia sp.
CTGCACGCGGGGGGAGGAGACGCGCTCCGCAAAGTTGACGGCGTCCAGGAAACCGCGCACCAGCACACGCGCGGGCTGGCTGCTGCCGAAACGCTCTTTGCTGGTGCTGCCGCCGCTGGAAAGTTTAAGCTCGGTCTGCGAAATCTTTTGCGAACGCTTGGAAAGGAACAGCACACCCACCATGATAAGCCCTGCGGCAATCAGGAAGAACAGGTCGGCGGGGTCACCGGGTTGGTCAAGGAAGCCCATGTTCGGGTCATTGATGTGCTGGGCGCAGCTGAGGGCGGCCATGAACGGCCCGATGAAGTTCACCAAGTCGTTACCCGCAAAGGAGAGAGCCAAGGCGAAGGAGCCGCCGATCACCGTCATACGCAGGGTGTTCAGCTTGCAGACGTGTTGCAGGAACGCCGCCACGCACACCCACACCGCAAAGGCACAGGCCATAAAGGGCAGCACGTTCTCTTTCAGCATGGCAAAAAAGTCGGAGCCCTTAACCATGGGGCTGCCCGCCAAACCCTTGAACAGGGCGAAGTAGGTGATGGCCGTGAACGCCATGCCGCACCACAGCGGACCGACGCGGTTGTACATCTTTTGGTAGCGGAAGCTGAAGAGCAGACGTGCCAGCCACATCACCGTAGTACCCAGCACAAAGGCCGCCGCCACCGAGGCGAAGATGGCGCAGATAATCTCGAACGCCTTGCCTGTGCGGATATACTCGCTGATATCGCCCATGCGACCCTCCAGACCACTGGCATACACCGCCATGCCGATACCCGAACCCAGCAGGGCGAACACCAACACCACCGTGGTACTGGTGGGCAGGCGCAGCATGTAGAAAATGTCCATCAACACGATGTTGGCCACCATCACGGCCAGATACAGCAGCATCATTTCGTGGAAAGTGAACTTGGAGGGGTCGAACATGGCGTGGCGCGCCACATCCATCATGCCGGAGGAGAAGGAGGCCCCCAGCACCACACCCACCGCCGCAAAGCAGAGCAGCGTATTGCGTTTCGCCGCCTTACAACCGATGGCGGCATTCAGGAAGTTGCATGCATCGTTACTCACGCCCACAATCAGTCCCGAAACGGACAGCAGGGCCAGCATGCCGATAATGACGTAGTAAATAGCGTCCATAACTGCCCCCTGTCTACCACGAACCGCCCCCATAAGCAAGAAAAATGTGATAACATTGCCACAATGTGACGAAAAGGACACAGAAGATAAACATCCTCTCCTCTGCCAAACTTGACTTTTCGGCGGCTTTGGGGTAGAACGTGCGCATGATTATCGACACGCACTGCCACCTGATTTCGGAACGCTACACGGATATCGCCGCCGTGTTGCAGGAAACACGCGCAATGGGGGTGGGGCGTTGTATCACACAGGGCACCCACCCGCAGGACTGGGAGCCGCAGCTGGCCTTGGCGGCACAGTACCCTGATATAGTGACAAGCTGTCTGGCGGTTCACCCCTCTGAGGTGCAGAACGCCACCGATGCCGATTTCGAGCACATGGCCGAGTTGGGCCGCCGCTACCCGCAGGCCGCCATCGGTGAAGCGGGGTTGGATTACTACTGGGATGCCCCCGATGGCTGGACGGAAGAAGCCTACCACGCCCGCCAGCGCGAGCTGCTGGAACGTCACTTCCTTTTGGCGGAGGAGCTGGGGCTTAATATCTCTTTACACGCGCGCGACAAGGCGGACGGCAGCACTGCCTGTTTTGACGATGCCTTTGCCATTGCCCGCCGCCACCCCAAGGTGCGCCCCGTGTTCCATTGTTTCATCGGCAGCATGGAACAGGCACAGGCCGTGTTCAACGAGTTGGACGGCATGATTTCCTTCACGGGCGTGGTCACCTTCAAGAAGAATAAGGAGATTCAGGCCGTGGCCGCCGCCGTGCCCGCCGACCGCTTCATGGTCGAGACGGATTCCCCCTACCTTTCCCCCGAACCGTTCCGAGGGCGGCTCAACATCCCCGGTCGCACCGCGCTGGTGGTAGAGAAGCTGGCCGAGCTGCGCGGTGTCAGCCCCGAAACCATCGCCGCCCAAACCACCGCCAACGCCCACCGCTTCTTCCGCCTGTAGTTTGTGCTTGTGGCGGCGGGTCATTTTTGGTATGATAGTACCGATATGAACCTGTTCAAGTGCATAACTATGACGGCGATTATGGCATTATCAACGGCTTCGGGGCAAGGGGACGCAGAGGCGTACACCCCCCACCCCGATTGGGAAAACCCGCAGAACCTGTCGCAGGGGCGTGAGGATTCCCGCGCTTTCTTTGTCCCCTTCGCCAACAGGGATGAGGCTCTTAAAGGACGCCGAGAGGATTCCACATGCGTGATGTCGCTCAACGGTCAGTGGAAATTCCACTGGTCGCCTGAACCTGCCAAACGCCCCTTGGATTTCATGAACCCCGATACCGACGTATCGGCATGGGCAGAGATTGATGTACCCTCTAACTGGCAGATGCGCGGCTACGGCACCCCCATCTACAGCAATCAGGCCTACACCTTTGTGCGCGACTGGCCGCGCGTGATGAGCAAGCCCAAGACCAAGACGGAAGAAAAGTACACCACCCCGCAGACGGAGCCGAACGCCGTCGGCTCTTACCGCCGCGATGTGGAGCTGCCCGCCGACTGGGCGGGGCAGTCCGTGTTCATCCGCTTCGACGGTGTGGACTCCTTCTTCTACCTTTACATCAACGGGCAGAAGGTCGGTTTCTCCAAGGACAGCCGCACCGCCGCCGTGTTCGATATCACCAAGTACGTTCACCCCGGCAAGAACGTGGTGGCGGCAGAGGTGTACCGCTACAGCGACGGCTCGTACCTCGAATGTCAGGATATGTGGCGTCTGTCGGGCATCTTCCGCGATGTCTACCTGTACACCACGCCCCGCACCTTCATCCGCGACTTCTTTGTGCACACCGACTTTGCCGCCAAGGACGGCAACGATGATTTCACGGACAGCACCCTGCGCGTAGAGATGAACGTGGAGAACCGCAGCGGCGACCGCGCCGTGCGCACGGCGGAGGGCGAACTGCTGGATGCCGCGGGCAACTGCGTGGCCACCCTCAAGAGCGGGCAGCTCGACCTGATGCCTGAGGAGGACATGGCATTCACCCTGCACACGGCGGTGAAGAACCCCGCCCTGTGGAGCGCCGAGAAACCCAATCTGTACCGCCTGATTCTGACCCTGAAAGACGAAAAGGGCAACGTGACCGAAACGATTTCCAAGAAAATCGGCTTCCGCAAGGTTGAGCTGAAGGACGGTCGTTTCCTGGTGAACGGCATGCCGGTGAAGCTTAAGGGCGTGAACCGCCACGAAAGCCAGCACGCCAACGGTCACGCCGTCACCCAGGAGGAGTGCCGACAGGAGCTGCTGCTCATGAAGCGCGGCAACATCAACCACATCCGCAACTCGCACTACCCGCAGCCCGCCTTCTTCTATGAGATGTGCGACGAGCTGGGTATCTACGTCTGCGATGAAGCCAACATCGAATCCCACGGCTATTACTACGGCGAGGATTCTCTCTCCCACCCCGCAGAGTGGCGCGCCCAGCATGTGTGGCGCAACAAGAACATGGTGGAGCAGAGCAAGAACCACCCCTGCGTGGTCATCTGGTCCTACGGCAACGAGGCCGGCCCCGGCGACAACTTTGCCGCCGTGCGCGACTGGATTAAGAGCCGCGATACCTCCCGCGTCACGCAGTACGAACGCAACAACGACTTGGCGGACCTCTGCTCCAACCAGTACCCCAGCGTGAACTGGACGCGCGAAATCGCCGCCCGCAAGCTGCTGAAGCCTTGGTACATCTCCGAATACGCCCACATCCTCTGCAACTCCATGGGCAACCTTGCCGACTACTGGGAGGCGATTGACTCCTCCGACTCCATCATCGGCGGCGGTATTTGGGAGTGGATTCACCAGAGCTATGACCAAGAGGTGATGCTGCCGAACGGTCAGAAAGTCACCCGCCAAAGCTACGGCGGCGACCACGGCGAAACGCCCAACGACGGTATTTTCTGCATCAAGGGTGTGATTTACAGCGACCGCACAGTCACCCCGCTGTACGCCGAAATCCGCAAGGCACAGCAGAATGTGGACTTCACCTACGCCGGCACCACCGAGGACGGCAAGGGACTCCTCATCAATATCCGCAACAAGAACCTGTTCACCAACCTCAACGAGTTTGAGGGCGCGTGGCAGGTGGAGGAAGAAGGCAACCGCGAAATCTCGCACGGCACCTTCTCCGTCTCCGCCGCCCCCTTGGAGACGGTGCAGGTGGTGCTGCCCGCCTCGGAGATGAAACAGGCGGAAATGCTCAACGACCGCCAGTATTACATGACCATCGAGTTCAAGCTGAAAGCCGACACCGACTGGGCCGAAAAGGGCTATGTGGTGGCAACGGAGCAGATTGACATTCCCCGCGAGGTATCGGGCTTCAGCAACGTGGCCCGCTACTGCCAGACCGACCCCGATGCCAAGGTGGACGTCCGCAACGAAAAGGGGCGCGTGCTCGTCATCGGGCCCAGCTTCTCCCTCTCCGTTGATAAGGCCACGGGCGGTCTGCGCGACTACATTGTGGACGGTCAGCAGCTCATCGGCGAGAAGCCCACGGTGTTCCTGAACGCTTTCCGCGCCCCGCTTGCCAACGATAAGTGGGCCATGAACCAGTGGCTCAACAACGGTCTGCGCAACCTGACGCACACAGCCTCGACCCTTGTGGTGGATCGCTTGGCGGGCGGCGTGGTGCGCGTGTCCTGCGATGTGACCAGCCAAGGCACCCGCAAGGAGGCGCTGGACAGCCGCGACTACGACAACGGCCGCTTCTCCATCACGGACCTCGGTCCCATGAAGGACAAGGATTTCTTCTTCAAGACGCAGATGGTGTACACCATCATGCCCAACGGCTATGTGAGCGTGCAGGCGGGCATCATCCCCTCCGTTGATAAGATGGTGCTGCCCAAGCTGGGCTACACCCTCAACCTGCCCGAGCGTTTTGACAACGTGCGCTGGTTCGGTCGCGGTCCCGGTGAAAACTACCCCGACCGCAAGGCGGGCGCGCCCATGGGCATTTACAGCAAGCATGTCTCCGAAATGGTGGAGCGTTACCCCTTCCCCATGGAAATGGGCAACCGCATGGATACCAAGTGGGTCGCCCTGACGGATGACAACGGCGTGGGTCTGCTCATCTCGTCCGCGCACATGAATTTCTCCGCCCTGCCGTACACGGCCCCGGCTATCTTTGCCGCCGCCCACCCGGAGGAAGTGGAACCCGCCCACGCCACGGTGGTGAGCTTGGATGCCTTCACGCTGGGTCTCGGCGGTGCCGCCTGCGGTCCCCGTCCGATGGACCGCGACATCCCGCTCTCCGGTCCCACCAACTTCTCTTTCTCTCTGCGCCCCATCCGCGTGGGTCAGAAGGCCGAGGACTTGGCGCGCGAGGTGCTGCCGCTGACGGGTGCCGTCACCCTCTCCCGCGATGAGCTGGGCTACGTTCAGGCCTCCTGCGCCTCGCCCGATGCGACCATCACCATCACCCTGCCGAACGGCGAGACGAAGGTGTACGACAAGCCTTTCCTGCAGCGTGAAAACGGCATGCTGCGCGCCACGGCCAGCAGCCCCGATTGCCTGGATGCCCCGCAGGTGTTCCAAGCCATGCAGGAGTGGAAACCCGCCAACCTGCTGCGTATCGTATCCTGCTCCAGCACCTCGGGTCGCGGCGAATCGCCGTGGAGCCTCATTGACGGTCGCCGCGATACCTACTGGCACTCCCGCTGGCACGAGCCCGCCGCCGATTACCCGCACGAGGTGGTGGTGGACTTGGGCGCGCTGACGGAGCTGCGCGGCTTCACTGTCACGCCGCGTCAAGGGCGCTCTTCCTCCCGCGTGAAGAAGGTGGCCTTCTACCTCTCGCAGGACGGCAAGACGTGGAAGGACAAGCCCGATTGCACGCTGGAGCTGGCGGATGAAGACAACGAGCAGAAAGTCATGCTGCCCGACTTTGCCGTGGCCAAGTACGTCAAGCTGGTGTGTCTGGAGCCCATGAAAGCGGGCGAACCTTACGCCGCTCTGGCCGAGGTGGCCCCCATCGTGAACAGCATTGTGGGTGATTACCCGCCCTCCGCCTTCTTCTCGGTGGCCTACGTCAGCTCTGACATGGCGGAGGATGCCCCCGCCCGCAACGTGCTGGACGGCAACCCCGACACCTACTGGCACACCCTCACAGGCGTGACGCTGGCCAGCTTCCCGCATGAAATCCGCCTCGATGTGGGCGCGGAAATCAAGATGAAGGGTCTGATGTACCAAGGCGCGCCGCTCAACACGGGTCGCGTCAAGGAATACGAGATTTACACCAGCATGGACGGCAAGAACTGGGGCGAACCCGTGGCACGCGGCTCGTTCAGCGACACGGCGGCGAAACAGGAAGCCCTGTTCTTCTCGCCCTGCACGGCCAAGTTTGTGCGTTTCGTTGCCCTTTCCAGCCACGACGGCGGTGACTCCGCCGCCGTCTCGGAACTGGACGTAGAACCCGCCAACTGATAGGCGGAAATCTCCTTTCAAGTACCGGTGCGGGTTTGAACCTCGCCGTGCTTCAAAAACAGGTCTGACGAAATGTCAGACCTGTTTTTTCTCTGTTCACCGTGCTTTTTTCTTGCAGCTGCGGGCGGTTATGGTAGAGTAAAGAGCGTATGAAAACATTTTCTCTCCGTAAGCGCGGTTTTACGCTGATTGAGCTGATGGTGGTGATTACCATCCTTGCCACCTTGGCGGCTATCGCCATTCCCACCATGTACTCCTACATGGGGTTGGGTGATGAGGCCAAGTGCCGCTCCAACTTGGAACAGCTGGGTCAGCTGGGTACCAAGTACGGTCAGGATGTCAGTCACCGCAGCCTGCTGCCCACCAGCGGCATGGATGACGATGAGGACACCAAGAACATTGATGAAAGCGAGGGTTGGTGGCTGACGCTTGCCCCTGAGCTGAACGATGTGGTGCTGCCCAAGGACGACAAGGGTAAGATGAAGATTTCCACCATCTTCCACTGCCCCGCCGATGCCCGCACCGAAATCGGTGACAAGGCCGTGTTCCCCGCCGATACCAAGTCCGTCTCCTATGTTTCGTGGACGGATGCCTCTGAGGACCCTGCGAACCCCAATTCCTGCATCCGCACTTCCCGCAAGCAGAATCTGGACATGCTGCCTTGGCTGTCTGACGGCAACCCCGTGAAGGGTGAGAGTGTGACGGATGTGGACAGCTTCCGCAAGCAGGTGCTGCCCGCTGCCG
>JAZLFB010000141.1:0-2163 GCA_045615585.1 Akkermansia sp.
TTAGAGATAAATGCTCTGGAGGCGCCCCGGGGTGGGGGCCCCTTTTTTTTGTTCTTCGGCATCACCCCGCCGTTGCTGATGAACGCATTGGGCATGAAAGGAATAAACATACCATGTACCCTGCGGATTGATGACAATTCCTCCGTCTCCGTGACGAACGGCGGTGTGACTGCGGAGGAGGGAAATCTCCTGATCTATTCCGGCTCCGAGCTCAAGGTGACGGGTGGTGACATTGAGGCAAAAAAGGTGGTTGCACAAGGCGCTGTTATCTCAACGGACGGCAAGCTGATGGGTACAGGCACGCTGACGGCTGACACGGAGGACTTGCACCTCTACAAGGACAGCAGCGCGTTCAACGGCACCATCAACATGACGGCGGGTGACACGCAAACGCTGATTGTGGATAACGAGGGCGTGGGAACCCAAGCCCGCATCAATCTGCAGAACGGCTCCGACCTGCTGGTGACGGAAGACGGCAACGGTGCTTCTCTCGGCAAGGTGTCCGGCTCGGACGGCTCGGAAATCAAGCTGAACCCCGGCACCCCCGGTGCCACGGCCACAAGCCTGACACTGACCCACGGTACCACGCTGCACGTGGATACCTATGTGGAGGGTAAGAATGTGACGACCGACAGCATCACCGATGTGGCGGCGATTGATGCCCGCGGTGCCCGCGTGGCGGCTCACACAGGACCCGATGCCGAAACGGCTGCGGAAGGTGCCCGCTCGCTCATCGTGGGCGGTACGGTGGTCAGCAAGTTCGATTCCGATGTCATCTACGACTTGGATGAAAGAGGCCAGCGCACGCTGAAGACCCGCAACATGTATGTGAGCCACAAGAAGGATGGTGCCTACCTTGTGTTCAGCACCAACTACAAGGGGCTCACGGGGCTTAACAGCAACCAGACGGCGGTACAGACCACGCTGATGAACCTGTCGAACCTGCGTGGCCACGGGGACGGCGAACTGGCCGCCACCGGGACAACCTCAGCCATGTGCTTGACGCGCTGGATTACACCCGCAGTGCTGCGGATGCCGCCGCCTTGCAGAGCCTGAGTGCCGCAGGGAATCTGGTGGTGACGAACATGATGATGGATACCTCGCGCCACCACATGAGCACGCTGCGCAGCCACATGGCGCTGCCCTCCGCCACCGTCACAACGGCTGTTGCCATGCCCGAAAAGGGCAGCACGGTGGTTGCCTCTCCCGTTGTGAAAAATGACAACAACGTGTGGGTGGACTACGAGGGCGGTCACGACATGATCGGTGCCGATAAGGAACTGGGCAAGTACACGCAGAACTTCCAGGGTGCCATTGCGGGTGTTGACCACACCGTGAGCCCCCGCTTCGCCATTGGTATGAGCGTGGGTTACGAACACGCCACGGGCAAGGTGGAAACCACCAAGGCCGAGACGGATACCCTGTTCTTCGACCTGTACGGCACGGCTAAGACCGGCAAGTTCAACCACCGCTTCAGCGCGGGTGTGGCTTGGGGTGACTTTGACGTGACGCGTCAGACGCACATTGCCGCCGCCCACCACAGCTACTCGGGCACAAGCAAGGGTTCTCTGGATGCCGTGACGGTCAACTTGGGTTACGAGCTGAGCCGCACCTACGAGCTGAATGAGAAGTCGGCGCTGACACCGTTCTTCGCGGTTGATGTGGCCCTTCACCACCTCGGCACGTTGAAGGAGAGCGGTCAGGGCACCGCCGGCGTGGTGACGGATTACGACAACCCCACGCAGGTGGATGTTGCGCTGGGTGTGACCTACAACCGTCAGTTCCGCTCCTTCACGGAAGCTCCCTCCACCCTCAACCTGACCGCCGCCGTGCACGGCGAGCTTGCCGAACACCGAGCCACCGCACAGAACCTCTTTGTGGGCGGCATCGGTGAAAGCTGGAAGACCCGCAGCGCCATGCGCCGGCCCTTCTACGGCGAAATCGGCGGCGGCGTGAACGTACCGGTCTACAAGACCTGGTCCGCCACGGCGGGCGGCTCCTTCGAGTTCAGCAAGAACCGCGCCGGTCTCAACGGCAACATCGGCGTGAACTACAAGTTCTAAACCGCGTGTTCGGTTGACCACCGAAAAAACTTCAGCGGTGCAGCATCGCAAGATGCTGCGCCGCTTTTGCGGTACGACCGACGCGATATGCGAACTGTGG
>JAZLFB010000142.1:0-5199 GCA_045615585.1 Akkermansia sp.
GCGACACCACATTTCCAACCTAGCAATCTATTATGAAAGAGCAAATTATCAACTTCATGGCACGCCACAAGAGCACCCGCTTCTTCCTGCAGCATCAAAGGCGGCTCCGGAATGTCCCCCGCCTGATTAGCAACATCAAGAGGGATATAGCATCATCCCATGTGCCGCCGCAGGAGCGCAAATCCATGATGCGCATCCTTCTGGAACGCATCTACTTGAATTGGAGGTATGGCTATCTGGGCTACATCTTCTACTTTTCAATGAAATTGGATAGGAAGGGGGAGCGGCTCATGGACCACGTCACAGAAGGTGAGTTTATACCCATTCGTGATTATGTGAACGCCAACTATCCATCGCAAGCCACAGCGTATCCTGGCATCACGCGCGATAAAGTCCTCTGCAAGCATGTTTTGTCTGCCATGGGCGGCAGGGTGGTCTGCTGCTGTGCCCATGCTGTTTTGGCGAATGCCCCGCACCAAGGCAAAATCCATTTGATAGATGATTTCGGCCACAAGGTGTCGTGGCCCGCTTTGTACGGCAAGTCCATCTTTTTTAAACCAATCTTTTCCGAGTGTGGTCATGGAGTGATGAAATTTACCGTGGTGAATGAAAACGAGGTAGCTTATGAAGGCTCTGTTATAGCCATACCTGAACTCGAACGGATGATGGGAGATTCCGTTGCCCTGTACGGTCCCGCCATGATGGAGGAGTGCATAATTCAGCATGAGGCCATGTCAAGGCTTAACCCATCATCTGTCAACACCATTAGGATTATGACTTCGCACTCCGCAGATGGGGCCAAGCTGTTTGGCAGCGTGTGCAGGATTGGTGCAACAGGTTCCCCCAATGACAACTATTCTACTGGCGGCATCATTGTTGGTGTGGATGACTCTGGGCGGCTGCTTCGCCATGGCTATAGAAAGCCCGAATACGGCGACTCGGAATTACAGGGTCATCCAGGGACAGGTATTTTATTTGAGGGGTACCAGATACCCCATTATGAAGAAGCGGTCAAATTGTGCCTGGACATGCAAAAGCGCCTTACGGGCGTATATTCTATTGGCTGGGATATTGCGATAGACAAGGAAGGCCCCATAATTGTTGAATGCAATGACAATTGGGAATTGGAATTATTAGAGATATGTTCAGGGCAGGGATTTCGAAAGACCTTTCAAAAAACCTTCATTCACACTGCCAAGCAATTAAAGAAGTCTACCGAAATGTGTTAAAACGTGCTGGGTGAAGCATACGGAACTTCGTTTGTATTGCTGCAAGTCGTTCGTAGCGATGCCGAATATGCTGCTCGGCAGGGAATTGAATGACGAGCGCATCCTCAGCTACAACATCGGCATTGCCCTGCATGACATGGTGTTCGCCCACCATGTACACCGCCTAACCAGCGCGCGCAGACCTAACTAACTGGTTCCTGCTACGAGCCCTGTTCATTTCCAAGCAGGGCTTGGATTATGTTATGGGCTGCGCTGCAACCGTTCGGCGGGATTAAATAACGCCTCACATATTCCATCCTTGCCTGCTGCATGGGGTCGTCACCCATGAAAACAACGCGTTCAAGGAATTCTGCAGCCTCTTGCGCAGTTTCGGCTGTGTAGTGGGCAGCCAAGGCATCCACCGTCATTTTGTTGGCATCGGGGTAATCCACCTTTGAATGCAGGAAGCAGCACGGCTTGCCTGTAGCCATGTATTCAACGATGAAAGAACCGCTATCGTGTATCATAGCATCGGACTGCAGGAACAAATCCGCATACTCTCCCTGTTCCAGCTGCGAGTTGGGAAGAGCAGCCCATTGTGCATAGTAGGCATCCGTGCGTTCAACGCCCCAATCCGGGAGATTGTAGAGTTGCTCCTTGAGCTTGGGATGGGGTTTGAAGGCAAATTGGGCACGCCCTTGGGCCTTCTTGGCGTATTCCAACATGAAATCGGCCACTTGAAGGAATGATCCCTTTTTCATGATACTTCCGTCATGAAGCGCCCAATGCGGGGCCCAGATGATTTTCTTGCAAGGCGTCACCTGTGGTTTCCATACCGATTCTCTGGAGGCGCACTTTTCCGGGAAGAGGTAGTAATCCACGGGAGGATAACCTGTTACCCGCAGATTAGTTCCCCCATTGGCCATGATTTCATGGCAAAAATCAGAAATATACTGATTCTCGACAAAATTGAAAAGATATTTGTTCTGCGTGGCGTTATTGTATGAGAAATGCGCCAAGCTGTTTCGGAACCCGTACGGCACATAGCAGTATAGCTCGTGCTCCATGTCTGCATCTATGGCTTCCTGCACGGTTTCATAGGGATTCTGCACAAAGATGATATCCGGAGCAAAGGATTTTCGGATAACATCGATGCCGTTCTTGGTGAGGACGAAACTCTTCGCGATGGGGCCTACGCCGTCCACCTCCAGCACGGGATATCCCTTTTGCTTGAAGTAGCTGCGAGTTTCTGCCAGCACCTGCTGCCGCTTGACCGGGTCTTGAAAGTCGTATACAGGCACGGGGCAGACGACGGGATTGAACCGTGGGTGCTCCAGCATGAGACGGAAAAGGGAATCCACCTTCCAGAAAGAGGGTTGCCAAATGTAGAAAAGGACATTGATGACCTCTTTTTGGCGCACAGCCTCCACGCGTTTGAGCATACGTTCGCGATATGCGGGATACTCTTTGCGCAATTTTCTAAAAACATTCTCGCATGCACGACCCTTGAAGTAACGGAAAACGGCCGTGGGCATAATTCTCTTTGCAATGGAGACCAACTTACCCATGGGGGCAATTCTAGCCCAAAGCGCAGACATGGGCAAGGCTATTAAGCTGGCTACAGGCCAAAAATCCGCGCCATCACCTTGTCCGCGTGGAAGAATGGCTGCCAGGCAGCTGCGATGGCATGGGGAGAACGGTGGAGGACATTCCATTCATGCAGCTCTGCGAGCACGGCTTGAGCCAGTGATTCCGGTGTATCCTCTTTCGCCACTGTGCCGGATTCCTTGGAGGCATACCACTGCGGCAGGCTGAGCGAAGGGCGTGCGGGAATCACCACGGCGCACCCGCAGCATAAGGCCTCTGCAGAGGCTATGTGCGTGCCCTCCCGCTTGGAGGTGCAGAAGCTCACCATGGCATCGCAGTACACATCTTTCAAGGCTGCACTGGGCGTGAAACCCTTGAGAAGAATACGCGTGCGCAGCTCTTCCGGCAAAGCGGCATGCCATGCCGCCACCGGTTCACCGTAGCGTCCATATATTTCCACCAGTACAGAAGAGTCTTTTTGCACCAGCAGTTGAGAGGTCTGCATCATCAAGCCCGGGTCCTTGATTTCGTCTTCCGCGCACCATCGCCCCACGCACACCACCTTGCGCTGCTTCGGGCGTCCGTCGTAGGCGAAATGCGGGGCAACGGGCGTGGGCATCATCACAGCCTTATCCGCCACGGCAGCACCGTAGAACAGCCGGTGGCGCAGCATTTCCGCCACAGGTGGCGACATGGTGATGACATCTGCCAGCTTTAAATGTCGTGCGCGCAGGAAATCGATAGCGGCGTGGGTGACGAGGTTTTTGCAACGTTGCAGAAAGGAAGGACGCGGAGTCCACGCCTCGTCAAAGAAATCCCCGTTAGAATCCAGGTGGATAACCAACTTGATTCCCGCTTTTTTAATAGCGCGGGCAATAGCGGTGTAGCGCGGGGCTCCCCAAGAGTAGAGCACCACACCATCCAGATTCAAGGAGCGCCACCAATCCACGGATTTGAGCTGATCCATGGGCACGCGGATGATATCCTCACGGATATCATCCTCATGGAACGGCAGAGGCATAATGGCCATGCTCTCCGCGCCGAGCTTGCGCAGGTTCATGCAAATGAGCCCGGTATCACGGGAGAAAAAGAAATCGTTACCGTGGAAGGCCACGGGGGTGCAGGTGAAGATGCGCTTGCCTTGCAGACTCATGATGCAAATCGTAGTTGAATCATACAGCATGCCGAAAACCAGGACAAGCCTTTTTTTTCGTTCAAATAAAGGCTCAATTCTGAAAAATTGATATTGCCTTCCCAGCCAATCGCTTTAAGCGAAAATAAGAAATCACTCAAATGCAATGCGTTGTGAATAAAACGCCAATTCTTCGAAAATAAGAAAAAACTCAATTTATGTCTCATGCGTAGTATGGGATATATGTTGCGAATTTTTTAGAGAGCGCTGCTTCGGCTGATTTGATATACCCGGCGGCCATGGCATGCTGAAGGAAACGGGAGCGCCTATATTGAAGTGTATGTGCTTGCATGGTCAATTCCCTTTCCTATTCAACCAGCGTTTCAAAAACCAAACCACGATGCCGTTGTATTCCTTGAACTGCCGTTTGGTACCATCCATATGGGCAGCTTCCCAATCCTGCAACAGGCTTTGCACCTCTGCTCGTTTCCATGCACCAGCCTGCCCCAAACGAATCATTACGCCCTCTAAGGCTTGGAGGCGGTTTTCTGCCAAGAGTTTATTGTTCAAGCCAAGGATATTATTGATTTCCCAGTCGTAGCTTGTGTTGGAACTCTTAATCTTGCCGTTGCCTGAGGAATAGGAAAGAGAGTCGATAAAAGCCGGGGAAAAGAGGTCAAACGAAATTTCTCGCTCTGACTTCCTACGGTCGCAGTGAATCTCATCCGGGTGTGTACCGGAAATGGTACCGGGGCAACATGCCACCAAATTGCCGTAATCCATCACAAGGGCTGAATAGCGGCGGGGTTTGATATGCTCCACGCGCATTCTTTCCCCCACACGCCCTCGCACGGGAATACGCCGCATACAGTACGCACACAAATGGCCCTGTTCCTGCAAGAGGGCGTCTTGCAGTTCAGGGATGGCTTCGAACTCTACACCGGGAGTCTTGCGGAACCGCAGCCACGCCGTGGGTTCACAACCTTTGCGTATCCTGTTCATCTTCACCGGCCATATAGAAATCCAGCATGGCTCCAGCGCGTGCAAGTTCCGGCAGTTTGCTGCCAAAGCGCTCACGCATGGTGTCCAAGATGCGGCGGGCCTCCGTTTCCCTCCCATCGTCTATGAGGGCGAAAAGGTTAACAAGCTGCTGCTCTACCTCAACATGGCGTGCGGGCATATCCAGCACTAGGCGGTTCACACTTGTTGCATCGAGCCCGAAGGGGGACACGCAGGATGCGGTGTAGGTTTGCCCGTCAAAATCATACTTAA
>JAZLFB010000143.1:0-37363 GCA_045615585.1 Akkermansia sp.
CCCGTCCACGGAAAGGGAGCCGACATACTTGGCATCACCCTTGAGGGTTGTCTCTCCCGCCAGCACAATATCATTGCCAACCGCCTTGCTCGCCAAGTCCAACGTGCCGCCATGCACGGTAATAGCCCCCGTGCCGAAGGAATCCGCCGCCGTGGCCTTGATGGTACCCGCGTTGAGCACCGTGCCTCCGCTGTAGCGGTTGCCCGCATTGAGCGTCAGCATGCCCGCGCCGTTCTTGGTGAGCGTACCCTTGCCGACGATACCGCTGCCGGGGGTCTTGGCATCGGCGGTAAACTTCACCGCCGCCGCGCTGTCCACCAGCATCTCACCGGGTTCCACCGCGCCTGTAATCGTCACCGCAGCCGCCGTGCGGAAGATGACATCATCACCCGACTCAAACACACCGCTGCCGAAGCTGCCGCCTGTCGTCCACACACCCTTGGGGGCATCCCACGTCAGGGTATTGTTGAGAGCTTTCACCGTGAGCATCAGCGCGTTGTTCTCCTGCGACAAGGCGTAGCGGTAACGCTTGCCGGCAATGCACAGGTTATCCAAGCTGCCGTCCAGCGCCCCGAAGGTGAGCAACTGATAGGAGCCGATGCCGTAGGCGGAGACATCCAAACTTGTCGCGCTCAACAGGGAGAGCGTATCCGACACCGCCAGCGTGTTGCGGTTCAGCACCAAAGAGCCGCCGTCCAGCGTCAAATCACCGTTCAAAGCGGCGCTGCTCTTAAGCGTCAACGCGCTGCCCGCCGCAGTTTGCACCGTTCCCGTCAGGCTGCCGCCGTTCAGCACCAAAGAGCCGCCTGTGGCTGTCACCACGGCTGCATCATCCACCGTCAGCGTGCCGCCTGTCTGCGTGATGGTCGCCGCGCTGCTCTTGCCGTGAATGGCCGAAGTCGTTGCCGTCGCCGTTCCCGTCAGCAGGTAGGTATCGTAGTGAACATCACCGCCCGCCGTTGCCACGCCGTTGCTGCCCAAGGTCAGCGAGTGAGTGCCGTGCGTCACCGAGGCTCCGTTGTTCACCACCGTACCGCCGTTCACCAGCTGCACGGAATACGCCGCATCCTTGGCAAAGCCGCTCGTGCCGATGTTACCGTTCACGTCCACATGTGTGGCAGCGGTCGTGTTCAGCGTCAACGAGGATGCATTGAAACTGCCGCTCATCGTCAGCGTGCCGCTGTTGGCAAGCACATTCTTCAGCGCATAGCTGCTGCCGTTCAGCGTGTTGCTGCCGTTGAACGTTGCTTTCAGCGTGCCGTCTGTCGCGGTGATGGTTGTGCCGCTCAACGTACCGTTCAACGTGCCGTTTGTCAGCGCAATGTTGCCGTCTGTGGCGTTCACTGTGGCGGTATCATCCACCGTCAGCGTGCCGCCTGTCTGCGTGATGGTCGCCGCGCTGCTCTTGCCGTGAATGGCAGAAGTCGTTGCCGTTGCCGTGCCTGTCAGCAGGTAGGTATCGTACCGAACATCACCGCCCGCCGTTGCCACGCCGTTGCTGCCCAAGGTCAGCGTGTGGGTGCCGTGCGTCACCGTGGCACCGTTGTTCACCACCGAGCCGCCGTTCACCAGCTGCACGGAATACGCCGCCTCCTTGGCAAAGCCGCTCGTTCCGCTGTTGCCGTTCACATCCACATGCGTGGCGGCGGTCGTGTTCAGCGTCAGCGAGGACGCATTGAAACTGCCGCTCATCGTCAGCGTGCCGCTGTTATTCAACGCGCCGCTCAACACTAACGCATGGCCCTTATCCACCGTCAACACCGATTTTCCCGCAAAGGAAAGGCTATTGGCGAATCCGTCGGCTGCCACTTCCAGCGCGGCATCATTCACCGCCACCGCCCCCGAACCGAGCGCAGCGGCATTCCCAACCACCACGGTACCGCCGTTGACAGCGGTGCCGCCCGTGTAATCGTTGGCTGTGGCAATCGTCAGCGTACCCGCCCCCTGCTTCGTCAGCTTCATCTTACCCGACAGCTTGCCTTTACCCTCAAACACGTAGTCATACGCGCTGTCCACCAGCACGCTCTTGGGCGACAAGGTACCCGCCAACGTAACCTTGCCCGCCCCCTTGTCACCGAATTCGACCTTCATCTCATCGGCGTAGGCAGCGGAGGTGTCCTTCTGCCGCCAGTTGAGGGAAGCCCCATTCCACAATCCGTCACCCGATGCATTATCCCAAGTGACCGTCAGCGGCGCGGCGTGGTTGGCGTAGTTCAGGTACAGCGTACCGTTCTTCCACACCAAATCTTCAAAGAGCACGCTATCCGTAGCAATCGTGATGTTCTCCTCCGTCCATGCATCGGTTTTGTAATCCGTTGCCGTCAACAACGCATAGGTGTTCCCCTTCTCCAAATAGCTTGTATCACCCAGAGAAACGGCTATCTGTTCGGTGTTCAGCGTTCCCGTCAGCGTCAGAACCGAGTCCGTCAGGTTGCTCGAACTCACCACAAAAGACAGGGTGCTGCCGGCGAGCAGATTCACCGAACCGGCGGTGATGCGGGATGCCCCCTCGGTTTCCAGCTTGGTGCCGCTTTGCAGGGTGAGCGCACCCTTCACGTTCAGCGCCGCATCCTCCACGCGCACGGTGCTGCCGGAACCCGCCACCGCCGTGAGCGCATCCGCCGCGAGGCGGGCATCGGCCTCCGCCACCAAGCGACCGCCGTACAGATGCACATCCGTCTCCAGCGTGCTGGTCTTGGACAGGGCAATCAGATCCGCCGTCACATACTCTGCCAGCATGTTGCTGTAGAGCGTACTCTCCACCCGCGCCCCCGAAAACACAATATCACCCGCCGCATTCTGCACCTTGCCGTCGATATCCGTGTATTCCTTATTCAGATTCACCACCGAGCCTTTGGCAGAGGAGATACCGTCGTAGAACACAATGCTCTTTCCGCCCCTTGCAGAAAGGTTGAGCGTACCCTCGTTATGCAGGGCATGCATGTAACTGCCGTCCTTGCCCGATGCCGAGACTTCCGCAAACTGCAACACCGTGTTGTTGTGGAACTCCACATCGCCGTTGCCGCAGATATTCAGCGTGCCGTTGGCGTGGTTGTAAACGGCACCCGCCATGCCCTTGAAATCATCCTTGGTTTGGTAGGCAATGTTATCGTAGAAGATGATGTCGCCGTTGCCGATGATGTTCATCACCGCCTGCCCCGAGCCGGACGTGTTACCGTTGGAGAGGGCGCAGTAGCTGCTGTACACGGCAAGGGAGGCGTTGTCATTAACCTCCACCGTGCCCACCATATTGCAGATGGTGCCGCCGTAGCCGCCCCACGCCCAGTCCTCGTTGAAGGTCACGTTTTTGTTGTGGCTCAGGGAGAACGTGCCGCCGATATTGAAGACGGCACCGCCGTTCTGCTCCACGGAGTTGGAGTCCATGTTCACATCGAGGTTGTTCTCGATGACAAGGCTGCCCTCATTGTAAACGCCGCCGCCGTACAAAGCGTAGGTAGAGGAAAGCGAGACGCTGCCGTTGTTGCAGATGCGGATATCACCCCCGGCACTGTTGCAGATATTGCCGCCCATGCCGAAATCGCTGTAACCGTCTCCGTTCTTCACGCAGTCGTTACCCGCAAACTGAACATAGCCGTTGCCCTCCATCGTCAACTGCCCCTCGTTGTACAGCGCCGCACCGTAGAGCGAATTGTTGCCCGATGCCGCCACAAAATTGTTGCCGTCCAGATGCAGCTCACCGTAGTTGGCAATGGCACCGCCGCGGCCTTCGGTCGTATTACGGCTAAAGGTCAGCCCCCCGTTTTCAGCGATAGTCAGGCAGGCACCCGCGGCGTTGTACACCGCGCCGCCGTCCTTATCGGCAGCGTTATCGCCCAGCGAGATTTCACCGTTGCCGCTCATGTTCACGGTTCCGGAGTTAAACAGCGCCCCGCCGCGCCCCGCCGATGCCGTGCCGTTGAGCAGGGAAATGGTGTCGTTTCCCAAAATGTCGATGCGCGCATCGCCGCCGCCAATCGAAACATTGGTCACAAGACCGCCGTCCTCCGTAGCCTTGATGCCGCTGAACTCGATGGGCCCGTTCCCCTGCAACAGGATGTGCGAAGGCGCGTCTTTCCCCCCGCTCTCATTGGCGACGGCACCGCCGCTGCCCTCTACCGACATGCCGCTGAAGGTAAGCGCACCGTTCTCCGAGAGCAACACCTCGGCGAGCGCGTCGCCCGTTTCATCAATGGCGCGGGCGCTGCCCGTGGTGAAGGTGAGACTGTCATTCCCGCTGTAGGTGAACGAACCGACCAGCGTTTCCGTGAACACCAAATCGGTGGAGGGCACCACCTCCGGCTCATACGAGCTGTCGTACCACAGCGTGCCGTTCTCCCAACTCAGCGCCTCGGCATAGCCGCCGTTGAGGGTGAGACTGCAATCATACAGCACCCCGTGCCCGGTCGTAATCAACTGATAACGACCGCTCTCCAAATCCTCCAAGCCATTCAGATTCAGCGTCAGGCTGCCCTGCATATCGAAGCGATCGGAGGTAATGAGGGTGAGCGCGGCGGTTTCGGCATGCTCCGCACTCAGATTGAAGGTAAGGGTACTCTCGGAATAGAACGCAATGTACGAGCTTTCCAGCGTGTTAAGCCCCGTCAGCTCCAGCGCCTTGTTGGTGCCGAAGGTGAGCGAGTTACCGGGTGTGTGCAGCGCACCGTTCGACAACGCAATGGTGACGGCGGTCGCACCGTCCGCCGTGTACAGGCTGTCTGTGGTGACGGAAGCGCCGTCCTCGATACGGAGCGTACCGCCCGCCAGATAGACGCTGCCCGTAAAGACGGAGGAGAGGGAATCCTGCAACGCTGCGGCGGTGGGGGCGCTGCCCGTGAGCCGCTGCAAATCTTCCGCCGCGTATCTGCCGCTGAACACAATGCTGCCGCTGCCCTCGGTGTTCAGGTTGGTCTGCCCGTACCAAGCCGTGTTTTCCACGCGCACGGCATCGTAGAACACCACGCTGTGCCCCTCCCCCGCCGAGATATTTTCCGACAAATCATCACTGTGCAAATCGCCTTGGGAATGGATGGCACGCAGCACGGTATGGCTGCCTCCGCCCTGCGTGTTGCCACGGAAAACGACATCCCCCGCATCGGCCTTGATGATGACGCGCCCGCCGTCGGCATTGTAGACGGCACCGCCCAAACCGCCCGCGCGGTTATCGGTAAAGGCGGTGCTGCCGTTGCCGATGATGTTCACCAACCCGCCGACATTGGCAAGTGCACCGCCGTTGCCGTCCGCCTGATTGCCGACCCAAGAGAGCGTCTCGTTGTTCGAGAATTGCAGGGTACCGCCCGCATTTTCCGCCGCGCCGCCCGCAGCTGTGGCATGATTATCGGAGAACAGCACACTGCCGTTACCGCTCACCGCCATGCTGCCGCCGTTCTGCGACACCGCACCGCCCGAAAGGGCTGCATTGGAATCAAAAACAACCGCTTGGCTGCCCGTGATGCTGACGCTGCCGCCCGCATTGCACAAGGCACCGCCCTGCTCCGCCGCCTGATTACGGCGGAAGGTGAGCGACTTGTTTCCCTCCGCCGCCAGCGTGCCGCTGTTGAGCACCGCGCCGCCGCTGCCGCCCGCAACATTGTTTTCAAAAAGCACGGGTCCGTTCTTTTCCAAACGCAGCTCCTGCGTGTTGGCAAGGGCGGCGCCGCTGCCCTGATACGCAATGTCCGTGAAGCTCAGCCCTTCAAACTTGCGCCATTTTTCGGGGGCTTCCGTGTGCGCGGTGAAGTAAAGGTGCTGCTTGTCTACATAGCTGCCGAAGTACAGCACGCCGTCGCGCCAGAAAAGCTGGTCGGCGGCGGCACCGTTCAGCGTCACCGTTTCGCTGTTCCACAGGCTTTCATCATAACTGCCCGCGCAGATAACCATGTAAAGCTCGCTGAGGTCGGTGGGCAGATTGCGGACATTGAGGGTCAGCCCGCCCTCCGTCACCATGTTGCCCGACACGGTGATGAGTGAGGTTTCATCCCCCGCAAGAGAGAGGTCCAGCGTGAGCACCGTGCCGCTTCCCAGCAACAGGTCGGTGAAGGTGGCTGTGCTATTCTCCAGCGTCAGAGAAGCCCCGCCCTGCAAGGTAGCGGTACCCGCCCCCAAGGTACCGTTCTGCACGGTGAGGCGGTAGCCGTTCAGCGACAGGATATCCGCCGACACCTCCATGCCGATGAACGCCGCACTGCCCGTCGTTGTCGCCGTCAGCGAAGCAGCCGTCAGGCGGCACTTATCCGTCACGGCGGTGAACGTGTAGGTCTTTGCGCTGTTCTCCAACGCCACGGCACCCGCCGTCAACCGACCGCCCGTTTGAATATCCGTGACCGCCGCGCTGTCATCAAACCGAACATTGCGGTTCGTGTCAAAGTAGCTGTCATAGCTCTTGTCCCGCATGGTGAGCGTCCACCCCGCCTTGCTGTCGGGCAGCGCGTAGCCGATGCGGTGGTCGGCGGAAGCCGCCTCGCTCCACTCCGCCGCGGCGCCGGTCCACGTCAGCGTGGCGCTGCTGTATTCGCTGTACAAATCTTTAAGCGCCTGCGGCGTGTTCAGGTAGCTCACCTCATCCAAATACCAGTTGGCGGCATTCCAGTTCCAGTATTCCATGCACTCCTCATCGCTGAACAGGTAATACTGCCCGTCCACGCTCTTGATGTAGAGCTTCACCATCTGATAGGTCAGGTCATCGGAATTGGTGATGTAGATAGCCTTGACTCGGTTGTCCTCCCCCAGCTCCATCCCCCAGCAAGTGAGGGCATGCCCGCCGAGGTAGGAGGAGATACCCAGATACCCGATTTGCCCCACCGTCGTCTGTGTCCACGAGCCGTCCGATTGGGCGGTATAGCCCAACGCCGCCGCAAAGTTGCGCGTCAGGGAATCGATGTTGCTGTTGCCGTCGTAATAATTGATAACGTAGGCATGGCTCTCGCCGAACCAATTTTCCCACCAGCCGCCTGTTCCCTCATCCTTGATGTATAACTTGCTGGGGTCCACGCGGCGGCAGTACCAATCGCTCGCCCATTTGAACGTACCGCCCTCATCAAACCAATGGCGATAAAACTCGTTGTAGATGGTGAGACTTTGCGAGCCGCCTAACCGTTCCGCCAGTTCGGGGTCATAGTTCCAGCCGTAGGGCATCTCACCGTTGCTGCCGTCATAGAAAACGCCGTAGTAGGACTCCCAATACTGCATGACGTTGGCGGTGGCGTTCGCCCAGCACATGCTCACATCATGCGTCAAGCCGCCGAGAGCACCGCTCACCGAGCTGCTGCCCGCATTGACGGAGGGGGCGAGCGGCGCGCCCATGAAATCCCAGCTGCCCGTTTCTTCATACAACTCCCCCGCCCCCTTGTAGGGTTGGTAATAGTTGTAGCTTTCGCTGAAATAGCAGCCTTTGCCCGTGTCGGAAAAACGGCTGCTTTCCGTGAGCTGTTCCAAGCCGCCGCCCGAAGCAAACAGCGTTTCGGCCCGCAGGGTTTCAACCAGCGGCAGCGCAGCTAAAAGAGCGGTCAACAGAGCAAGGGGAAGATGCGGTTTCATAGCGAAAGAAAGAGATAAAACCTCCTACCGCCATTCTAGCACGTTCCTTTTCCATATCAAGCAAATACAAGGGCTCACGCCCTTTTCTTGCGTGTCCTAAAGAGGGGCACCCATGTGTAGGTTGATGAGGTTAATAAAAACGACAGGCTACAAAAGCCGTTCCGCAGAGCAGAACAGTGAAAAGGACAAGGGGGATGAGAAGGAGTTTTCTGCCTCTGTTGGGGAAATTGGTCTTCATTGTCTGTCACCTTTCTCCCCTATTAACACGTCTCGTCGGACAATCCGCCGCCAAAAATGGAAAAAAGTTGATTTTTCGCTTACGGCGGGTGTTTCATTGCGCGGTTTCGACGTTGATTCGGGCGCGGCGACTCCTTGTTTTGTTGCGTTCTGCAGTCGTCTTTACGGCTCTATGGGGCGGTAATGTTCAAAAGACGCAAATTCTTGCTGACTTTCGGATGGTATTCCTGTATACTCTCCGCACACAATTATGGCTTTTACCCACCTCCACGTTCACACCGAGTATTCCCTGCTCGACGGCATGATTCACACTAAGGACCTCATCAAGAAGTGTGCCGAGTTGGGAATGAGTTCCGTGGCCATTACCGACCACGGTAACGTGTTCGCCGCCATTGAGTTCATGGTGAACGTAAAGAAGCACAACAAGGGCATTTTGGAGTGGAATAAGGAACACCCCGATGAAAAGAAGCCCGTGTTCAAGCCTATTCTGGGCTGCGAGGTGTATGTGTCGCCCACGCCTCTGGAGGTGAAAAAGCAAATCCCCGGCCGCCAGAAATACTGCCACTTGGTGCTGCTGTGTGAAAACAACGTGGGTTGGGCGAACCTCATCAAGATTGTCTCGCGCGGGCATTTGGAGGGCTTTTATTACAAGCCGCGTATCGACTACGACACCCTGCGCGAGTTCAGCAAGGGGCTTATCTGCCTGACAGGCTGTATCTCCGGACCCATGCAGGAGTGGATTCTCAAGGACGAACCCGAAAAGGCGGAGGAAGTGCTGTTGCAGCTGAAAGACATTTTCGGCAAAGATAATCTTTTTGTGGAGTTGCAGGACCACGAGTTGGAAGAGGAACGCCGCTGCACGCCCGAACTGGTGCGCCTTGCCCGCAAGCACGATGTGCCGCTGGTGGTGACGAATGATGCCCACTTCCTGAATGCGGACGACTACGACGCGCACGACATCCTCATTTGCGTGGGTACGGGCAACAAGCGCATGGACGGCAAGCGCATGCGCTACCCCCGCAGCGTGTACTTCAAGAGCGAGGAGGAAATGCGACAACTTTTCCCCGAATACCCCGACGCGTACGAGAACACGAACATCATTGCGGAACGCTGCAACACCTCCATCAAGCTGGACTCTACCTCCACCGAGCGTTACCCCGAATTCGCCACGCCCGACGGCTCACCGCGCGAAGAGTACCTGCGCAAAATCTGCTTTGAAGGCTTGAAGGAGCGTTACCCCGATGCCACGCCCGAACGCTGGAAGGAACTGAGCGAACGCCTGGACTACGAGTTGAGCATCATCAACATGCTGCGTTTCCCCAGCTACTTCCTCATCACGGCAGACTTCATTAACTGGGCGAAAGACCACGACATTCCCGTGGGTCCCGGTCGTGGTTCCGCCGCCGGTTCGCTGGTGGCGTATGTGATGAAAATCACCAACATCGACCCCTTCAAGTTCAGCCTCATTTTCGAGCGATTCCTGAACCCGGAACGCGTCAGTCCGCCCGATATTGACATCGACTTCTGCCAGAGCCGCCGACCGGAGGTGATTGAATATGTGCGCCAAAAGTACGGCGAACGCGCCGTGACTCACATCATCACCTACGGCACGATGGGTGCCAAGTCGGTGATTAAGGACGTGGCGCGCGTGATGGATATGAGCTTTGCGGACTCCGACAAAATTGCCAAGCTCATTGAAAGCGTACCCGGCATGACGTTGGACAAGGCGTGGGATAGCAACGAAGATTTGCGCAACCTTGTTTCCAACGACCCCAACTATACGGAAATCTGGGATTTCGGTAAGAAGCTGGAGGGTACCGTGCGCAACGTGGGCATGCACGCCGCCGGCGTGGTGATTGGTGACCGCGGGTTGGATGACTACGTGGCGCTGACGCGTGATGATTTGAGCAACCCCAAGGGCGAAGTGGTGGCCCAGTGCGACATGAGCGCCATTTACAACGCGGGTCTGTTGAAGATGGACTTCCTCGGTCTGAAAACCCTGACGGTGATGAAGGATGCCGAACGCTATGTGCGTTGGCGCGTGCCTGATTTCCGCTACGATAACGTGGATATTCAGGATGCCGAAACCCTTGCCCTGCTGAACCGAGGTGAGACGATGGGCGTGTTCCAGCTGGAATCGGGCGGCATGGTGGACACCTGTAAACGCTACGGTATCGACAACATCGAAGACATCATCGCCCTGCTCGCCCTCTACCGCCCCGGTGCCATGCAGTTCATGGACGACATGATTGCCGTGAAGAAGGGGCTGAAACAGGCGGAGTACGAACACCCGCTGTTGGAGACGGTTTCGGGCATTACCTACGGCGTGATGATTTATCAGGAACAGGTGCAGGCCGCCGCCAAGCTGCTGGCGGGCTACACGCTGGGCGGCGCCGACTTGCTGCGCCGCGCCATGGGTCACAAAGACATGCAGGAAATGGCGGAACAGCGCAAACGCTTTGTGAAGGGCTGCTGGGATGTCAACCAGATTGACGAAAAGACCGCCAACGCTATTTTCGATAAGATTCAGAAGTTCGCAGGGTACGGCTTCAACAAGTCGCACTCCGCGTGCTACGGTCACATTTCATACTGGACAGCGTACCTGAAAGCGCATTACCCCGTGGAATTCTTCTGCGGCATCATGTCCAACGAATCCACGAACGAGAAAATCGGCGTGTACATTCAAGAGGTGAACCGCCTCGGTATCGAGGTACTGGGGCCCTGCGTCAACCACTCCGCCGTGAAGTTCCAGCCAGAAACCATGCCCAACGGCAAGCTGGCGGTGCGTTTCGGCTTAGCCTCCATCAAGAGTATGAGTTCGGAAACCGTTCAGGTGATTGTAGAGGAACGAGAAAAGAACGGTCCCTACAAGAGCTTGGAGGATTTCTGCTACCGCATCCCCCCGCAGGCGGTGCGCCGCAACCAGATTGAAGTGCTGATTCAATGCGGCGCGTTTGACTGGATGCACGTGAGCCGCGCCCACCTCTTTGAAACGATTGAGGAGTGTTTGAGCGGGGCCTCCACCGTCCACAAGGACAACGAGGTGGGGCAGATGGCGCTGTTCGACATGACGGATGCCTCCGTGAAGCCCGAAAGGGAGATTCTGTTGCAGGAATGGCCGAAAGACCAACGCCTGGAACAGGAGAAATTCCTGACAGGCGCGTACTTCACGGGCAACCCGCTGGACAGCATGCGCGGGGTCATCGACAATCCCAAGTTTGTGCGCATCGGCACCCTGCCCGATTTGACGGCCGATGAAATCCGCGGCACCAAGGACATGGCGGGCATGCTGCGCGCCGTGGCAACTAAGGTGAGCAAGAGCAGCGGTAAGAAGTTCGCCATCATCACGGTGGAAGACTTTACCGGCTCTACGGAAGCTCTGCTGTGGGGCGACTCCTACGACAAGGCCGCCGCAACGGAAGGCTTGTTGGAGGTAGGCAACTTTGTGCAGTTCCGCGCCCGCATTTCGGAGGACGACAAGACAGGCGGCAAGAAAGTGAGTGCCAACGGTCTGGAGCAAATCGGCGGCAAGAAGCGCCGCTCTGCCAAGACACCCGCCTACTACAGCGTGATGCTCAACACCGCGCGCCACGATGCGGGCGATATTGCGCTGTTGAAAGAAGTGCTGCAAAAGTACCCCGGCAAGGTGCCGGTGCATCTCACCCTGCGTAACTCGCTGGGCAATGCGGTTGATTTGGAACTGGGCGAGCGCTACTGCGTGACCCCCTGCCCCAAGTTGGATGAAGAACTTTCACTCTATAGCTGATGAAAACGCTGCGACTCATCTTTCTGGGTATCGCCATCGGGCTGAGCACCGCCCTGCTCCTCCCCTATTTGCAGGAGGAATGGAGCGACACGCCCGAAACGCTCCAACCGCAGCCCGAAATCAGCGTACCCGAAAACGGCATTGTCAGTGATGCGTTTTCGCTGCAACTCTTCCGCGCAGCGCTGGAACGCAGCGAGGAAAAGGGGGCGGTTGTTGTTGCACCACTCTGCACAACCGAATGGCTGAATGATTTGAATAATTTCTGCGGAGACAATGTCCGCAAGCAAATCGAGCAGCTGAAACTATGCAGCTGCGATGTCAACGTCCACCGTTGCATGGAACTGGGTGCCATGCTGGCTGCCGATGACAGTCTGCATTTCACGCCGAATGACTCGTTCCTGCTTCGGGTTCCATTTGCCCGCAATTTTCCCTTTGCGTCTGAGCTGTTTTATAGTTTTCCGGGTGAGATGAGCCATCCGCCGACTCGCAAAACTAACCTGATTTCCCCCGAAACGCGTCTCATGGGTGCCATGGCAACCGAGATGCAGACCGCATGGCTGCGCCCCTTTTACACCGCCGATACCCAAAAAGAGGATTTCAACAGTGCTGACGGACGCATACCGCGAGTAGATATGATGCGCTGCCGCAACGCCTTCCGCGTGGCACAGGCCAACGATGGCAGCTGGCAGGCGGCAGCCCTTTTCCTGGCTACGGCAAAAGAAGATAAAGGAAAGGCCCCCCTCGCGCTCATCGTGATTCTGCCGCAGGGAGACACGCGTGTCTTTGCCCAACAGCTTACACCCGAACAACTGTCTGCCATCCGCGAGTCGCTGGTGAAAGCCCCCTACGCCGATGCCAAGGTAACGCTGCCGCGCATGGCAATTTGCCCGCAGGCGGATGACATCAGCCCCCTGTTACAGCAAGTGGGGGTGACCGCCCCCTTCGATATCCGACAGGCAGATTTCAGCCCCCTGTTCAGCGATAAAATCGCCCTGAACGGCGTGGTGGAATACCTTTCCCTGCTCTTTGCGGAATCCCCCGAACAGCACCCCAAGGACAGCAGTATCGAACAGGACGGCGGCATGGACTTCACGGTGAACCGCCCCTTTATCTGGATTCTCGGTGATTTGACCACCGACACCCCGCCCTACGCCATGGGCATGGTGGAAAACCTTTGAAGGAGGGGCAAGATTTTTCGGATGATCCAAGTGCCAAAAGATTGACTGCATCTGCCCGTCAAATGGGGGATTTGTCGAAGTCTTGCGCGAGCCTCAAGCCCGCGCTTTCGTTGAGCCTTTAGGCGATAAGAATTTTAGCCCAACTCGTGAGAGTTGGGGATTACCACGGTGAAATTATCCCGCCCCCAACCCTGCCGCAATGGCAGGGTGGTACCAAGGGTTGGGTGGCACGTCTCTTGTACGTCTTTCGCGCTACGCGTTCAGTGTGGAGTGTTGGGGTTGGAAGGATGGCGCAGAGCGCGAAACACGTACAAGAACAGATTCACCGTCGCTCCGTAACCACCCTGCCATTCGGCAGGGTTATGGGGGGTGTAATGCCACCCGCCTTGTTCCCAGCACTTACGTGCTGGGCTAAAATTCTTATCGCCCAAGGGCTCGACGAAGGATGCGCCTTTAGGCGCATCCATGCTTACGCGGCTCCCGCGCAAGACCTCGCCAAATCCCAATTTCGGGGTAACAACTTATCTCAACAAAAAGACCGCTATCCTTTCGGACAGCGGTCTTTTTGTTGAGAAATGTTTTCTCTGTCAGGCGGCTTAGATAGCAGCCTTGATGATGGCGGCGAAGGAGTCGGCCTTCAGAGCGGCACCACCCACGAGGGCGCCGTCGATGTCGGGCTGGCTCATCAGCTCGGCGGCGTTGCCGGGCTTCACGGAACCACCGTACTGCAGACGCACCTTGTCGGCAGCTTCGGCACCGAAGGTGTCAGCCACCACGCCGCGGATGAAGGCGTGGGCAGCCTGAGCGTCGGCGGAGGAAGCCGTCACGCCCGTACCGATGGCCCACACGGGTTCGTAAGCAATCACCAGACCGGCAACCTGCTCGGCGGTCAGGCCTTCAAGACCTTCCTTCACCTGAGAGCCGAGAACGGCTTCCAGCTGACCGCCCTGACGCTGCTCCAGCGTTTCGCCGATGCAGTAGATGGGGGTAAGACCGGCAGAAAGTGCCTTCTTAATCTTCTTGTTGATGTAAGCGTTGGTTTCGCCATGGTACTGGCGGCGCTCGCTGTGACCCAGCACCACGTAGGTGCAGCCCAGCTCGTTGAGCATAGCGGTGGAAATCTCACCCGTGAAAGCGCCGTTGTCGCGGTCGCTCACGTCCTGAGCGCCGACGCCGATGCACTTGCAGCCGTCAAGAGTTTCCATAACGGCGGGGATGGTCACGAAAGGAGGAACAATCACCTTATCGACAGCGATTTCGCAGGTGTTCTCATTCTTGAAGGCAGCGAGGAAAGCCTTGGCTTCCGCGGGGCCCATGTTCATCTTCCAGTTAGCGGCAATGATGGGTTTACGGGACATAGTTATTCAGATTGTCTGTTGTGACGCGGCAAGATTACGCCGTTGTCAGGCAAAAGTCAAGCAAAAACCGAGCTTAGAACGGCATGTTTACGCCCATTGATAGGGGAAATATCGCACGGGATTCCCGCTGCGATAAAAAGTGATTGCAACGGCGCACAAATCTGATAAAATGACTGCACCGTCCATGAACACGCTTGACCGCTACATTCTGCGCCAATTGCTGACTGTTACGTTCCTGGGCGTACTGTCGCTCACCCTGTTGCTGCTGTTGGGGCAGCTGTTCAAGGAGCTGCACACCCTGTTGGTGGAAAGCGGCGCGCCGCCGAGCATTGTGGTGGATTTCATTCTACAGGTCATTCCTTTCTCCCTGACATTCTCCGTGCCGTGGGGCTTTTTGACGGCGGTGCTGTTGGTGTACGGTCGTCTGGCGGCGGATAACGAGCTGACCAGCATGCGCATGGCAGGGTTAAGCCTGTGGCGTCTCAGCATGCCCGCCATCGGGCTGGGCGTGGTGCTGTCGGGGCTTTGCTACTACATCAATATCGAGGTAGCGCCCAAGGGCAAACAGGCCATGAGCGAGCTGGTGATTTCCGCCGCTATGGATAATCCCCGCAATCTGCTGCGCTCCAGCCAAAGTGCCACAAAATTGGACAAGGTGCAGGTGTACATCGAACACCGTGAGGGGGATGAACTGCGCGGGCTGCATGTTTACCCGCTGGCAGAGGATGACGGCTTCAAGACAGGTATGGTTTTCGACGCCATTCATGCGGAATCCGCCCACATCGGTGATTTCGACCTCAAGGCGCGCATTCTGAACCTGACTCTGCGCAACGCCACCATTGAACGCACCAAGGGCGGCGCGACGGATTTGCCGCTCATCGCCATGATGCCGTTGCAGGTACATATTCCCATCCGAGAGCAGCGCAAGCTGAAACCCAACCGTTTCAGCAACAGCGAGATTGATGTAGTGCTGGCCCACAGCGAAATGCTGAAAGGGGTCAATCTCATGAAGATGATGGGCTACGAGAAACGTGCCGGCAAGAACCCCGCCTTCCCCTGCGCCCCGCAGCTGTGGGCGGAAGCCCGCAAAGATGCCATGCACGTTATCGCCAACATGGACAAGAAGGCGGAACGCGCGTTCAAGACGGAAAAGACGCAGCGCGCTTCCTTTGCCTTCGCCTGTATCGTGTTCTCGCTCATCGGCGTGCCGCTGGCCATCACCGCCCGCCGCCGCGATACCTCCACGGGCTTTGCGCTGGGCATTCTGGTGGCAGCCGTGTATTTCTTAGCACTGGTGTTCTGCGAGCTTTCCCGCAAGAGCGGCGGTTTCGCCCCCTACATCATCCTGTGGCTGCCGAACATTCTGGGTGTCGCCTTTGCCGTGTGGCAACATCAAAAAGCCAAGTACAGGGGTTAACCCGCCAAAACAAGGAGTCGATGCATGAAATTGCGTAAACTCGTGTTTGGAACGTTTGCTGATTTCCTATACCATCTCGCCAAGGGGGGGATTGTAGAATCATCCCTGCCGTAATGGCAGGGTGGGCTGTCACGGCGTCTTGTTTCGGCGTAGCCTTGGCAAAGACGGAAGGCGAAGACGGATTCCTCACGCCCGTCTTGTCACACAGGACTCGGCTTTTATGCCCCCTTTTTCTTAAAGCACACGCCCACGGCGAAGGTGACGAGGGTGCCGATGGTGACGCGCCACGGGAAGGCGATGCCGCTGATGATGCCCTGTGAGGAGCAGATTTCCAGCGTGATAACGGTCACAAACCCCGCCAGCATGGCAAGGATGTTGCCGAGGTCGGTGCCGCGGGTCTTGGTGAGCATGCCGAGCAGGAAAATGCCGAGCAGCGAGCCGTAGGTGTAGCCGAAGATGCCCAGCGCAATGGGCAGGATGCGGATGGAGGGGTCCATGACGCTGTACCATGCCGTAACGGCACCCACGATGATGAGCAGCGCGGCAAAGACAACCGTCAGCAGACGCACGGCGCGCAGCATTTGGGCATCGGTGGCGTGGGGGCGGAACACATCGCGGTACCAGTCGCGCGTAGCGGTGGTGGCAAGAGCGTTCAGCGCGGTGGAAAGGCTGCCCATAGCCGTGGCCAACAGGGCGGCGACCAACAGGCCGCGAATGCCCGCGGGCAGACAATGGATGATGAAGTAGGGGAAAATTTCAATCTGCTTGGCGGGCGGTGTCATGCCGTTCACTTGGAAGTAGACGTAGAGCAGCATGCCGCAGGTCAGGAAGATGAGCACGATGGGCATATCGAGAATACCCGAAAGAATGACGGCACGCGTGCCGGTGCGGCTGTCCTTGGCGGCGAGCATGCGCTGCACCATGTCCTGATCGGTACCGTGGGTTGCCATGGTGATGAACGTGGCACCCAGGAACGCCGTCCACAGCGTGTATTCGCTGCCGAGAATGTTTTTCACATCGGCCATAAAGCCCTGCCCCGTGATACCGAAATCGAACACGGCAAAGGGTTTCAGGTTAGCGGTACCGCAGGGGTTGACCGCCGTATTGTTCAGCGTGGCGCAGATGGTGTTCCATGCCTCGGCACAAGTCCCCTGCTCCATGATGCTGCAGAACAGCAGCCCGATGGTGGTGAAGACGGCAAGGAAGAGGATGCTCGCTTGCAACACATCCGTCCACACCACGGCTTTCAGCCCGCCCAAGGTGGTGTACACGGCGGTGACAAGGGTGATAAAGGTGAGGGCTGCCACATAGATAACCACGGTTTCGGTGGGGGTGGCAACCTCGTTACCCGTGATGAACATGTAGGCAATCACCAGCAGAATACCCGCAAAGAACAGGCGGGTGCCGCTGGCTAACACGCGGCTGATGAGAAAGGTGAAACTGGCGCAGCGGCGCGTGGAGACACCGAAGCGTTTTTCCAGATATTCGTAGATGGAGACGACGTTGTAGTCGTAGTAGGGCTTCAAAAAGAGTTTTCCCACGATGATGCGCCCGAGCAGCGTGCCGATGCCGAGCTGAACGTAGGTGAAGTTACGCAGGGCAAAGCCCTCGCCGGGGGTTCCCAAGAAGGTGGCCGCGCTGATTTCCGCCGCAATGATGGAGGCGAGAATCGCCCACCAAGGCATGCGGCGACCGCCGAGGGCGTAGTCTTCCAGATTATCCTGCTTGCGCCCCGCGTACAGGCCGATGCCGAAAATCGCAAGGAAATACAGGGCGACTACGATGAAATCAAGACCAAACATGGGAAAATGTACGATGTACGAAGTTTTAAGTGAGCCGAGCTGCGCTCGGTAGTAGGGAAACTCGGTCTGACGTTGCCGTCAGACCGAGTTCTAAATAGGCTCACGAAATACGGCTGCCTTACGCCTGCTTGTATTCCAGCGCGGCGGCGACCAGCCCGGAGAACAGCGGGTGGGGCGTGGTGGGGCGGCTCTGGAATTCGGGGTGGTACTGACAGGCGATGAAGAAGGGATGGCTGGACAGCTCCACCACTTCCACCAGACCGTGCTCATCGTTCACGGCGGAAATCACAAGACCCGCCTTCTCCATCTGCTCGCGGTAGTCGGCATTGAACTCGTAGCGGTGGCGGTGGCGTTCGGAGATGATTTCCTTGCCGCCGTAGAGCTTGCTGCACAGCGTGTCCGCCTTAATGTGGGCGGGATAGGCACCCAAGCGCATGGTGGCACCCATGTTTTCGATGTGCTTCTGCTCTTCCTGCAGGCAGATGACGGGGTTCTTCGTCTCCTTGTTGAACTCTGTGGAGTTGGCATCCTTGAGACCGAGGACGTTGCGGGCGAACTCGATGCAGGCAATCTGCATGCCGAGGCAGATACCGAAGAAGGGAATCCCCTTCTCGCGGGCGTACTGCGCGGCCTTAATCTTGCCTTCGATACCGCGGTCACCGAAACCGCCGGGCACCAGAATGCCGTCCACTTCGCCAATCATGGTTTCGCAGTCGCCGCTCTCCAGCGCTTCGGCATCCACGCGCAGAATGTTCACGCGGCAGTCGTTGGCGGCACCGGCGTGCGTAAAGCTCTCGTAGATGGATTTGTAGGCGTCTTGCAGGGAAATGTACTTGCCCACCACGGCAATCTTGACGCTGTGGCTGGGGTGAATCACACGACCCACAAAGTTCTGCCAGTCATCCATCTTGGGCTTGGGAACGGTGATACCCAGCACCTCGGTCACAATGCGGTCCACGCGGTCGCGACCCAGGTCGATGGGGCATTCGTAGATGCTGTGCTTCACATCGCAGAACGCCACGACGTTGCGGGGAGCCACGTTGCAGAACATACCGATTTTGCGCTTCTCGTCTTCCGTCAGGTTGTCCATCTCGGTACGGCAGACGATGATGTCGGGCTGGATACCGATTTCGCGCAGCTTGGCCACGCTCTGCTGGGTGGGCTTGGTCTTGGTTTCACCCGCCGCCTTGATGTAGGGCAGCAGGGTCACGTGGATGAAGCAGCAGTTGTTGCGGCCCACCTCCAGCGCGAACTGGCGCAGGGCTTCCAAGAAGAGGTAGCCTTCGATATCGCCGACCGTACCGCCGATTTCGGTGATGATGACATCGCAATCCTTGTTCTTTTCGGTGAGGTCGTACAGGCGCTGCTTGATTTCGTTGGTGACGTGGGGGATGTACTGCACCGTCTTGCCGAGGTAGTCACCGCGGCGTTCCTTCTCCAGCACGTGTTCAAACACCTTGCCGCTGGTCAGGTTGTTGAGGCGGGACAGCTCGCAATGCACAAAGCGCTCGTAGTGACCGAGGTCGAGGTCGGTTTCCGCGCCGTCGTTCAGCACGTACACTTCGCCGTGCTGGTAGGGGCTCATGGTGCCGGGGTCGATGTTCAGGTAGGGGTCAAACTTCTGCATCGTGACCTCAAGACCGCAATGCTCCAACAGCGTGCCGATGGAAGCGGCCGCCAGACCTTTACCGAGGGAGGACACAACACCGCCCGTTACAAAGATGTATTTCATAAGAGGTTACCTTTCTGTGGTTGCCGTCAGCCTACCAGAGTTTTCTCCCGCTGTCGAGCTTTTGCCTGTTTTCTCTTACGCGCATGCGTGAACGCGCCATAAAAAAAGACACGCTAAAACATTGACGTTCATCAGCTTGAAAAAAGTCTTGCCTTATCGGCAGAAAAACGCTAAACTTTCTTAACTTAGTTTATAAAGTTGACAGCAACCGACACCATTTTACGCCTCATGCAAGAGCGGCGGGAAGCCACGCGCCCGCAGCTGGCGGCGGCGTCGGGTCTGAGCTTGGTGACGGTCAACAAAGCGGTGAGTGCGCTGTGTCTGCGCGGTGAGCTGCGGTTGAAAGGCAGCGTGCCGTCGGGCGGCGGTCGCCCCGTGCAGCTCTACGCTTACAACACAGGGCATGCGGTGTGCGCGTTCTTCACCGTTCAGGCGGAACAGGGCACTTACCGCGGCACCTTGGACATCTGCGACTTAGGCGGCACCCTGCTGCGGCGGCACGAGGCGCGTTTCAGCCTGATTCAGGCGGGCGCGCTGGATGATTGGCTGGATGCCGCCGCGCGCCGCCGCCCCCTGCGCGGCATCGGGCTGCATCTGCCCCCCGCCCTGCCCGAAACAGGGCTTACCGACCACCTGCACACGCGCTACGGCTGCCCCGTGCTGCCCGTCAACCACGCCGTTGCGCTGGCGGACACACGGGAAAACGCCGTGACCCTCTGTCTGGCACAGGGAGCCGCCCCCCAAGCCGCCCTGCACCGCCGCGGGCAAACGGAACCCTACACCGCCCTGCACCTTCTGCCCCTGCCCGCCGCGTGGGAGACGCTGGATTACAGCGACCACACGCTGGTGGTGGAAATGGTGAGCCGTCTGCTGCACATTCTGACCGCCGTGCAAACGCCCGACCACGTTGCGCTGTATGCGGATTTCTGGACGGAGCGACTGCTCTCGCGCATCCGCTACACCCTCTCCGCCAAGCTGCGGGGCGGCGAACACGCGCCGCAGCTGCATTTCCGCACCACCCCGCCCGCCGCCCTGCTGCAACAGGCGGATATTCCGCTGCTGTTCGCCGAGCCGTAATTCATCGCCCCGTTTCGGTCCCTTCCGTCCCGTGCGCAGCAGCGTTCTTTTTAATAAGTTTCGCATGGGCTCGTCATTTTGCTTGCCAACACGCTTCAAAACTGCTAGAATGTCTCCGCCGCGTGTGCGGTCTGCCGCTTTCATTTCCGAAACGGCTTTAATTCTCACATTCCACAAGAATCAGTAGATTATGAACGAACTCAAAGGTGCATGCATCATCGGCCAGTCCGGCGGTCCTACCGCTGTGATTAACGCCAGCGTCCTCGGCGCTATTCAGACCGCCCTCAACTGCCCCCAGATTACCCGCGTTCTGGGTGCCGCCCACGGTATCACGGGCGTGCTTAACCAGCAGCTTTACGATATGGGCATGGAAGACCCCGTGGAGCTTGAACTGCTGAAGTTCACCCCCTCCTCCGCTCTGGGCACCTGCCGCTACAAGATGAAGGACCCCGATGTAGACCCCACCGATTACGAGAAGATTCTCGAATGCTTCAAGAAGTTTGACGTGCGCTACTTCTTCTACAACGGCGGTAATGACTCCATGGACACCTGCAACAAGATTTCCAAGTTCATGCAGAAGTCCGGTTACGAGTGCCGCGTGATGGGCATTCCCAAGACCATCGATAACGACCTTTTCGGCACCGACCACTGCCCCGGTTTCGCCTCTGCCGCCAAGTACATCGCCACCTCCTGCATGGAAGTGAAGCACGATGCCTCTTGCTACGACACGGGTATGGTGACCATCATCGAAGTGATGGGCCGCCACGCTGGCTGGCTGACCGCCGCCTCCGCCCTTGCCGGTTACGCCGGTGCGGGTCCCGACCTCATCTACCTGCCTGAGGTTGACTTCGACATGGATCAGTTCCTTGACGACGTGGAGAAGATTTACAACGCCACCAACAAGTGCTTGGTTGTGGTTTCCGAAGGTATCCACGACAAGAACGGCAACTTCATCTCTCAGGCCAAGACCAACGGCAACGACGGTTTCGGTCACGCCCAGCACGGCGGTCTTGCCAACAAGCTGGCCGACGTGGTTCGCGGCCGCATCACCAGCGCCAAGGTTCGCGCCATTGAGCCCTCTCTGCTGCAGCGCTGCGCCACGCACCTGGCCTCCACCACGGATGCCATGGAAGCTTACCTCGCCGGTAAGACCGCTGTGACCGCCGCCGTGAACGGCGACACCGACAAGATGGTGGCCTTCGAGCGCAACAACCTGTACGGTCAGTACGTGTGCAACACCAAGCTCCTGCCCTTGGAGAGCGTTGCCAACTACGAGCGCAAGGTGCCCCGCGAGTGGATCAACGCCGCCGGTAACGGCATCGAGATGGCCTTCATCGACTACTGCCTGCCCCTGATTCAGGGTGAGACGGGCATGAAGACCGCTCAGGCTCTGCCCCGCTTCGCCCGCCTGCGCAAGGTGCTGGCCAAGCCCACCTGCCCCGAGGCCTAAGCCCCGAGCAGAACAGCTACAACCTTTCAGCAGGAACCGCCGATGCGGTTCCTGCTTTTTTGTGCTCAGTTCCACCGCAAAAAACTGTTGGAAAGTTAGGTTGCACCCCTAACCCCGACATGGCATAGTATGGGCAAGTCGGTGGACGAACGCCGATGAAACCACCCTATACATAACCATGATGACCCAACGCAACATCACCCGCTACACATACGAAACGACCTCCTTTCAAGGATGGCGTTTGAGCATTTGCCGTAAGTGGAACCAGTTTACCAAATATTTTTCCGACCGCCAGTACGGCAGCGAGGAAGCAGCCTTTCAGGCCGCCATCGACATGCGCGACCGCATTTTCGAGGCCTTGAAACAAAACCCCGATGACCCGCGCAGCGTCTTTGAACGCTTTAAGACCGAGGTTCCCGAAGCCCCCGCCTACAACAGCGAACAAAAGGCGGCAAGCTGACAGCACCCTACAAAAAGCCCCCGCAGAAACATCTGCGGGGGCTTTTTGTAGGGTGAAGAACAATCCTCACTTTATTTTCAAAAGGAGACATCCATCACACAATACATGAGCATACCCTTTTGAATCATGAAAGTCTACATGGGCAGGGTCTATGCCCCTTTTTTTTATATATTGCAGCGCATTCTTACCTTCGTAAACATATCCATAGCCTAAATATTTGGGAGCAGAATACCATGTTGCAGAATCCTCTCTCTGCGGAGTATAGGAAAAGAGAGCCAGATTTCCTTTTATTCTATCAGCAGAGGCTTTAAAATCATCATCTGATGACAACATGACAACGGACTCTACATCTGCAGGATCATAAGGCAAGTTCTTCATCTGCTGTACCCATCTGTTGCCGATAGCATTAAATACCGCTGTCTGTCTGCCATTAACTTGGGTAAAACGCCCACACAAAAGGAGACAACAAACGGAAACGAGAGTAACGTGTTGTCGCATGCACAAAACTACCGCGAACAGCAAGGCCAAATGCAGACACAAGAGGGTTCGCACAGCCACAGACAATCCGGCGGGAAATGATTGAGCATACGCGGCAGGAGCTACACTCAACACACACAACGCAACGACCACATAAGAAGGAAGATTTTTGAAACAGCGAAGAATACCCAAAACACAAGCTCCCCCCATAATACAGATTCCGACACCGCCGAACATCTTCAATTGAAGCATTAAACTATCTTTTACCATAGATGCATAGCTAACGACATCAGACCAGCTTTCTACAGGATGCGCTTCACGCCAATCTGCCAAATGAATAAAAGAGCCGCACAGCAGCAAAGTCATCATCTCTGCAACGCCAAAGCCAACGACAAATCCCAACACCCAATACAACAGGATTTTGCAGAATGAGCCGATCTTCTCGTTTGCAAAGAGCAAAGGCAACACGAAGTAGAAATGGCTTAAGGCACCATTAAATAAGGTCCCGAAAAGCAGAAAAAAAGGCAAGGGTTTCATCTTATGATGAGCCACCACAGAAAGAGGCAATAAGATAAAAGAAGCGACCATCGTCAAGGGAAAACGATTCAATTCACAAACAGCAGGCAACGTCAACGAAGTCAACGATGCCAACAATGCAACAGGTGCATCAGCGTATTTTCTGAAAACACAAAATGAAAACACCCCCAACATTGCATAGTTGAGCAATACCGCAGCGTACGAGTCAAAACAAGAAAGCAAAGGAAAGAGTAAATAATTTACCCACCTACCTTCCGTTTCTAATTTCCCTGAGTACGATCCGATAACCTTAAAATCGTCATGTCCGAAGATAAGAGTCTCACTATCAAGTATAAGTTGGTGAGCGACACAAATAGAGGCAAAAAACAAACAGAGAAGTAAAACACATTGAACGAGCGTTAACCTTTGAACGTAGCATTTAATGTTTTTTATCATAACACGCCCATTATACGGATTTCAAAACCGCTATAAACGTATTCGTAATCATTAAACTTCAAAGTCTTATTGAATGACAACCAGAGGGCATTTTCCGTTGAATAACGTCTTGCGACCTTCATTTTTGTTTTTATCTGGGTGTCATTTTATGCTTGCTTACGGTTTTGAAAACCTATGCAAACAAACACAGCAGAAAAAGAAAAGACAGCGCTTGCCATTTTAAGAGCAAGTAAGGTTGATATTTTGGATGCAGCCATTTTAGCACGCCAAGCCCTTGCGTTAAGTCAGGGGAAACTCCGGCGCGCCTATCGATGTCTGACCTTGGGTAATGACCAACTGAAAGCAACAGAAAAAACAGTTTCTTTTCAAACGGCGGCAGCGGAAGCCGTTAAGGAACGGGAGAAGCGGCGGTGGCGAACACTCACCGACTTCCGTTACATTGCTCGACGGCTGATAAAAGCCAATCCTAGTTTGGGGCAACGCCGCATCCGCAGCATCACAACGCAGGATTGCGAACAATTTTTACATGCCGCCTTCACGCAACCAAGGCAATATAACAAAGCACGCGCCGTGTGCAGCGGCATTTTCAGCACAGCATGCCGCAAGGGGTGGTGCCATGATAATCCCGTCCGAAGACTCGCCGCTCAATCCGTCAAAGAACATCGTATTGCCATCCTACGCCCCGAAGAAATCAATCAGCTTCTACATGTCAGCAGACAATACCGACAGGGCTGCTGCCTGAGTGCCGTTGCTCTTATGCTCTATGCGGGAATTCGCCCGCATGAGGTGGCAAGACTCACATGGGGAAACATCGATTTAATCCACGGCTACATCTGTATTATGCCGCAACACAGCAAAACGGGCGGAGCCAGAAGAGTAACTATCCACAAACCGCTTCGTCTTATACTACAACATTGCCGACAAGACGCTTCGCAGCGCATCTGCCCGCCTAACTGGATTAACCATTGGCGAATCGTCAGAAAAGAAGCCGGATGGGGCACCCCCCAACATCCTTGGCAACAGGATGCCCTCCGCCACACCTTTGCCAGTTACCATCTGGCCCATTTTAAGGATTTTTCCCTGCTGCAATGGGAAATCGGGCACAGAGACAGCACGCTGCTGCGCCAACGTTACGTTGACATGCGCGACGTCGGTGACACCCATGCATTTTGGAATAAAGGATTCTGCGATTAATCATCCCTTCAAACACCGAGCCACCGATACCACTACGCCGATGAACTGCACCTCGCCGTCTGCCGTGATGGGGGGATAGGCAAGGGCATCGGCGGAGCAGAGCCACGCCGTCTGCCCCTGCTTCTCCAAGCGGCGCACAAAAGATTCACCGTGCAGGGCAAAGGCCACCAAGTCACCCGATTCAGGCAGCAGACTGCGGTCTACCACCAGAATATCGCCGTCCAACACGCCGAAGCCCGCCAAGGCATCCCCCGACATGCGGTAGAAATACGAAGCCAGCGGGTGCGGCACCAGCTTGGCGGGCAAATCCAACCCGCGCCCGCTTTCATGACCGGAGTTAAAGCCGCGGTGTTCGCTCAAATGACTGTTTTCGGGTGTTGTTTCCACACCGCCAGCATAGCACAAATAAGCGTTCAGGGAAAGAACGAAATCCATTCATCAAATCCCCGTCCGCATGAGCACCAAAGATTGAAACACATGTGCAGGTTTAAAGTTTATAAAAACAGGCTGCTTTTACCGCAGGAAAATTCTGACCTGATAAACCTTAAACCGCAACTACCCATTCACAGGAGAGGCCTGCTTTTCTCCTTTCCGGAAAACTCAGCATTTACAAACTGTTCTGAGATATAATAAAAATCTTTGAGGCACATGCGGACACAGGGACAACTCTTTTTCATTTAGTGTTGACTTCCTTTGTATATCTGCTTAAATTGTCCCTGCCTGTTCCCGGTTCAGGCGGCACTGCTAATGAACCGGTAAAAAGGGGGCCGGCGTTAAGTGCCTAACGTGACAGGCTACCTTTATTTCACCTAAAAGCCGCCATTTGCGCGTTGCGTCTTGTTTCCCCCGCGCGGCATCCGTCTTCGCCAAGGCTACGCCGTGACCGGCCGCCGCGCCTAGCTCTGCACATCAAACATCAAACTTCAAACATCTCCGACTTTTGCCATAAAGTATTGGCTTGCCATTTGCTTGGGATAGGCGTATAATCGCCGCCGTCATGACTGAATTGCCCAAGGCATACGAACCGACTGTGGTCGAAGAGAAGTGGCAGGCACGTTGGATGTCTGAAGGATGTTTCCATGCGGACCCTCATTCCGAGAAGCCCGCTTACAGTATCGTTATCCCCCCGCCCAACGTAACGGGCGTACTGCACATGGGTCACGTCCTGAACAACACCATTCAAGACATTCTTGCCCGCCGCGCCCGCCAAGAGGGCAAGGAAGTGCTGTGGCTGCCCGGCACCGACCATGCGGGCATCGCCACGCAGGCCCGCGTGGAGAAGGAGCTGGCCAAGGAAACCCCGCCCCGCACGCGCTACGACGTTGGTCGTGAAGATTTTGTGAAGATGGTGTGGGAGTGGAAGAACAAGCACGGCGGCATCATCATCAAGCAGTTAAAGAAGCTGGGCTGCTCCTGCGACTGGGAACGCGAACGCTTCACGATGGATGAGGTCTACGCCCCCGAAGTGGCCCGCGTGTTCTCCGAACTCTTTAAGGAAGGCCTTATTTACCGCGGCCGCCGCATGGTGAACTGGGACCCCGTTCTCTGCACCGCCCTCTCTGACGAAGAGGTGGAAATGACGCCCACGCACAGCAAGCTCTACACCATCCGCTACAAGCTGGCGGACGGCAGCGGGCAGCTGCTGGTGTCCACCACCCGCCCCGAAACCATCATGGCCGACGTGGCCGTGGCCGTCAACCCCAAGGATCCCCGCTTCGGTCACTTGGTGGGCAAGACGGTCATCCGCCCGCTGGTGGAGACGGAAATCCCCATCATTGCCGACGAGCACGTGGAAATCGACTTCGGTACGGGTGCCCTCAAGATTACGCCCGCTCACGACCGCACTGACTTTGAGGTGGGCATGAAGAACAACCTCGAAATCATCGACATCCTCACCGCCGACGGTCACATCAACTGCCCCGACTGCCCCGAGCTGCACGGTCTTGACCGCTTCGTGGCCCGCGACAAGTCCATTGAGCTGATTGAAGCCAAGGGGCTGCTGGAGAAGGTGGAGAACTACGACAACAACGTGGGTCTGAGCCAGCGTTCCGGCGTTCCCATTGAGCCGCGTCTGAGCATGCAATGGTTCCTGAAATACCCCTGCGTGAAAGAAGCCGCCGATGCCGTGGCGAACGGCGACATCGTGTTCCGCCCCGCCCGCTGGGCCAAGACCTACGCGCACTGGCTGGAGGGTATTCAGGACTGGTGCATCAGCCGCCAGCTGTGGTGGGGACACCGCATCCCCGTGTGGTACAAGAAGGACAAGGCCGCCGCATTGCAGGAGGCTACCAAGCTCGACGCCGCCGACATGGCAGCGGGCGACATCTATGTGGGCGTGAATCCCCCCGCCGACCCTGAAAACTGGGTGCAGGATGAGGACGCGCTGGACACATGGTTCTCCAGCTGGCTGTGGCCCTTCGCCACCATGGACAAGGAGTGCCTTGCCAAGTTCTACCCCACCAGCGACCTCGTGACGGGTCCGGATATCATCTTCTTCTGGGTGGCGCGCATGATTATGGCGGGCTACCGCTTTGCGGACGGCAAGAAACCGTTCGGCAACGTGTTCTTCACCTCCATCGTGCGTGACCTGCTGGGTCGCAAGATGAGCAAGAGCCTGGGCAACAGCCCCGACCCGCTGGACCTCATTGCCCGCTACGGTGCCGACGGTCTGCGTTTCGGTCTGATGCGTATTGCCCCCACGGGTACCGACGTGAAGTTCGATGAAAAGCAGATTGAGGAAGGCAAGAACTTTGCCAACAAGCTGTACAACGCCGCGCGTTTCCGCATGATGCAAGGCGAGGCCACCACCGACCCCGCACCCAAGTTCACGCCCGTCCACATTGACATTCTCTCCAAGCTCAAGGAGCTGCACACCACCGTGGCAGAAGCCCTTGGCAAGTACGAGTTCAACACCTACACGCAGTCCCTGTACTCCTTCTTCTGGAATGAGTACTGCTCCCTCTTCCTTGAAGCGGTGAAGAATGACCTGCGCGAGGGCGAACCCGCCGTGAAGAACGCCACGCTCTTCACGATGGACACCGTGCTGCGCCACTATCTTGCGCTGCTCGCGCCCATCATGCCGCACATCACGGAAGAGCTGTGGCAGAGCCTCGGCTTCGCCAAGAAGCACAACGACCTGCCGCTCATGAGCACGCCGCTGCCCTGCCCTTGCTCTCTGCTGGGCGGTATGGACGAAACGGACATCTCCAAGGCACGCGCCCTTTCCACCGCGCTGTACGAAACGGCCAACCGCGCCCGCAACCTGAAGGCGGAATACAACCTCTCCACCAACCGCAACGTGAAGTTCGTGGTGAAGCCCGCCCTGCCGTTGGATGCCGACATGGCCGCCCGACTCGCCCTGTTGGCGGGTGCCAAGGAAACCATTTTGGATGCCGCTTACGAGGCTCCCAAGGGTACGCCCACGGCGCTCACGCCCTTCGGCGAGCTGTTCCTGCCGCTGGAAGGCTTGGTGGATGTGGAAGCCGAACGCGCCCGCATCGGCAAGCAGTTGGAAAAGATTGACAAGGAAATTGCCAAGAGCAACGCCAAGCTCGGTAACAGCAAGTTTGTGGGCCACGCCCCCGCCGAGGTGGTGGCACAGGAACGCGAGCGTCTGGCCGACTGGGAATCGAAGAAAGCCCAGTTGACGGCCATGCTGGCGGCTCTTGCCTAAAGCACGTTTTTCGTATGAACTCCTCACTCTCAGACTTCCTCTCAGCCGGAGAAATCCGCGATTTGGCACTCTGCGGCATCACCACCCCTGACCAACTGAAAAAGGTCAAGGCAGAAACGCTGTGGAGCGATTTGCAGAAGGCGCAGGAATTCTTTCCCAACCACCGTCTGACGCTCACGCAGAGCAGGCTGGCCCGCATCTGCGGTGAAGGTGCTGCGGAAGCCGCTCCCGTCAAGCGTTATCAACAGTCCGCCACATGGGCGAATCTGGACATGAAGGCTCGCGGGCAGGTACTCGCCCAAATGAAGTACCCGCACCAGGTGGAGGAAGCTGAGGCAGAAGAGGAAGACGATGACGACATTACGGAGGACGATGAGCAGCTGGGGCTGCCCATCAAGAAGGCGCAGCACGTCAGCGGGCTGAGCAAGAGCTTCCATGCCGTGCACTGCACGCACTCGTGGCTTACCTATTTCGGTGCATTAGCCACGGTGCTGCTGATTCCCGCCATCTGCTGTCTGGGCATTGTTCCCGCCATGCTGTTGCAGGGGGTTGTCGCCGAGCCTATCCACTTGGTATACGCAGGTGCCGCCTGCTTTACGCTGATGCTGCCGTACATCATCTACAGCCGCATCACCAACTGCTCGGTGTGCCACATGCGTATCTTCTCCTTTAAGAACTACGGGCGCAACCGCGCAGCACACCATCTGCCCCTGCTGGGTTACACCTTTGCCACGGCGCTGCACATTTTGACGTTCTTCCAGTACCGATGCCCCGCCTGCGGCACCACGCAGAAGCTGTTTGCCCGCAGCCGTCACCGCCATCATCATTAAGTCATGAACCTGTACGCCGCCGCCGCCCTGCTGCCCGTCTGCGCCCTTGTCGGCACAGCGCAGGAGATTCCTGCGGCGGATACCCATCAAGGGGTGGCGGAAGAGTTGTTGGATTTGCTTTCGCGCCTTGAGCTGTGTCTGCGTAACTGCAACGATGTCGAGAGCGTGACCGCCGCCCTGCCCGAACTGCGCAAGCTGGGCGAAGAAGCGGCACGGCTTTCCGCCCGCCAACACGCCCTGCCCGACCCCACCGTGCAGGATTACATGGCCTCTCAAACGCTCGCCAAGGATTTTCTGGTTATCACCCGCAGCATCAACCGCCACATCACCCGACTGCAACAGGAAGGGCTGATGACCGCCGAGTTGCAGGAGATTCTGAAGCCGCAACCCGCCGAGCGCTGAGTTTCGGCATCGGGCTGACGCCTCACGGAACAGCGTTTCACCCCCTTTCCCCCGCACACCATGAAAGCCCCCACCGTCCGCAAAGTGCAGCAGGTTGCCGTCGCGCGTTTCTATGAGAACTACCGCGCTACGCTGGAGATGCAGCTGCTCAACAGCCCGCTGGGCATGTCGCGCCCCATTCTGCAACCCGCCATCAACCGCCCCGGTCTGGCACTGGCGGGGTTCACGGGCTACTTTGCCCACGAGCGTATTCAGGTGTTCGGCGCGGCGGAAATGGCGTATCTCGAAACGCTGAAAACGCCCGAAGTACGCCGTGAGCGACTGGAACCCATTTTGAAAGCAGGGGTTCCCTGCCTCATCTTTGCCCGCAGCGTCGATGTGCCCGCCGACATCATTGCCTTGGCCGATGCCAACGCCGTTACCGTGTTCCGCACCAGTCTCACGACGATGCAGTTCATGAACCGCGCCACCATCATTCTGGAGAATGAGTTTGCCGACAGCACCACCCTGCACGGCTGCATGGTGGACGTGCGCGGCGTGGGCGTGCTCATCACGGGTGAAAGCGGCGTGGGCAAGAGCGAAATCTCCCTCGGTCTGGTGGAGCGCGGCTCCTCCCTCATTGCCGACGACAGCGTGAAAATCCGCAACATCAGCGGCGAGCTGATTGCATCCTCCCCCGCGTTGAGCAGCGGCTTCATCGAAATCCGCGGCATCGGCATCATCAACGTCACCAACCTCTTCGGACTGAAAGCCTTCCGCAAAGAGAAGAAAATTGACCTTGTCATCAACCTGACGGACGGCAAAATGACCGAGATGGAACGCCTGGGGCTGGAACGCAAGATGACCACCATCCTCGGTGTGGAGGTGGAGCGCCTCAACCTGCCCGTGGCACCCGGTCGCGATATGACCCGCTTGGTGGAGGTCGCCGCCCTCGGCCAGTACCTGCGTGAAAGCGGCTACGATATGGCGGGTGAGTTCAACCGCCGTCTGCACCGCGAAATCCAGCAAAACTCCAAACAGCCCCCCATCGCCTGATGACCGCGCTTTCCGACATCACCGCCCTGCTTGATTCCACCCTGCGTATCAGCGAGATACGCGACGCCTCCGTCGCCATGAACGGTCTACAGGTGGAAAATGACGGCACCGTCACCAAGGTGGCACTGGCCGTAGACGGCAGCCAAGAGACGATTGAAGCCGCCGTAGCAGCGGGGGCCGATTTGCTCCTTCTGCACCACGGCATCTACTGGTGCGGACTGCGCCCCATGACAGGCTGGTGGAAGAAGAAGATTGTCACCTGTCTCAACGCCAATCTGGCGGTGTATGCCGCACATCTGCCGTTGGATTTGCACCCCACGCTGGGCAACAATGCGGGTATCGCCCGCGGGCTGGGGCTGACAGACGTTCAGCCTGAGGTGGATTACCACGGCACGCTCATCGGGCTGTCGGGTGTGTTTCACGGCACCGTGGGCGAGCTGCGTGCCGCCTATGCCGCGCTGACAGGTGCCGCCGTGACCGGCACCGTGCACAACGCCGATGCCCCTGCGGGGCGCATTGCCCTGTGCAGCGGCGGCGGCGGAGAGGAGATTTACCAAATGCACGCCAAGGGCTACGCCACCTACCTGACGGGTGAGGAAAACCACTGGGTCACTAATGCCGCCGCCGACATGGGTATCAACATTCTGTTTGCGGGGCATTACGCCACGGAAACATTCGGTGTGAAATCGCTGGGCGCGCTGCTGGAGCAGCAGTTCGGGCTGCCGACCGTATTCATCGACAAGCCTACGGGCATGTAACCCCCTTCTCTGCCTGTGACCATCATCGTAGAAGATTCCTTCGGCACGCGCCTTGACCAGTTCCTGACCAACTATCTGCCCGAACTGTCGCGCGCACGCATTCAGGCATTGATTAAGGAGGGCGAAATCACCGTCAACGGCAAAACGGCCAAGGCCAAAACGCCCGTGGAGCGCGGCATGGAGATTGCCGTCAACATCCCCGAACCCGAACCCGCCGAGGCACAACCGCAGGATATCCCCCTCTCCGTGCTGTATGAAGACAAAGATGTCATCGTCATCGACAAGGAGAGCGGCATGGTGGTACACCCCGCGGCGGGCAACCCCGACGGCACGCTGGTGAACGCCGTGCTCTTCCATTGCGGCGACCTGTCGGGCATCGGCGGCGTGGAGCGTCCCGGCATCGTCCACCGACTCGACAAGGACACGAGCGGCTGCATCGTGGTGGCGAAGAATGACAACGCCCACCTTTCCCTCACCACACAGTTTGCCAACCGCGACACCTCGAAAATCTATCTCGCGGTTGTTCAGGGCTGCCCCAAAGAGAGCAGCGGCACCGTGTTCACGAACATCGGCCGCCACCCCGTGAACCGTCTCAAGATGGCGGTTGTGAACCCCGGCAGCGGCAAGCCCGCCATTACGGATTGGCAGGTGTTGCACTACGATGCCGCTACCAACGCCTCGCTCGTCATGTGTACGCTGCACACGGGGCGTACCCACCAAATCCGCGTGCACATGCTGCACTTGGGGCACCCCCTCATCGGCGACCCCATCTACGCCCACCCGCAAAAACAGAAAGCCAAGACAGGCCGTCTGATGCTGCACGCGTGGCGCTTGGCTTTCAACCACCCTGCGGACGGTCACCGCGTGGCGATTCAATCCCCCATTCCGCCCGAATACCAGCCATGGCTCATCGGCACCGAGCTGCCCGCTTGGGACGAAGAGGGAAAAAGTTGAAGGTTGAAAGTTGAAGGTTGAAATTACAAAGTGAGGCACGCTGACGCGTGCAGGAGTACGATGAACGCAATGCGTTGGCAGCGGAGATAAATGGGTTATCGCTTAAGTATACGGGCAGAACTTATTAGGAAGTCTTGAAAACGCTTTGCGTTTTATTTTCAACTCTGCGGCATAGCCGCACGAATTCTACAATTTCAACTTTCAACCTTCAACTTTCAACTTCTCCACAGCTGCCCATTTCTTACTCCTCGACAGGGTATTCCAATGCCTTCTCTTTCCCTTTTCTGTTGCGTGAGACAAACCACACGCCCGCTACAATCAACAGCAGGGCAACCGCCTTCTGCCATGTCAGCATGTCCACCCCCAGCAGACACCCTGCCGCGGCGGCAATGGCGGGCTGAACATAGTTGTAAGTCGCCACGGTGGGCGGCTCCAAATGCTGTTGTCCGATAATCAGCAGCAGATAGCTGATGAACGTGCCGAACAGCACCACATAGCACGCCCCGCCGATGTGGGCGGGGGTCAGCTCACCCCACGGCAACGCCGCCATGTGCGGCAGACAGAACGGCAGCGTCACCGCCGCTGACAGGGTGAACAACCATTTCATGAGCGTGAAAGGGCTGTAGCGACCCAGCACATCACAGAAGAACACAAAGTAACAGGCTGCCGCAAACTGGGCGAAGAGACACAGGGCATCCCCCAGCGGGTGCCCGCCCAAGCCACCCGTGCTGTGCGAACCCAGCACCAACACCAAGGCACCGCACGCCGCCAACACCAAGCCGAACACCTTGCGGCGCGTCACGTGGTATTTCAGAAACACCGCCGACAGGATAAAGGTAAACACAGGCGTAGACGTTGCCGCCACACAGCCGTTCGTGGGGGCGGTATACTGCATGCCGGTCACGTAGCAATACTGGTTGATAGCCATGCCGCACAGCGACATGCCGAGCAAGCGCCACCAATCGCGCGGGGCAACCTTCTCCGTCTTAACAAAGCAGGAGAGCAGCCAGAACAACACCGCCGCACCCGACACGCGCAGCGTAGCCAGCGCGGGACCATCCAACAGCCCGCCCTGCATGGCCACCTTGCACATGGGGCTCATCAAGCCGAACGCAAGGATAGCCCCCAAGGTCGCCAGATGCCCCTTCACCGCCCCTGCGGCGGGTTCGGCTTCGGTCGTTGCTGTCACGGCGATATTTTTCACGGGCGGGGAGTCTACCACAAGCAGCCCCCGATGGCAAGGGTTGCCGCCCTTATTTTGTCCCAAATCGGCCGTTACCAAAAACTTTCAAAACTTTTTCTACAAAAAACAGTTTTTTGTCTTGACCTAAGCCCCTATACGCTGTATAGTGAGCACGTCTTCGGAGCCGGACGTAAAACAAGGTTCCCGGGCGTGAAAACGTCCGATTCATAGGGTAGTTGGGCACCCGGGGGAGCAATCCCCCGGGTGACTTCCTTTTCAGGGGGTAAAGTAAGAAAATCGGACAAAAAATGACGTTTTTTCAATTTAGGTCTTGACTTCCCCCTCCACCGCTGCTAATATCGCCCCGCTGCAACGCAGCGAGCAATCCATGTCCCCATCGTCTAGGGGTTAGGACATATGATTCTCAGTCATAGAACAACGGTTCGAATCCGTTTGGGGATGCTCAAAAGCCCGATGGTCGCTTGACCATCGGGCTTTTTCTTGGAATGATGGCGGTGTTTAGGCTTGCCTTTGGGCGGCTGCGGGTGTACTGTCTCTCTGCCGTTCGGGTTCGGGTGGCCGCTGCACCGCAAGGGTGTAGAGGAAAGTCCGGACATCACAAGGCAGCGTGTCCCGTGAAAACGGGAGATGCCCGGAGCCAATGCCGGGCAGACGGATAGTGCCACAGAAAACAAACCGCCCGCAAGGGTAAGGGTGAAAAGGTGGGGTAAGAGCCCACCGCTCCTAAGGTAACGAGGGAGGCACGGAAAACCCCGCCCGATGCAAGACAAACAGGAGGAGGGTCGCCTGCCCGCCAAAGTCCTCCGGGTATTAGTTGCACCCCGCTATAAACGCGGGGCATGCCCCCACGGGCATGAGAAAAATGGCCACACAGCCCGCAAGGGCGGACAGAATTCGGCTTATAGAACCCGAACGGCACCCCTGCCCCTGCTTCACCAAGCGGGGGCGTTGTGTTTTACCGCGCTTGGAAACGGCGGTCAATCTCGCTGCGGGTAAAGGGCAGCAGCGTGGGCTTGCCTGTGGGCGTGCAGTAGGGGATTTCGCAGCGCAGCAAATCCGCCAACAAAGGCATGGGGTTGGCGAGCCACGGCGCAATATCCTCCTGCGCGGCGTAGCGGCGAGCAAGTTGCACAGCAAAGGGATCAAAGGGGTTGCGACTGCGGGTCAATCTCACTTCACCGCGCGTGAACAGCCGCAGCAAATCCATGAGGAAGGTGCCTGTCTCCTTCAACGGCAGCAGGGCGGGAATCGCCTCCACCCGCAGGGTGTTGCGCCCGAACACAGACACCATGAAACCCGCCTGTTCCAACTGCGGCTTCACCTCCATGGCAATACCCATGTCACGCGCATCCATCTCCAGCAGTTCGGGTACCAGCAGACGCTGCGAGGTGAGCGGGCGGCGGTTGCTCTCTGCCAAGCGCTCAAAGATAATGCGTTCGCGGGCGGCGCGCGGGGCCATCAGCACCAAGCTCTCGGCATTTTCAAACAAGGCGTAGGTGTCTTGGAAGGTGCCGATGTGGCGGAAATTAGGAACGGTCGGGCACGGCGGGGCGGCGGCGGGCGTAGTAGGCGCGGGCACCGCAGGAGCGGCGACGGTAGACGGCGCGGGCTCGGCGGGCGGCAGGGGCAAATCAACCTGACGCGGCTCCAACACAGGGCGCAGCACAAAAGGTTCGGGCGCAGGGCGGTCAGCGGGTGCCTTGGGGGCGGGGTTCTCCGTCGGGGCGGGCTTCGGGGCGGGAGACGGCGCGGGCTTCGGCGTTTCTTTCACCACGGCGGCGGGGGTGCTGACAGGCACCTCAGGCGGCGGGGCGGGTTCTTCGGTATCCTTTTCGCCGCGGGCATGCAAGGCAAGCGTGGCCGCCACGGCAGACATCACCGTCATGGTCACTTCGGAGGGGCGGCGGAAACGCACCTCGCGCTTGGCGGGGTGGACGTTCACGTCCACCAGCGCGGGTTCCACCTCCAGATACAGGAAGAGCGCGGGGTGCAGCCCCGTGGGGAAACCGCCGTAACCGTCGCGCACGGCGCGGGCAATGATTTGGTCGTCAATTGGGCGACCGTTCAAAAAGATGTACTGCATGCGGCGGTTGCGCCGCGCGGCGGAAAGGGGCATCAGGTAGCCCGTGACGCGCAGTCCGGGTGCCTCCGTGGGCTTCACACGCATCAGCTGTTCCGCCATCTCGCGCCCCGTGAAATCGGCAATGCGTTGGCGCAAATCGTGGGTGGCGGGTACGTCAAATACGGTCTGACCATCGCGCACAAAGGTGAAACGCACCTGCGGAAACGCCAAGGCGTGCAGCTTCATCTGGTGCTCAATATGCCCCGCTTCCGTGTCATCCCCTTTCAGGAACTTACGGCGCACAGGCGTGTTGAAAAAGAGGTTGCTCACGCTGATTTCCGTGCCGGGTGCACAGCCCGCGTTCATGAGCGGAGCCATCTCGCCGCCCTCGCAGCTCACGCGCCACCCCTCCACCTCCTTGGCGCGGCGGGTGGTAATGACCAGATGAGAGACGGAGGCAATGCTGGGCAAAGCCTCACCGCGGAAACCGAGGTGGCGGATATCAAACAAATCCTCTGTCTTCACCAGCTTGCTGGTGGCGTGGCGTTCCAAGCACAGCTCGGCATCCGCGCGGCTCATGCCGCAGCCGTCATCCGTCACCTTGATGAGCGAGACACCGCCGCGGCGGATTTCCACCTTCACGCTGTGCGCCCCTGCGTCAATGCTGTTTTCCACCAGCTCTTTCACCACCGAGGCAGGACGCTCCACCACCTCGCCCGCTGCCACCTGACTGGCCAGCACGTCGCTCATGCGGTGAATCATCTGTTCGGGGGTGTCCTCCATACGCCGTTATTCTACCATGCAGCCCCCTGCCCGTCAATCATGCTTTGCGCCCGCACGCGCGGGAGATAAGGATTGAACTATCAAACATCTTTTGCTACAATACCCGCGCGTTATGTATCTTTGGCACAAAACAGCAGCGGCAGAGCATGAGGAAGAGTGGCAGACACGTCTGCAACACGTGGCGGGGGCGGTGATTTCCGCCGCGTTCCGTGCGGGGCGTATCTCCATTGATCTGTACACCGAACAGGCGGAGGAAGCCCTTATCCTGCAAGCCTGTTACGGCGGCGAGGTTTCTCAGCTGCCCGAAACGGACTGGGTGGCTGCCACCGCGCCCGAAAACACGCCGCCGCTCATGATTCGTGACCGCATCGTGATTTCCGCGTCCTCCAAGCCCGAAGTGCTGGCGGAGCTGAAAGCCAAGTACCCCAAGCGCATTGTGTTGAGCTTCCCCGCCGAACAGGCTTTCGGCACGGGCAACCACGCCACCACTTCCACCTGTCTGCGTCTGCTCTGTGACTATGTGGGCACCGCGCTGAAAGACCGAGCATGGACGTTGGCGGACATCGGCTGCGGCACGGGCGTGCTGGCGCTGGCGGGTCTGAAGCTGGGCGCACAATCCGCCATCAGCTTTGACTTTGACCCCAAGGCGGTGGAAGTCGCCCGCCGCAACATCGACCGCAACGGCGGGGCGGACAACCTCGACCTCTTCCAAGCGGATGTCTTTGAATGGGCGCCCAAGGCGGGCGAACAGGCGGATGTGGTGCTGGCCAACCTGTTCTCCACCGTTCTCCAAAAAGCCTTCCCGCGCCTGAAAGCCGCCATGAAGGCAGACGGCATTCTCATCATCAGCGGTATTCTCAACACTCAGGCGGAAGAAACGCTGGCAGCCGCCCGCGCCGCAGGGCTGACCGTGCAGAAAACCGTGCTGCGCGGCAAGTGGATGACCGCCCAACTGACACAGGCATGAACATTCTCGCCATCGAAACTTCCGTACCCCACGCCTCTAAGT